>JBEEJX010000001.1:0-13433 GCA_041168965.1 Actinomycetota bacterium
CTGGTGTCGCGGTTCCGGCACACGCACACGCAAGACACTCTGGGCGAATTGCGCCGCCCGCGATTGTCTTTCGTTTTGCGTGACCAAGTCAGAACCGTTGGTCGACACGCGAAGTCAGTCCTTGTCTCGTTGCCTCGACAAAAAACTGCCCTGTCAGTCTAGCAGGTTGAGGCACGTGGTTTCTAGGTATTTATTGGTCAAAACCGCCGATTCTGAGGCCAGTTTGCCGCTAGTTTTGCACAGCCAATCGTCGTTTTTTTAGAGAGCGTCGCCTGCGAGCGATGCTCGAGATCATGAACCCAAAAACTGTTCCGATCCTTGCCGCTACTCTCTTGCTGTGCCTGGTTCCAGGCTCGTTGAAGGCGGCCGCGGCCGAGGATGGTCAGGTTGCTGGCGCCGCCGGGGCGGGCCAGGCGGCTGGCGGCCAAACCCTTAGGGCGCCGGTTGCCAAACCAGAACTCGTCCGCAGCTATCAGCAGCCAACGAGCGACTACTCTGCCGGGCATCGCGGCGTGGATTATCGGGTTCAACTCGACCAGCCCGTGGTTGCACCTGCAAATGGGATTATCTGGTTCTCGGGCCTGATCGTCGACCGTTCGGTCGTATCGATTCGCCTGCCCAACGGAGACCTGGCCGAAGTCGAGCCGGTCTGCCCCACCCTTGCGGCCGGAAGAACCGTGCTGGTCGGGCAAGAAATTGGCTCAGTATGCGATGCCGCCCCCGGTTATCGCCAGCACTGCCCTGCCATGCGGTGCCTGCACTTTAGTTACCGCACCGAGTCGGGCTATTTGTCGCCAGCCTGGGTGATGGGCCAACTAAACCCGAGTCGAATCGCGCCTTGGACGAACCTGTAGCGCATCGACGGGGTTTGCTGCCTAGGCGCTAGGCGTTTAGGCGCGCGGGTGCGCGTTGCGATACCCCTCGCGCAGTCGATCGATGCTCACATGGGTGTAAATCTGGGTTGTGCCCAGCGAGGCGTGACCGAGTAGCTCTTGAACCGCACGCAGGTCTGCGCCCCCGTCGAGCAGGTGCGTTGCCGCAGAGTGGCGCAGGGCATGCGGGCCCGCGACACCCGTGGGCGTTCCCTCGAGCAAAGATGCGACAAGGGCATACACCTGCCGAACGCCAACCCGCTTGCCGCGCGAGGTAATCAGCAGCGCCGAACGATCAGTTGCCACCGGTACTGCCGCCTCGAACTGTGGTCGACCGACTTGAATCCAGCGGCTGAGAGCGGCGAGCGCCGGCGCACCGAACGGCACCATGCGCTGCTTGTCGCCCTTGCCGGTGACCCGCAAAATGTTTCTACCGTAGTCGATGTCTTCGAGGTTTAGGCCCGCTAACTCGCTGACACGAATACCGGTGGCATAGAGCAACTCGACCATGACCAGATCTTGAATACCGCCGGGGTTGTCGTCGGTGGCCAATGCCTCAAGGTGCTCGAAAATGCCGCCCATGGTATCGCGAGAAACGACCTTAGGCAGGGTGCGAGCAGCCTTCGGCGAGCGCAGCCGCAGGCCTGGATCGGTGGCGGCCAGGCCACTCTTTAGAGCCCACGCGGTGAATGCTTTTAGCGAGGCGCTCTTGCGAGCCATTGAACTCTTCGCGATGCCAGATTCGCTAAGCCGCCACAGCCAATCTCGAAGATCGTCGAGGGTTATTTCGGATGGCTCGGCGCGCTTTGCCGCAACTTCAGCCATGAAACTCGAAACGTCGGTGACGTATGCCTTGATCGTGTTGGGCGACAAGCCACGCCCTGCACTCAGGTGCGTCTCGAAGGCCGCAAGCGCGGCCAACATGGCTGCACTTGGTGTCAGTTCGACTGGCTGGTTCTGGCTCACCCTCTAAGGCTAAGCGTTGGTCTTGCCCAGCCTCGTTCGCGCCGTTCGACTAGCCCGAGAAGTTCGAGCGCGCCCAAGGCTGACAGAGTCTCGCGGTTGGTCGTTCCAGCCCTGATTCCTAGTCGCTCCACACTGGCGGCATTGATGGAGGTTGCATCGAGGATTCGCTGCTGCAGGGCCGTCAACTCGCCTTTCGACTCGTATTCAAAACCGACTCCAAGGATTTCCTTGATCACCTCGTCGGCACCGGATGCGATGTTCGCCTTGCCCTCGGCTATGGCTATGTTGCAGCCACGGGCCGTTGCACTCAGCATTTGACCGGGAACCGCGTACACGGCCCGCCCCATGGCTAACGCGTGGTGCATGGTGTTCTTTGCTCCGGATTTCACCGCCATTTCGACGATTACGGTGGCCTCGCCCAAGGCGGCGATAAGGCGGTTTCGCTGCAAGAAGCGCCAACGAGTTGGCGAATTGCCAGGAGCTTGTTCGGCAAGAATGCAGCCAGAGATCAGGATTTGACGCAAGAGATCGGCGTTACCCACGGGATAAAACCGGTCGCCCCCGCCAGCCAATACGGCGATAGTGATGCCGCCCGCGGCCAAGGTTCCGCGGTGAGCCTCGGCATCGACACCGTAGGCACCGCCACTGACCACGGCCAGTCCAGCAGCCACCGCCGATTCGGCGATAGCCTGCGCTGCGTGCACCCCGTGCGAGCTAACATTTCGACTGCCCACCATTGCGATGCACGCGTCGAGCGACCCGAGGGCACCGCGTTGACCGCGAAGCCATAGGACTCGTGGCGCCCCGGCGCCAAGAAGCTCGAAACCAGCTGGCCAATCCGCGGCATCTGGCGTAACGATCTGCCCATCAAGGCGCGCCCAGAGCTCGAGCGAGCGCAAAACGGCAGCATTGTTGTCGCGTGCGCGCCAACGGGCAATGCCATCATTCAGTTCACTCGCGAGATCTTCGCGGTTAGTTAGCAATTCGTCGTGGACCTCGGCATCCTCAAGCGCAGCGATGAGCGCCTGAGCCGCGTCGAAACCGCGTATCAAGCTCAACGCCTCGACGGGGCCAAGTTTTTGCACCAGCTCCCCAGCGAGCATGTCGCCGGGTTCACACAGGTGACTCCAGATCACGTGGGCCAGCGTGGCCTCGGCGTCTTGGTCGCCGCATCCGAGCTGACCAAGCAAGATTTTGCCCCTCGCGGCCGGCAGACCTAGAACCGAGTTGGCATTCACGACCATCATTCGGCCACCCAGCCGTCCTGGCCGCGCAGAAATAGCGCCTGACCGACGATCGATGCACTCAAAGAATCAACGCCCTCGAAATCGGCGATGCTCCAGGCCACCCGCAGGCAACGGTCATAGCCTCGCATGCTGATTGTTCCTCGGGTCAAGGCGGCATCGAGTATTCGCACCGCTTTGGGATTACCTCGATTCAACCGGCGGAGGTATGCACCACTCACCTCGCTGTTCAGACTCCAGGGGCTGTCGCTAAGCCGGTCAGCAGTGCGAGTGCGGGCCGCGATTACCCGCTCGCGCAGCTGCGCCGACGTCGGTCGGTTGGCGTCGCGTGCCGACTTGGCGCGGTCTGCGATGCTTGCCGGCTGGATACGCAGGCGAAGGTCGAATCGGTCTAGCAACGGACCAGACACCCGACCGGCATAGCGCTGCCGTTGGCCATGCGAACAGGTGCACTCGCGCCCGCGCACACCACGATTGCCACAGGGGCAGGCATTCGCCGCGAGAACCAGTTGGCATCGAGCCGGAAAGACGGCAACGCCTCCAGCGCGGGCGATCGAGATTTGCGCCGACTCGAGCGGTTCGCGAAGCGCATCGAGAGCCGCAGGAGCAAATTCGGGTGCCTCATCGAGAAACAGGACTCCCCCGTGAGCCAACGAGATAAGCCCCGGTCTGGGCACCGAGTTGCCGCCACCCACCAACGCGCTGGCACTTATGCCGTGATGCGGCGCCACGAACGGCACACGCGCAAGCGGGGCGGCGACACCCACCAACGAGGCCATGGATGCGTTTTGCACGCTGGTCTCGGCATCTGGCAGCGGCAAAATGCCGGCCAGACGCTGAGCCAGCATCGTTTTGCCCGACCCGGGTGGCCCAACCAGCAGTGTGTGATGGCCACCAACCGCAGCTATCGCCATGGCCTCGACGGCTGTTGCCTGCCCGAGGACATCGAACATGTCGCCGGCCTCGCCGGCCTCGCCGGCAGCATCGGCAGCATCGCTGGCCAGTGCCTCCACCCGGCGCGGTTCGTGCTCGATGGGTGCACTTGGGTCTCGCAATTCGCCCGAGTGACCGAAATGGCGCGCGAACTCGGCGAGGCTGGCCACTGCAATCACTCGCACGCCGTCGACCAGGCTGGCCTCGGCAAGGTTGGCCGCAGGGATTACGAAGCTTGTGACACCCAGTTGTTTTGCCGCAGTGATCATGGGCAAGACGCCGCGCACACCACGCACGGCTCCATCTAGCGTTAGCTCGCCGATCAGCAGATTGCCGCCGATTGCCTCGCTCGACAGAAGGCCCGAGGCGCACAGGACCGAAGCGGCGATTGCCAGATCGAAACTGGAACCCGCCTTGGGCACGCTCGCCGGCGACAGGTTTACGGTGATTTTTCGGTTTGGCCAACCCAGACCGGTGTTAACGCAGGCTGCCCGAACGCGAGCCGAGGCCTCCTGCAGTGACGCATCTGGCAGGCCAACCAACACAAAACCGGGCAGGTTGCTCGAGATGTCGGCCTCGACCTCGATCAGTCGCCCGTTTAGCCCGAACAGCGAAATTGCGAGCGACTTTGCGAGCTGCATCAGAACACGCTCTTGAGGTGTTCGATGTGAACTCGACCCGCATCAACCAGGACGCTGATCGCATCCATTCGAACGGGCACAGAGCCAAGCTGTTTGGCGGCCAGCCAGGCGGCGCCAAGTTGACGCAGGCGAGCCATTTTGGCGGTGGTAATTGCCTCGAACGGATGCCCGAAGCCACGCCCATTGCGAGTCTTGACCTCGATAAAGACCACCTGCCGGCCGTCTTTGGCAACGATATCTAGCTCGCCAAGGGCGTGATGCCAGTTGCGGTCTAGCAGCTCGTAACCGAGCGTGGCAATGAAGTCGGTGGCGGCCTGTTCGCCATACCGCCCAAGAATGTGTCGCGCATTTGTCATGCAGCGATTCTTTTTGCATTTGGGTATGCGCTAGCGCGGCGCCAATGTTTCTGGGGAGAACCGGGTGTTCGCTGGCTCAGGCCCAGCGGTTACTGCTCGCCGAGCTGGAATTCCTTGGGCAGCTTGAAGGCCTTGCCCGAGAGCTCTTCGATGTTGACGTCTTTGAAGGTCAATACCTTCACCTTGTTTACGAAGCGGTCGGCGCGGTAGATGTCCCACACCCACACGTCGACCAACTCGAGTTCAAAATAGAAGTCGCTGCCGGCATCTTTGCGCTCGAGATTGACCTCGTTTGCAAGATAGAACCGGCGCTCGGTCTCGATCACGTATTTGAAAGTGCCGACGACATCACGATATTCGCGATACAAAGCGAGCTCAGACTGGCGGTCGTACTCGTCGAATTCGTTTTCTTCCATGGTTTTTCAATCCTACGCTTCGGCCAGAATCTTGGTGAGCCAGCTGTGTCGATGAATCGAGGTCGGGCCAACCTCGCGCAGCCGTTCGATGTGCCCCGCAGCCGCATAGCCCTTGTTGCCGGCAAACCCAAAGCCCGGGTGTGCGGCATCGAGCGTGACCATCAGTCGGTCGCGGGTCACCTTCGCCAAGACCGAGGCGCAGGCCACCGAAACGCAATCCTGATCGGCCTTGGTCTTGGTGCGAACCGGCAAACCGTATGCGGAGTTCGCCAACCAGTTGTGCGAACCATCGAGCAACACGGCGCAACCCTCGGCCGCAAGACTTGCTCGGTCGACCTGAGCCAACAGCTCGCCGATAGCAGCACCGCCGGCCAGTTCGAGCGAACGAACTATGCCATCGGTCTCGATTCGATCGGCCTGGGTCATGCCGATTCCGCTAGCAACGACCCACTCGGCAACCAGCGGCGCGTTTCGCTCGCGAGCCTTCTCGGTCATCAGTTTGGAGTCGCGCAGTTCGGCTGGCCAACCAGCGGCCGAATGGATGTCGATTAACGCTGCGCCAACTGCCACGGGGCCAGCGATGGCACCGCGACCAACCTCGTCGATGCCGATGAGATACCGAACACCCAACTCGCGCGCTAGCGCAAGTTCAAAGTCAAGGCTTGGGTACGGCTTTGAAGACATCTGGATAGTTGCCCAGCCACTGCCAGTGCTTGCTCGGCCAGCTCACCACAAAGGCACGACCGACCACATACTTCAAAGAAACAAAGCCCTTGCCAGGCAGATCGCCGTGGAATCGCGAGTCTTCGCTGTTGCCACGGTTGTCGCCCATGACCCAGATGGTGCCCGCGGGAACAGTCACATCGAACTTAACGTCGGACGGATTGGTTCCTTTGGCAAGGTATGGCTCGGTGATGCTCTGGCCGTTGATCTGCAGCTTGCCGCTGGCATCGCAGCAAACCACGTGGTCGCCACCCACGCCGATGACGCGCTTGACCAGGTGTTGGTCGCTATCAGGAGCCACGAAACCGAAAGCCGAGAGCACGAATTCGCCGGCCGCAACGATGAAGTTGGTCTTCTTAGGGGTGATTGGCCCCAACCAGCCGCCCGGATCCTTGAACACGACCACATCGCCGCGTTCGATAGGCACGACATTTGGCACCAGCTCGTTGACGATGATTCGATCGTCGATCTGGAGGGTGTTGAGCATCGATCCCGAAGGGATGAAGAACGAACGAATTAGGAACGTCTTCAACAAAAGCGAAAGCACCAAGGCCGAGCCAAGGATGGTGAGCAGGTCAACAAAAAATGCCACGAAGACATTCTTTTGAGCCTTGCGCCACCATTTTCCTAGGCGCGACTTTGGTGCTGGCTTGTCGCCTTTGAGGCGACCAAATTTGGTCATTAGCCCTGAATCTGTTTGGGCGTCCGAGCGTCGAGCGCTGCTTAGCGCTTTTCGCGGATCTTGGCTGCCTTGCCGCGCAGGTCGCGCAGGTAGTACAGCTTGGCACGACGCACGTCACCGCGCGAAACGAGCTCGATCTTTTCGAGGACTGGTGAGTGCACTGGGAAGGTGCGCTCGACACCAACCTGGAACGAAACCTTGCGAACGGTGAAAGTCTCGCGAACGCTGTCGCCCGAGCGACGGGTTACTACGCCCTGGAACACCTGAACACGGCTGCGGTTGCCTTCGATGATGTTTACGTGAACCTTTACGGTGTCACCAACGCGGAAGTCAGGAATGTCTGAACGAAGGCTGGCTGCGTCGACTACATCAAGAATGTGCATTTTGAATCGCTCTCTGTTTCGGCACGCAGGTCAAAAACGGTTGGTTTTTCGAAGTTTTTCGGGGTGTTGTGTTTGCCAGCTCCCCTGCGGCAGAGCTCACTTGGGCAATCAACCTGTCTAGTCTGCCACAAATGGACGAATTAGCCAAGCAGGTCGGGGCGCACACGCTTGGTGCGCTCGAGCTGCTGCTCGTGACGCCACTTGGCGATCGCCGCGTGATTGCCGCTCAACAGAACCTCTGGCACATCCAGGCCGCGCCACGACGCCGGCTTGGTGTAGCTCGGGTATTCGAGAAGGCCATCCGAGTGTGATTCCTCGACCAGGCTCTCGGCATTGCCGATGACACCAGGGATGAGCCGAACGATCGCCTCGGTCATGGCGATTGCCGCGACCTCACCGCCGTTGAGCACGTAGTCGCCGATGCTGATCATGCGCACGTTAGCTTTGGTGCTCGCGTAGTCGACCACGCGCTGGTCGATGCCCTCGTAGCGACCGCAGGCAAACACGATGTGGGTCTGCTCGGCGAGCTCATACGCCAATTTTTGGTTGAAGACTTCGCCAGCCGGCGAGGTAAAGATCACGGTCGCGCTGCCGTCTTCGGGCAGAATCGCATCGAGCGCCTCGCCCCAAGGCTCTGGCTTCATGAGCATGCCCGCGCCCCCGCCGTATGGCGAGTCGTCTACGGTGCGGTGGCGATCGTGCGTCCAGTCGCGCAGGTCGTGGGCATTGAACTGGATCAGTTCGCGCTCGCGAGCCTTGCCCAGCAACGAGAGGTCTAGCGCCTTGAAATAGTCGGGAAAAATGCTGACGGCATCGATGCGCATTTAGGCCTCGTCAACGACCTCTGAAAGGCCTTCGATGGCAGCTGGGATGCCCTGCTCGGCACCCGGCTTGTCGTCGTTCTCGAGCGTCTCGAACAGGCCGCCAGGAGGGGTCACCTGAACCTCGCCCTTCTCGATGTCGACAACCGGAACGAAGCGCTTGATGAAAGGCACCATGATCTCGCCGGCGTCGGTGTCGACAACCAGCAGGTCTTGAGCCGGGAGGTGATCGACACGGATGACCTTGCCTACCAGCACGCCGTCGCGCAAAACGCGCAGGCCGACCAGCTGGTGGTCGTACCAGGCATCGGGCTCGGCAGGCAACGCCGAAACCTCGGCATCGACGATGAGGATTGCCTTGATCAGGGTTTCGGCCGCCGTGCGGTCTGCGACACCCTCAAGGAAGATTACGGGCGACTGGTTGTACCAGCGCAATTCGGCAACCGTAACGGTCTTGCCGAACCAAGGCGACGTCTCAGGCACCTGGAGTTCGAGCACTGCACCGGGCACGAAGCGTTCCTTCGGGCTGTCGGTGTAAAGCTCAAGTTTGATCGCTCCCTTTAGGCCGTGTGCCTTCAGAAGGCGGCCAACTCGGAGCTTGGTCTTGCTAGAAATCGGTGTCCACCACGTCGACACGGACCTTCTTGCCATCGGCTAGCGCGTTCACTACGGTGCGCAGCGCGTTGGCGGTGCGGCCGTTGCGCCCGATCACGCGGCCCAGATCGTCTGGGTGCACGTGAACCTCGATAAGGTCGCCCTTTGAGGTGGTACGTGCAGTCACGGTTGCGTCGTCAGGATTGTCGACGATTCCCTTGACCAGGTGTTCGAGCGCATCGGCTAGCACTTTTATTAAGCCTCTTCAGCCGGAGCTTCGACTGCTGCCTCTTCGGCAACAACCTCAGCTGGAGCCTCGTCTGCAACGACCTCAGCCGCTGGAGCCTCGGTTGCCTCGGCGGTCTCGTCGGCAGCTACTGCCTCTTCGACTGCAGGAGCCTCTTCGGCTGCAGGAGCGGCCTTCTTAGGCTCTTCCTTTGGCAGCAGAACGGCCTTCTTGGCGGCGTCGGCGACGAATGCTGGCTTTGCAGCCTTGACCTGAACCTTGTTCTCGGCCTTCTCGCCCTTCGATGCCTGGAAGTCACCGGTGAGCTTCAGCAGAACAGCAACCTGCTCGGTTGGCTGTGCGCCAACGCTTAGCCAGTACTGAGCGCGCTCTGAGTTGACCTCGATAAGCGATGGGTTCTCGGTCGGGATGTAACGACCGATCTCTTCGATTACACGACCGTCGCGCTTGGTGCGCGAGTCGGCAACGACGATGCGGTAGTGAGGCGCGCGGATCTTGCCGAGACGCTTCAAACGAATTTTTACAGCCACAATGTGCTCCTGTTTTATAAATAAATTGGGGCGAACATTCAACCGCGAGCGTGGGGGCACACTCGATTGGAAAGCTCTGATGGGTTGTCGTAGGACGCGTGGTTAGAGGGTCACGCGAACGACAACCGCTCTATTCTGCCAGAGTCTTGGGCTTTTTGCCACTCTCTTGCAGAGTGTTTTCGCGGTTAGAGACCGAACGACGAGCCCGAGCTGCTCGACGATGGATTAGGCAAGGCACCGTTAGCGCGAGCCGCATCCTCGGCAGCACGCTTAGCCGGGTTGCCCGACTTGGAGCCTTTCTTGCCCTTGTCTTTTTTGCCCTTTGCCTTCGAACCGCCGAAACCACCCGCAAAGCCACCACCGATGTTCGGCATGCCTGGCATGCCACCCGGCATCTGCGGCATGCCACCCTTGGCCATGGTCTTCATCATTTTGGCGGCCTGTTCGAAGCGATTCACGAGGCCGTTGACCTCGGTGACCGTGACGCCCGAGCCTTTGGCGATGCGCAAACGGCGCGACCCGTTCAGGATCTTCGGTTGGCGACGCTCGCCCGGAGTCATCGAACGGATGATGGCCTCGGTGCGGTCGATCTCGCGCTCGTCGAAGTTTTCGAGCTGCTCGCGCATCTGGCCAGCACCAGGCATCATGGCAAGCATGCTCTTGAGCGAGCCCATCTTGCGGAGCTGCTGCATCTGCTCAAGGAAGTCCTCGAGGGTGAACGCCTCTTTGGCGATCTTCTCGGCAAGCTTTTTGGCTTCGGCCTCGTCGAATGCCGACTGGGTGCGCTCGATGAGCGATAGCACGTCGCCCATGTCGAGGATTCGGCTGGCCATGCGGTCTGGATAGAACGGTTCGAAGGCATCTAGCCCTTCGCCATTCGAGGCAAAAATGATCGGCTTGCCGGTGACCGAGGCCACCGAAAGTGCCGCACCACCGCGAGCATCGCCGTCGAGCTTGGTCAGCACGACACCCGTGATTCCAACGCCGTCTTCGAAGGCCTTGGCCACGTTAACCGCGTCCTGACCAATCATCGAGTCGATGACGAACAGGACCTCGTCGGGGTTGACTGCATCGCGAATGTCGCGAGCCTGTTGCATAAGTTCTTCGTCGACGCCTAGACGGCCGGCGGTGTCAACGATGACGACCGAAAACTGCTTTTGCGTGGCGTGCTTGATGGCCTCTTTGGCAACCTTGACTGGGTCGCCAACGCCGTTGCCTGGTTCTGGGGCAAAGACCGGCACATCGGCGCGCTCACCGACCACCTGCAGCTGATTGACAGCGTTCGGGCGCTGCAGGTCAGCCGCGACAAGAATTGGCGTCTGACCTTGAGCCTTAAGCCACTTTGAGAGCTTGCCCGCGAGGGTCGTTTTGCCCGAGCCCTGAAGACCGGCAAGCATGATTACGGTTGGCGGCTGCTTTGCGAACTGCAGCTTGCGCTGTTGGCCGCCCAGAATCTGAACCAGCTCTTCGTTGACGATCTGAACGACCTGCTGGGCAGGGTTCAGCGCCTTGGAGACCTCGTCGCCCAGTGCACGATCGCGCACCGCGGTGGTGAAAAGCTTGACCACTTCGAGCGCGACGTCGGCCTCAAGCAGCGCACGGCGAATCTCGCGCAGGGTCGCATCGATGTCGGCAGGGCTCAGCTTGCCCTTGCTGCGCAGGTTCTTGAACGTATCGACCAGGCGGTCTGACAGGTTTCCGAACAACCGATGCTCCTTTTTTGAGTGATTTGTTGGCCCGCGACTTTAGTCGGTAATGGCCTTAGGTGAACTCGACAAGCCTACCTAAACGGCACTGGTCACCACCGGAGTGGTGACCAGTAGCCAGTGGTTCTTAGCTGCAACCGCTGGTCGAGCCGCAGCCCTCGCACACGTGACACGAACCCGATGGACGCATCTTGATGCCGCAGTTGAAGCACAGTGGGGCGTCTGATTCGGTGCCTTGCAGCAACTCGAATAGTTCGGCCGACGAGTGCACCTCGCGCTTTGGCGTGACATCGATTACGGGCAGCGATGTGGTGGCAGGTGCGGCAACGTCGCTCGAGGACTCAGCCGGTGCTTCTGCCGCCTGTGCGGGAGGCTGAGCCTCGGACTCTGCGGCAACAGCTGGGGCCGGCGAAACCACCGGATACGAACCGGTGTTGGCATCGAGGGTGGCCGAGCGCTCGGCTGCCGTGTAGATGCCTAAGTATGAACGGGTCTCGAACGGCAAGTAGTCGAGCGCAAGTCGACGGAAGATGTAGTCCATCAGCGACTTGGCCATACGGATGTCTGAGTCGTCGGTCAGACCCGCCGGCTCGAACTGCGAATTCACAAACTTTTGCACGAAGGTTTCGAGCGGCACGCCGTACTGTAGGCCGATCGAGACCGCGATTGAGAACGCGTCCATCACGCCGGCCAGGGTCGAGCCCTGCTTGCCCAGCTTGAGGAACACCTCGCCCAATCCGCCGTCTGGGTATGACCCGGCGGTCATGTAGCCCTCGGCGCCACCGACAGTGAACGACGTGGTCGACGAAGGGCGCGACTTTGGCAGACGCTTGCGAACCGGGTGCTCGACGCGCGAGATCGGCTGCGCGGTTGCCTCTTCTGACGACTTGGCTTCGGTCTTGGCCTTGGCGTCGTTAAGCGGTTGACCAACCTTGCAGTTGTCGCGATAGATAGCCAAAGCCTTGAGGCCTAGCTTCCAGCCCTGGTAATAGACCTCGGCGATGTCTTCGCGAGTTGCCGATTCGGGCATGTTGACGGTCTTTGAGATCGCACCCGAAAGGAACGGCTGAACCGCGGCCATCATGCGCACGTGACCCATCGGCTCGATGGCGCGGATGCCCACAGCGGTGTCGAAGATTGCGTAGTGCTCTGGCTTGAGCCCCGGCGCATCAACCACGTGACCGTGTTCGCCGATGTGCTCGATGATTGCCTCGACGGTCTCTTGAGAGTAGCCCAGACGGTGCAGCGCGAACGGAATCGTCTGATTGACGATCTGCATCGAACCGCCGGTCGACAGCTTCTTGTATTTGACCAACGAGAAGTCTGGTTCGATGCCGGTGGTGTCGCAATCCATCATGAAGCCGATGGTGCCGGTTGGGGCCAGCAACGAGGCCTGCGCATTGCGCCAGCCGTTTTCGGCACCAATCATGGTGTTGAGCGCCCACTGCTCGGTTGCAGCCTCGAGCACCGCCGCGTCGATGGCCGTTGCCGGAACCACCTGACCGTTTGCGGCCTCGTGCTTTGCCATGATGCGGTCGTGGCCGTGCTGATTCTTACGGTAGCCGTCGTAGGCACCAACCACGCCGGCCAATTCGGCCGAGCGACGGTATGAAGTTGCGGTCATCAGCGAGGTAATCGCTGCCGCAAGCGCAAAGCCCTCGCGGCTGTCGTATGGCACGCCGATTGCCATGAGCAGGGCGCCGAGGTTGGCATAGCCGATGCCCAGCTGGCGGAAGGCCTTGGTGGTTGCACCGATCGCCTCGGTCGGAAAGTCGGCAAAGCAGATCGAGATGTCCATCGCGGTGAAGATCAACTCGGTTGCCTGAACGAACTTGGCCGAATCGAACGAACCGTCCGGGTTCAAGAACTTGAGCAGGTTGAGGCTCGCCAGGTTGCAGCTCGAGTTGTCGAGGTGCATGTATTCCGAGCATGGGTTCGATGCAGTGATGCGACCCGACTCGGGCGTGGTGTGCCAGTCGTTGATGATGTCGTCGTATTGGATGCCAGGGTCGGCGCAGTGCCATGCGGCATCGGCGATCTTTGCCCACAGCTCGCGAGCATCGACCTCTTCGATGACCTCGCCGGTGGTGCGGGCACGCAGGCCAAAGCGCGTGCCGTTCTCGAGTGCGTGCATGAATTCGGCGTTGACGCGCACCGAGTTATTGGCGTTTTGGTATTGCACCGAGACGATGTCTTTGCCGCCCAGTTCGACGTCGTAACCGGCATCGCGCAGCGCACGAATCTTGCCCTCTTCGCGAGCCTTGGTTTCGACGAATTCCTCGATGTCGGGGTGGTCAACGTCGAGCACGACCATCTTGG
>JBEEJX010000002.1:0-10198 GCA_041168965.1 Actinomycetota bacterium
GCCGATCTTGCTTGACTGAACCATTGGCAACGGAACGCCGAGCTGGCCCTTAAGCGCGCCCTGGATTTGGCTGACCTTGAGTCGAGAAAGGCCAACCACACGAATTTGTTCGACGGCAAGCATCGGCGTATACATCGAGGCGAGCATGAGCAGGATTAGCGCCAGGAACGCACCGACCACGCTCGACAAAATTGCCCTGCGACGGCGGCTGTAGGCACGAAAACGCGCGGCCTCTGGCGAAAGGCGCTCAAAGACCTTGCGCCGCGGCGTCGATGTTGCCGAGACCGTCGGCCTGACCCGACTGGCCGGCTTGGTCGCCTTAGCGCGTTTGGCAGGCTTGGCAGCTCGCTGTGGCTTTGCGGGCGCTGAATCGGGCTTGCGCCGCGATGACAACGATGTAACCGAGGCCAGAATCTTGCCGGTTTCGTTAAGGTTGCGTCGCTCGGCCGAGCTGCTTTGCAACTGCTTTGCCGAACCCGAGTCACTCTTGCCGCGTGCGCCAGAGCGCGACGCCGGCCTATTGCCGTCGCCGAGGCGTGATTCTGGGCGCTTCAATCGAAATTCCTAGTGCTTGAGTGCCTCGAGCAGCTGCGGCACCATTCGGTATACATCGCCGCAACCCATCGTGATGATGAAGTCGCCCTCGACCGCGAGACTCGCGGCCACCGCCGGCGCGTCGTCCCATTCAGGCACATAGTGAACCCGCGCCTGATCGGCGAATGCGTTGCTGACCAGTGCGCCGGTGACGCCAGGCTCTGGATCCTCGCGAGCGGCATAGATGTCGAGCACGACAACCTGGTCGCTTGCGGCCAAGGCCTCGGCAAATTCCTTGGCCATCAGACGAGTGCGGCTATAGAGGTGTGGCTGAAAAACGGTGATCAACTTGCCTTCGCCAACCACGGCACGCGCCGCCTTTAGAGCCGCGGCAACCTCGGTTGGGTGGTGAGCAAAATCGTCATAGACGCATACGCCTCGCTCGGTGCCGTGCAACTCAAATCGACGTTCGGTGCCGCCAAAACCGGTGATTCCGGCGAGGGCCGCGGCCGGGTCGTGACCCAAACCGACCAAGACAGCAAAGGCGCCTGCTGCGTTGATGGCGTTGTGCTCGCCAGGAACGGTCAACTGCGCGGCAAGGGTTTGCCCCTCGTATTCAAGCTCGAAACCGACCCGTGCACCGCTGGCGTCAACGTTCTTCAGGCGAACCGTGGCGTCATCGGCAAATCCGAAACTAAGGATGCGCTTATCGCGCAACAGGCCGGCTACGCGCTGCGCGCCAGGGTCATCCGAGCTGATCGCAACAAACTCGCGAGCACCCTGAGCAAAGCGCGCAAACTCGGCCTCGAAGGCCTCCTCTGACCCGTAGTGATCGAGGTGATCGGCGTCTACGTTAGTGATCAACGCGACGGCGGTGTCGTAGTGCAAAAAGCTGCCGTCGGACTCGTCGGCCTCGATCACGAACAGCTCGCCGCTCCCCGCGGCAGACGAGGCCCCAATCGAGGCAATCACGCCGCCGTTGACGAAGCTTGGGTCTTCGCCCATTGCCAGCAGCGAGGTGATGATCATGCCGGTGCTGGTGGTCTTGCCGTGGGCGCCGGCGACCGCGATTACGCGCTTCTTGCCGGTCAGGTAGGCCAGTGCCATCGAGCGATGCAGCACCGGGATGCCGCGTTCGAGGGCCAGCAGATACTCGGGGTTGGTTGGCCACAGCGCCGAGGTCACCACGACGGTGTCTGGATTGCCAAGATTGGCCGCATCGTGTCCAATGTAGATGGTGGCGCCCATGTCGCGCAGTGCCTTGACGTTCGAGGTGTCACGAAGGTCGCTGCCGGTGACCTTGTGGCCCATGCCGATCAGCATCGCGGCGATGCCGCTCATGCCCGACCCGCCGATGCCCACAAAGTGCACCGTGCCCAGGTCTGCTGGCACCGGAACCGAAAAATCAGGCTTAATCATGTTGCTTCCTCAAGCTGCGTGGGAACATCCCAACTGTAGGTGGCGTGGCGTTAGTTGCTTGCTCGCAACACACCCTTGGTCAGGGCGAGCAGGCGTGCGGTGCCGTCGGTGATTCCGTGGTCGGCCGCCGCCTGAGCCATGCGCGCCATTGCTCGCGAATCAGAAACCAGCGGCACAAGGTTGGCCCTCACCCAATTGGCATCAAAGGTTGCGTCGTCGACCAAGACGCCACCGCCGGCGGCAACCAAGTCGGCCACGTTGAAGCGTTGTTCGCCATTGCCAACCGCATATGGCACATAGACCGCAGGCAAGCCCACGGCCGCGAATTCACTTACCGTGGATGCGCCTGCGCGCGACACGGCAAAGTCGGCCGCGGCGATTGCCTGATCCATGCGGTCGCAATAGGCCAGGCGCTTGTAGTTGGGGCTGTCGATTGGTTCGAGCTCGCTTCGCCCGCCAACTATGTGCAATACCTGGATGCCCGCGGCGTCGAGCACCGAGCGCGTGGCTTCAATCGCATCGTTGATTCGCTTGGCACCCAGAGAGCCACCCGTGACCAGGAGCAACGCTCCCGCGGCGTCGAAACCAAAGTGGGCTCGGGCTTGGGCGCGCAGTAGGTCACGCTCTGTCGAACCCGATGGCGTCGCCGCCAACTGCTCTATCTCGCGGCGCAACGGCATTCCCGTGTGCACGGCGTTTGGCAACGGAGTATTCGCAAACGCGACGGCCGTGGCAGCCGAATACTTTGCGCCGAGTTTGTTGGCAAACCCTGGCAAGGCGTTAGCCTCGTGCACCACAATCGGAATGCCGGCTCGTTTTGCCGCGACATACGCCGGCGCACTCGCATAACCACCGAAGCCAACCACAACGTCGACCTGGTTTTCGACGATGAAGCGGCGCACTCGGCGAACCGCCGCCGCAAACCGGAACGGAAAGGTCAGGGCGTATTTTCCTGGGCGACGAGGAAAGGGCAGCTTGGCAACGGTGATCAGCTCAAAGCCACGCTCGGGCACCAGCGTCGACTCGAGTCCCTCGGCAGTGCCCAAAGCCCATACGCGATTTTCGGCCGAATCGGCCTTGATGGCATCGGCCAATGCCAGCAACGGATTCACGTGACCGGCAGTGCCGCCACCGGCGAGCAAAAAGTTGGTCATCGGCCACGCACCCGTCGAGTGCCAGCGGCGGTGCCAACCGGGCCGCGACGCTTTGGCGTGATGCCACCCTCGTAACCAAGGTGGTTGTCGCGTTCAACCGCGAGCACGATGCCAATGGCGCCCAGGATCGCCACCATCGAGGTGCCACCCATCGAAATCAGCGGGAGCGGAACACCCAACACCGGCAGCAGGTCGAGCACAACCGCAATGTTGACTGCGGCCTGTGCCGAAATCCATATGGCCACACCGAACACGAAATACTTTGCGAACAGATCCTGGGTTCGGGTCGCGATGCGAATCAGCAAGACGGTCATCATGACGAATAGCGCAACAACGACCAGGCAGAACACCAGGCCGAGTTCTTCGCCGATGATGGCAAAAATGAAGTCGTTTTGAACCTCGGGGATCCACGACCACTTCATCTTCGAGCCGCCAAGGCCAACGCCGGTCAGGCGGCCGGCAGCGAGCGCCCATACGCCGTGATCTTGCTGCCAGTTGTAGTCCATTGGGTCTGGTGCGTTCGGGTGCAACCAGGCATTGATTCGGGCGAGTCGAGTCGAACCGGGCGTGGCAATAAGAATGATCCAAACGCCAATCGCACCCGTGAGCAGCGTGCCCCAAAGCAGCTTGCGCGGCAGGCCGGCAAGGGCCGAAACACCGATGTAGGCAATCATGATGATCAGCGCGGTGCCGAGGTCTTTCTCGACGATGATGGCCAACAACGGCACTGCGACGCGCATCAGAGCGTAGATCCAGGTATGCGAAAAATCGAGGTCGCGACGGTTCTGCGAGATCAGACTGGCGAGCCCAAGCAGCAGCACGATCTTGAGCAACTCACTCGGCTGCAGACTGAATGGGCCGATCGCAATCCAGTTCTTGTTTCCGTTGACGTTCTTGCCAATGAAAATGAGCGCGAACTGCAAACCGGTGAAGATCAACCAAAGCGGCATAACAAAGCGTTCCCACCAGTGCACCTTGATTAGCGAGGCAACGGTCAGGCCGATCACACCGAGCAGCACGAAGAATGATTGCTTGCCGAGCGATGCACCCCAGGCATCGTGAGCCGCGATGAGGTCGACATACGACGCGCTAAACACCATGGTCAGGCCGAGCACGACCAGCACGCCAGTCACACCGAGCAGCAGGTGAAAGTCGCGGGATTGCCCCGTGAAAGCCGTGCGCACGTTGCGTGCGATGAACTCGGCGATTCGCTCTGTCGCAGAGGGCTGCGCGGCCTGATTCGATCGGCGCTGATACGCCTGTTGTCTAGCCATTGCTCTGCTCCCCCGGCGTCGCTTCGGTCGATGATTGGTCGGTCGCTGCTAGCCCGAGTGCCGCGCGAACGGCAACGGCAAACTGCGCGCCGCGATCGGCGTAATCCTTGAATTGGTCCATCGATGCAGCGGCCGGCGCAAGCAGCACGGTGTCGCCAGCCTTGGCCAACTCGAGCGCATGCTCGACGACCTTGGTCATTACGGCAGTCGGTGCATCGACCTCGCGCAGCGCAACCTGCGGCGCGACTCGAGCGAAGGCCTCAAGCAGAGGCGCGCGGTCGGCGCCAATCACGATTGCACCGGCGAGTTTCGACGCGAAACGCTCGATCAGCGGCGAGATGTCGACACCCTTGAGCAGCCCGCCCACGACCCAAACGACTCGATCGAACGAGGCCAGCGAGGCCGCGGCCGCGTGCGGATTGGTCGCCTTTGAGTCGTCGAACCAATCGATTCCGTTAGCAGCCGCCACCAACTCGATGCGGTGGGCATCCAGGCGAAAATCGCGAATCGCGTCGCGGATGGCCTCGGCACCGATACCAATCGAGCGAGCAAGCGCGGCGGCGGCGGCAACGTTCGCCAACAGGTGCGGGGTGATCACGCCGATTTGCGCGATGTCGTCGAGCGTCGCCAGCTCTTGTGCGGTCTTGTCGCGCTCCTCGATGAATGCGCGGTCGCAAAGGATGTCCTCGACGTAGCCAACCTCGCTGCGGCGAGGTGCGCCTAACGTAAAACCGATGGCTCGCGCACCCTCGACCACATCGGCCTCTTCGACCATGTGCATCGTGGCCTCGTCGGCAACGTTATAGACGCATGCCAACCGGGTGTTGTTGAACACCTTGCCCTTGACTCGCGCATACTCTTCGAAGCTGCCGTGCCAGTCGATGTGATCGTCGGCCAGGTTAAGCACCGCGGCGCTGGCCGGGCTGATTGCATCGTGCAGGTAGTGCAGCTGAAAGCTACTGAGCTCAACAACGAAAAGGTCGAAACCGTCTGGGTCGCGAATCGCATCGAGGATCGGCGTGCCGATATTGCCGCAGGCGATCGAGCGCAAACCGGCTCGATTCGCGATGGCCTCGACCAGCTGCACGGTCGTGGTCTTGCCGTTGGTGCCGGTGATCATGACCCACTCGGCCACCCGCGAAGTCTTGTCGCGCAGGCGCCAGGCCAGATCGATGTCGACCCAGATTGGAACGTCGTTTTCGGCGGCCCACTGCAGGAGTGCCGCATCGGGACGAACGCCAGGCGACGTAACGATCAACTCAGGCTGTAGGTCAATCACGGCTTGTGGAACCCCGCGCGCCGCGTCGCCGGTGACGTGTGGCACTGCAATCACATCGAGAATGTCGAGCAGATCAGCGTCGGCCTTCTCAGCGACGACAAGTGCGTTAGCGCCGAGCTCGGCGAGCGTGTCGGCAACAGAAAAACCGGTGACACCTAGACCAAATACGACGACGCGAAGGCCCCGCCACTCCGAGTGCCAACTAGTCAGATTGTCTAGGCGAGACATGCCTAGCCGTAGATCCATTCAACATAGAACAGGCCGATGCCACTCAAGACGCACAGGCCGGCAATGATCCAGAAGCGAACCACTACGGTCACCTCGGCCCATCCCTTTAGTTCAAAGTGGTGGTGCAACGGCGACATCAAGAAAACTCGACGCCCCTGGCCATACATCTTCTTGGTGATCTTGAAGAACACGCGCTGAATCACGACCGAACCCGTGACGATCACGAATAGACCGCCGATAGGAATCAGCAGCAGTTCGGTGCGAGCAAGGATCGCAAGTGCCGCAAGAGCGCCACCCAAACCGAGCGCGCCGGTGTCGCCCATGATGATCTGTGCCGGCGAGGTGTTCCACCACAAGAAGCCGGCGAGCGAACCAACGATCGCCGAGGCCACCACGGCAAGATCGAGCGGGTCGCTGGTTACGTAGCAGCTCGAGACGTGTTCGGTGATAGTGCCGCAGGCCTGATTGAACTTCCAGAATCCGATGACGGCGAACGCGCCGAACGACATGATGCTCGAACCGGTCGCGAGGCCGTCCAGGCCATCGGCGATGTTGACACCGTTTGAGGTGCTAACCACCAGGGTTGCGATCCAGAGGATCAGCAGAGCGAGTCCGACGACGCCACCCAACACCATGAAGTCGATGTTGAGGTCGCGAAACAGCGAGACCTTTGTTGATAGCGGGCTCTCGCCGTTTGAGTCTTTGACATTGAGTGCTAGCGCGATAAACACGCCAGCAATCAGCAACTGACCAGCAATCTTTTGCCAGCCGCCAAGCCCGAGGCTGCGCTGCTTGTGGGTCTTGATGTAGTCGTCGATAAAACCGACGGCGCCAAGCCCAACCAGCATGAAAAGCACGAGTAGCGCCGACGGAGTTGGAGCCTCAAAATTGGCAATCTTGCTCACGAAATAGCCGGTTACGGCCGCGATGATGAACACCACGCCGCCCATGGTGGGCGTGCCGTGCTTGACCTGGTGGCTCTGCGGGCCGTCTTCGCGAATGAACTGGCCCCAGCGCAGACGACGGAACAGCCAGATGAATGCTGGCGTGCCCAACAGGGTGAAGGCCATCGAAATGCCTCCGGCAAGGAGCAATGCTCTCATTAGTGGACCTCCGCCTGAATCTCGCCGCTCAGTGCGTCGCCGAGGTGACGCAGATTTGCCGACTTCGAAGACTTAACTAGAACGATCTCGCCTGGTCGCAGCATCTCTTGGATGCGGGCTAGCGCGTCACTTGGTTCGTCGAAAAACTCGCTCTCGCCGTCCCATGAGCCCTCCATCATGGCGCCTAGGTGAACCAGTTTTGCCCGCTCGCCGACAACGATTAGCTGGTCGATGTTTAGCCGAACCACGATTCGCCCAATGGCGTCGTGTTCCTCGCGCGAAAACTGCCCCAACTCGGCCATTTCGCCAAGCACGGCAATCGTGCGTCGACCCGTCTTGCCCAGTTGAGCAAGGGTCTGCAGCGCCGCCTTGGTTGAATCTGGGCTGGCGTTGTATGCGTCGTTGATGATGGTCACGCCATCGGCACGATGCGTCACCTGCATGCGCCAACGCTCGGCCAGCGGCATCGCCTCTAGTACGGCGATTGCCCCATCGAGCGGCACGTCGAGCTCTCGGGCAACCGCCAGGCTGGCCAGCGCGTTCATGACGTGATGTTCGCCCAAGATTCGCAGAGTCACGCGCCGCACGGCTTCGCCTGCAACGACCAAATCGAACGATGTGCCATCGATCGTCAAAGCGATGTTCTCGGCACGCAAATCGGCCTCGGCGGCGGTGCCGAACCAAACCTTGCGATTGGCCGAACCCTCGGCCATATCGCGCACCCAGCCGTCGTCGGCGTTGAGCACCGCAACCGCATCCTCGTCGAGTTCATGCAACAACTCGGCCTTGATTGCGGCGGTGGTCTCGATGCCGCCAAATTCGCCAACGTGGGCCAGACCCACCTTGAGTTCGACAGCGATGTTTGGTCGTGCGATCTCGGCCAAGTAGGCAATGCTGCCAACGCCACCGGCCCCCATCTCGGCCACCAAAAAACGCGTTTCGGTGGTGCAGCGCAACATTGAATAGGGCGCACCAACCTCGTTGTTGTATGACTCAATCGGGGCGATGGTTTCGCCGGCGGTCGACAGAATCTCGCGCAGCATGTTCTTGGTGGTGGTCTAGCCGTTAGAACCGGTTATGCCGATCACGCGCAGGTTTCCGGCCGCCTTGAGCTCGGCGAGCACATGCTTGGCCAGGCGCCCCAGCGCGAGCACGGCATCGCCAACCTGAATTTGCGCCAGCTCGTCGTCGACCGGGTGCTCGACGATTGCCGCTACTGCACCGCCAAGACGCGCGGCCGCCACGAAGTTGTGCCCGTCGGTGTGCTCGCCGGGCTTGGCAACGAACAAGGAACCTGCCGCGATTAGGCGGGAATCAGTTTCTACTGAACCGGTCACTTCGATGCCTGCGGCACTGGTGTCAAGTAGGCGCCCGTCGATCGCCTTGGCGATCTCGGCGAGGGTCATTCGAATCATTGCCAACCAAACTCTGCGAGTGCCGCGCGCGCTTCGGCACGGGCCGAATACGGTGTGCGAACGCCCTCGATATCGCGGTAATCCTGATGCCCGGGGCCGGCCCAAAGGATTGAATCGCCGGGCACGGCTAGGCTAACAGCCACGCGAATGGCGGCCTCCGGCGGACTAACCTCGTGAACCTCGAGGCTGGGGCGGTGTGCTCGCGCCGCATCAACGAGGGTCTTTCGAATCGAGGCAGGGTCTTCGAATCGTGGGTGGTGATCGGTGATTACCAAAATGTCGCAACCGTCGGCAGCAACCTGCGACATTGCCGGGCGCTTGGTCGCGTCGCGATCGCCATCTGCGCCGAACAGCATGATTACCTTGCCTGGCGTAACGTGACGCACGGCTGCCAGGGTGTTCAAGAACGCATCCGGCGAGTGGCCAAAGTCTACGAACACGGCAGGGCCATCGCCCACGCTCACGTTTTCGGTGCGGCCTGGCAGGTAAGCAACGATTCCCTCGCACACCGCGGCAGCAACCTGTTGAGCCGACCAACCCGCCTGCATCAGCATCACCATGGCAAGGCCGGCATTGGCCGCCATGTGAGCACCAATCACTGGCACGGTCGATTGAATGCTCAAGGTCTTTTCGCGATTGACCAGGCCGAATCGAGTGTGGCGCGGGGTCTCTTCGAGAACCGAGACCACCCAGTCGGGGTTGAGTTCGGGATTGGCGGCGATTGACGTGTCGAGCGCAATAGTGACGACAGGAATCTTGGCGAGGGCCGCAAACTGTTGACCATATGCCGAATCGAGGCACACGACTCCTCGCTCGGCCCGGCGCGGAGTGAACAACTCGGCCTTGGCAGCCAGGTATTCATTCATGTCGCGATAGTCATCGAGGTGATCGTGGCTCAGGTTGGTGAAACCGACCACGTCAAAGTGCAGCCCGTCGACACGCAATTGGCTCAGCGCCTGCGCCGAAACCTCGATGGCGATTGACTGGGCGCCGCGCTCGCGCATACGGGCAATCAACGCCTGCATCTCGGTTGATTCGGGCGTCGTTAGGCGCGAAACGATAACCTCACCGGCGATGTGACGCTCGGCCGTCGAGGTCAAACCTGTGACCTGACCTAGCTGCCGCAGGATGCCCTCGAGCAAGTAAGTGGTCGAGGTCTTGCCGTTGGTGCCCGTGGTGGCGTAAAGCTTTGGCTGAGCGCCGCCAACATTGCCATACACATACGCGGCCAGGTCGCCTAGGTGGGCGCGCGGGGCCTCGAGACGCAAAATAGGAACCGCCTTGGCCAACCCGAGGGCCGACAACTCATCGTGACCGGCGGCATCGGTAACGATGGCAACCGCACCAAGGTCGATTGCCTTTTGGGCAAAGCGGGCGCCGTGGGTTTTCTTGCCTGGCATCGCCACAAACAAATCGCCGGCTCGAAGGTCGGCGGTGTTCATGCTGATGCCGGTGACCGAAACATCAGTGAACGGCAACGAACCCTCGAAGGCGTTTAGCCCGAAGCGTGCAGCCAGGTCGGCGACTGCCACGGCGACAACGTTGTCGGGGCGCAGAATTGGCGGAATTTGCTCTTTCATGACGTGATTCATTGTCGTTCACGACCTACCAAACGGTCGGGATATTCGCAGACTTAGTCGTTGATGGCGGAACACGGTAGGTGCGCAAAACCTGCTCCATAATCGCCTTGAATGCCGGGGTGGCACCGATCGAGTTGCTCTTGGTTCGCGACTTGAAGAAGCTCACCGCAACCACATACTGCGGATTCTCGGCTGGCGCCATGCCGATGAAC
>JBEEJX010000003.1:0-21818 GCA_041168965.1 Actinomycetota bacterium
CGCTAGTCGAACAGATACTCGAGCAAGGTTCAATCGACATCGCGTTCCAGCCGATCGTGAACTTTGAGACCGGAAAAATCCTTGCGTGCGAGGCCAAGTGCGTGTTCAAAGAGGCGCCAATGCGCGGATCAGAAACCTGGTTCGACATGGCGCATCGTGTTGGCCTTGGCGAGCAACTTGAGCTGCTGGCTTACGATCTGGCAATCGAACAATCGAAGGTTCTGGGCGACGACGCATCGATCGAGCTAGGCCTGAGCTCCAAAACGCTACTTGGGAATGGTTTCAGGGAGCGACTGGCCAGATTGCCACAAAACGTGATGATAGCCATCGAGCTGACCGAGCACGATGAATTACTTCGGATGCGTGAACTCAACAACGTGCTCGGCAGGGTGCGCGCCAAGTTCATCCGCCTGTCAATCGACGACACGGGTGTCGGTTACTCGAGCCTGAAGCGGATTATTTCGTTGAAGCCAGACATGGTGAAACTCGAGCGAGCATTGGTCTCGAACATCGATGGCGACCGAATCAAGCAGGCACTTATTCGAGCACTGCAAGAGTTCGCGGCCGAGATCGGTGTTCGCGTGGTTGCAGAAGGGGTTGAGCGAGCCGCCGAGCGCGACGCACTGCTCAATCTGGGCGTAACGCTTGGGCAGGGGTATCTGTTTGGCGGCGCGGTTTCGGCTGCCTTGCTTCGCGAAGCAATAGACCGCCAGTAACGAAAAAACCCAGCCATTGGCTGGGTTTTTCATTTGGTGTCCGAAGGGGGACTTGAACCCCCACCCTCTAACGAGGACTAGCACCTCAAGCTAGCGCGTCTGCCATTCCGCCACCCGGACAGGTGGTGTATCTCGCTTGGGAAGCAAGAGCAACGAGCGTTTACATTACCAGAGTTGCGGCCGTCGCGCCACCCCGGCAATCGAGTTCACGCTCGGATAGAGATTTCTCAGGTTGGTGGGGTAGTTTGGGCACATGTCAGTTGAACCGCGCATGGCCCTGAGCCAGCTCACCGCAGCCCTCGAGCGCCACTTCGAGGCGGTCTCGAACCGTCGAGGCAATGAGGATCCGAACGTCGAGGCCGCATACGATCAGCTGCTTGAGGCGTTTCTCGATTATGAAGAGGCGCTCACCGAGAAATACGACGAATTCCTTCCATT
Organism: Actinomycetota bacterium; assembly: GCA_041168965.1. Taxonomy (GTDB): domain Bacteria; phylum Actinomycetota; class Actinomycetes; order Actinomycetales; family Microbacteriaceae; genus Rhodoluna. The sequence goes on from JBEEJX010000003.1 coordinate 1,155, forward strand.
TGTTCAGGATGACTACGACGAATGAACCTCTTTGACGCCATTGTCCTTGGCATCGTTCAGGGCCTAACTGAGTTTTTGCCGATTTCATCTAGCGCACACGTTGCCCTTGTGCAGCAACTGCTCGGCCTTTCGTCGATGAGCAAGCCGGCACTGACCGCGTTCATCGCCACCATTCAGTTGGGCACCGAAGCCGCCGTTCTTCTCTATTTCTTCAAAGACATCGTGCGCATCGCCTCTGGTTGGTTCGCCGGCATCAAGGCTCCAGCCGCTCGCGGAGCCGATTACCGCATGGGCTGGCTCGTAATCATTGGTTCGCTGCCAGTGGTCGTTGTCGGTTTGGCATTCAAAGACCTAATCGAAAACCAGCTGCGCAGCCTATGGGTAGCCGGCATGATGCTGATCGTTTTCGGTTTGATTCTTGGCGCCGCCGACGCCTTTGGCAAGCGCAACCGCGAATTGGACTCGCTCAGCTACAAGCATGGCATCGCTTTCGGTCTGGGCCAGGCCTTGGCAGTGATTCCGGGCGTCTCGCGCAGCGGTGGAACAATCTCGGTTGGACTGGCCCTTGGCTACACCCGTGAGGCCGCCGCACGCTATAGCTTCCTTCTGGCAATTCCAGCCGTGTTGGCTAGCGGACTGTTTGAGTTCGCGAAGTCGGTCGGAGACCTCTCGGGCGACATGATGTTGGCAACCCTCGTGGCAACGGTCATTTCGTTCGGAGTCGGTTACGCTGTCATCTCGGCACTGCTCAAGTTCTTGGTGCGTGGATCGTTCATGCCGTTTGTGGTCTATCGCGTGGTCGTGGGTGCGCTAATCCTTGGACTACTGACCACCGGCAACCTAGTCGCCTAGGGCTGTTCGTCGGGCGACTGGTTGTCGCGCAAGAACCGCTCAACCTCTGCGGCGAGCGCATCGCCGTTGGCGACCTGAGACTCATACTCGTCACGCGCCGTCTCTAGAGACTTCACGTAGTTGCCGAGTTCTTCGTCGCCCTCGCATAGCTCGTCGACGGCACGCTCCCAGGTGAACGAGTCTTGTGCCAGGGATTCGTGGCCAAATTCAAGGCCGAGCACGCGCTCAACCTGCACCAGCACGGCCAATGAAGCCTTTGGCACCGGGGGAGTGTGCGCATAGTGCGGCACCGATGCCCAGATCGAGATGGTTGGAATGCCAGCGGCCTCGAGCGCCATGCCAAGCACGCTAAGGATTCCGACCGGGCCTTCGTAGTCGCTCTTCTCGAAATCCAGTTCTGCGCGCAGGCCCGCATTCTGTGAGGTGATTGTGGTCGCAATCGCACGAGTGTGCGGCACGTCGGCAAGCAGCGAACCAAGGAAGATCACGGCATCGATTTCGCGATCCTCAATCATTTCGAGCACCTCACCGGTGAAAGCCTTCCAACGGCGAGACGGTTCGACTCCCACGAGCACGTGCACTCGAGCCTGCTGCGGCTGAGCCTGAACGACCTCTACGCCCGGGGCATAGAACTCGGTGGTAGGCCAGCTCAACTGGCGCACACCGTTTTCATCGAACGACACCATTGGGCGCGAAAACTGAAAATCGTAGTAGTCCTCGGTATCGATTGCGGCAACGACATCGGCCTGCAATTCGCGAGCAATCACCTTGGCCGCACCTGACGCGGCCTCACCGGCATCGTTCCAGCCCTCGAAGGCGACAACGAGAATGCGTCCTGTTTGCAGAATGCTCAATGGATTTCCCTCCGGTTCGACTATCCAGCCTATTCGCTAAGGGCTATGCACAGGGGCGGCGGCTAAACTCGATGCCTATGCAAAAACCAAAGGCTGTTCTATGGGACATGGACGGCACCCTCATCGATTCGGAGCACTACTGGCTCTCGAGTGAACAGGCGCTAGCCGAAGAGCACGGTGCCTCATGGGGGCCAAATGACGGCCTAGACCTGGTTGGCATGAGCCTGTACGAGTCGACTCTGGTGATCAAGGAGCGAATCGGGTCACCGCTCGACCCGCAGCAAATCATCGACCGACTCACCAACGATGTTGTGGGCCACCTGAATAACCATGTGCCTTGGCGTCCGGGTGCTCGCGAATTGCTTCTCGAGCTTCGCGAGCAGGGAATCCCGACGGCACTGGTAACCATGTCGCTTCGCCGCATGGCCATGTCGGTTGTCGACGCGCTGACCGCCGAACTGGGCGGAATCGAAGCCTTCGATGTCGTTATCGGTGGCGATGAGGTTCCGCGCGGCAAACCGCACCCAGACCCATACCTAATCGCGGCCGAAAAACTCGGCGTGGCCATTGTGGACTGCATCGCCATCGAGGATTCACTCAATGGGCTACTGTCGGCCGAGAGCTCGGGCGCGCGCGCGATTGGTGTGCCCAATGTGGTGAGTCTTCCTGAGCGTCCCGGTCGAACGATTTGGCCGACCCTAGAGGGTGTCACTGTCGAACACCTCACTACCTTTTTCAACCAAGGAGCAACCGAATGACCATGCCTTCACAGAATTGGGCGTTGCCGACCGGGCCGTTCCGTGCCGGTGACCGTGTCCAGCTGACCGGACCAAAGGGTCGTCTGGCAACCGTGACCCTCACTCCTGGCGCTCGTTATGGCACTCACCGCGGCGACGTCCTGCATGACGACATCATCGGGCAGCCCGAAGGCTCGGTTATCGTCAACCAGCAGGGCATCGAATACCTTGCGTTCCGACCGCTGTTGAGCGACTTTGTCTTGAGCATGCCTCGCGGCGCAGCCATCGTCTACCCGAAGGATTCGGCCCAGATCGTCACCGAGGGCGACATCTTCCCGGGTGCGCGCGTGGTCGAGGCCGGCGTGGGTTCGGGCGCTCTAAGCATGTATTTGCTGCGTGCGATTGGTCCAAACGGTCGACTCGATTCGTTCGAGCGTCGTGCCGAATTTGCCGAAATTGCCGAGGCGAATGTGCGCACCAACTTTGGTGTGAAGCCAGCAAACTGGAACGTGCATCTGGGCGATCTGCAGGAGCAGCTGCCACTGAAGGTCGAGGCGGGTTCGGTCGACCGCATTGTGCTCGACATGCTCGCGCCATGGGAGTGCATTGAGGCATCGGCCCAGGCGCTGGTGCCAGGCGGCGTTCTAATCGCGTATGTTGCGACCGTCACCCAACTTTCGCGCTTCACCGAGGCGCTTCGTGAGTCGGAGCTATTTGCCGAGCCGCAGGCGTGGGAATCCATGGTTCGCGACTGGCACCTGCAGGGCTTGGCGGTTCGCCCAGAGCACCGAATGATCGCCCACACCGCGTTCTTGGTAATGGCACGACGCATGGCTCCCGGCGCAGTCATGCCTAACTTCAAGACTCGAAACAAGCCTGAGTTCAGCGACGAAGACCTATCGGCCTGGAACCCTGAGCACATGGGGCAACGCCAAACCAGCGACAAAAAGTTGCGCAAGAGCCTGCGTACGGCAACCGCTGCCGCAGACGCGCGAGCCGAGGCCGATGCGGGGCAGTTGCCTGTCACCGAGGCCACTATCGGCGACGACGAGTAAAATAATCTAAACCAACCGTTAGGTCTTCTACGTGCGCAAGTTCATCGCAATCCTCACCGCCACCGCCGCCGCAGTTTCACTCGCGGGTTGTGCCGGCCTTCAGCCAGCCACTCTCGAGTCAGATGTGGCCGCGATCAAGCCGACCTGTGAGCACTATTCAAGCAACGCCGGCGACGACGCGAGCAAGCTCAGCCTGGTCAAGAACACCACCGGTGCACCGACGGTAAAGATCAACGGAAAGCTCGATGGCAAGACCATCACCACCCAGGTCTTCGAACAGGGCAAGGGCATCCAGTTCACCGGCGATCAGCTCGTGAACATGGAATACATCGGCCTAAACGGCGGCAATGGCAAGGTATTCCAGTCGTCGAAGTTCGACGGCAGCGACATGGCCGCACAGTATGTCAAGGCCAACATGGGTCTCGACTTTTGTCACGCGCTCTCGGGCGTGACCGAGGGCTCAACCGTTGGCATCGTCGTTCCTGCGGTTATTGCGCACGGCGGCAAGGGCATCGCCGACCTGAAGATTGGCCCGACCGACGCAGTCGTGTTCGTGTTCAAGCTCGCCAAGATTTATCTGCCACGCGCAATTGGTGCCGAACAGCCTCAGCAGTCGGGCTTCCCTTCGGTGGTTCGCGCCCCGTCGGGTCAACCTGGAATCACCATGCTCAAGACCGACGCACCTACCACTCAGCAGACCACCGTTCTGATCAAGGGACACGGCGCCGTGGTCAAGGCTGGCCAGTCGGTCACCGTTCATTACACCGGTGCGGTTTGGGGTTCAAAGACCGTGTTTGACTCGAGCTGGTCGAACGGCCAGCCTGCGCAGTTCCAGCTCAAGAAGGGCTCGGTCATCGACGGCTTTGTCGACGGCATTGCCGGCCAGACCATTGGTTCGCAAATCATCACTGTCATCCCGCCAGACAAGGGCTACGGCAGCAACGCGCAGTCGACCATCCCGGCTAACTCGACTCTTGTTTTTGTTGTCGACATCCTCGGCGTAAACGACTAACAAAGGCGTTATTCTGGTGTCCACCGAACTGGGGGACAAATGAGTCAAGTGCAAAAGTACGACGCCGCTGGGCGCCTGTTTGCGATAGTCGCCGCGCTGATCTTGGCCGGCAATCACGGCCTCACCAAGGGTGACCTCTACCGCGTGGTCGAGGCATACGCAGAGCAATTGGCGAACGACGACGACACCGTTGCACTCGATCGCAAATTCGACCGCGACAAGGCCGAGCTCCGCGAGAACGGCTTCAACCTGCAGACGCGCACAATCGACGACGACGTTCGCTATTTCATTCCGCAGAGCAACTTTGCGTTCCCTGATTTCACCGAGTTGTCGCCGCGTCAGGTGCAGCTGCTGAATCTCGCGTCTGAGATCTGGACCCAGGGCGCGCTTTCGAGTGACGCTGGCCGAGCGGCAATTCGTCTGCGTGGGCTGGGCCTTTCGACCTCGACCGACAGCCTGCTAGAGGTCGCTCCGCGCATCCAGGTGCACGAGCCTTCGTTCATCGCCTTGACCGACGCGGTTGCCGAGGTAATGCAAGTCGAATTTGACTACCGCAAGCCGGGCAGCACCTCGATTGAACGGCGCCGAGTCACGCCCTGGGCTTTCACAAACGTCGAGAGCCAATGGCTCATGCAGTGTTGGGATCACCACCGCGAGGCACCGCGCAATTTCTTGCTCAAGCGCATCGTCTCGAAGGTGAAAGTTGTCAAGGATTCAGAGACCGGCTCGGCGCTGGCGGGTCGGGCAGCCACCGGAAACGAGCTGGCCACTGCAAGGGCCGACCTCGGTGCCTTGATTGCCGGGCAGATAGCCGAATTCGCCGTGCGCAATGGCAGCGAGGCGTGGTTCCACTTCGTTGAAGGGTCGACCGCGACAACCGAGTGGGTCAACCACAGCATGAATTTCATGGATGTGCATCTGTTAGCCGAAGAACTCCGCGCCTACGGGTCTGACATCCGCATCGCATCGCCGGTTGCGCTTCTGGATGCGGTTGCCGGAGGATTCAACAAGGTGGTGAAAGCACATGCCTAAGCTCAACGGTTTTGATAACACCGACCGTTTCAATCTGACGGTGAGCCTGATTGCGTATCTGGAGCGCCAGGCCCGCGACGTAACGTTCGATGAGGCTGCGGAGCATTTCAAGTGCACCCGCAACGACATCGCAAAGGCCGCCAGAGACATCAATCGCATCGCACCCGATGTGGGCGGCATGGAAACGGGCATGGCGTTGCTCGACCTCGACGAACTCGAGGCAGGCGTTTTGTCGATGCTGCAGGCTGATTACCTGACCGAGGTTCCTCGCATTTCGATGCGCCAGGCCGCGGCAGTTGCCGCGGGTTTGTCGTACCTCGGTTCTATGCCGGGCTTCGAGGGCGATCCAGACATCGCCGAGCTACTCGAGTTGCTTGCTGGCGAGTCGGATTCATCGGTTTTGGCCGTTCGCGAGACCACGGTCGATCCCGATGTCGAAATCATCCGCAAGGCACTTCTAACCGGCCAGGCCATCGAGTGCGAATACCTGAATCAACGTGGCGAACGAACCGTGCGCGAGCTCGACCCGCTGCGACTAGACCCACGGCCAGACAACTGGTATCTGCGGGCCTGGTGCCCAAAGTCGCTCGAGAGCAAGACCTTTCGTCTCGACCGCATGAAGAACTCGCGATTGATTGAACGACCAATCTCGGCTGAGGCACGAACTGCTGCAGCCACCGAAGATTCGCTTTATGTCGCAAAAGAAACCGACACCGAGGTTCTGGTCGAGGTCGACCCCGAGGCCTATCGACTCATTGCCGAATCGGTCGACGTCGAAACCTTGGCATCGAACGGCAAAAACGCCGGCACTGTGCGCGCCACCATCCGCGTGGGCTACCTGCCGAATATTGGCCACCTGATTGCCAGATACGGGGGAGCGGCCCGAGTTATCGCACCTGAGGCCGCCAAAAAGTATGCGCTTGACTACGCACTCATGGCCCTGGGGCAGGCGGCCACCGCAGCCGACGTCGAGGTCGAATAATTGGGTTTCTGGTTCTGGTTTCTGATTTGGGCGATCTTGGTCTTGGCCGCGCTGGGTGTGTTCGCGGTCTTGGGATGGCAGCTCGCCAACAAGGCATTGCGCGCCGGTCGCCAAGCCATGCAACTTGCAGATCAGCTGCAGCAGCTAGCGATGGCTCTTGACTCCAAAGAAACCTATTCGAAGCCCGACTCGGCGGTTCTCGCGGACCCCACCGAGGTGTTCGCCCAGCGCGCAGTGTTAGTTCGTAACAAAGCAGCCAAGGCCGAGGCGCGACAGCGTAGGCTTATAAAGTCTCTGGCAAACATAAATGTTGACGAAAGCAGGTTTACACATGGCTAGATTGTTCGAGAGCCCGGCCTTCATCATCGTTTTGATCATCGGTTTGGTGATTTTTGGCGGCGCCAAGCTGCCGGGCATCGCAAAGAACCTCGGCCAGTCAATGCGTGTCTTCCGCAAAGAAATGAAGACCATGAACGACGAAAAAACTGCCGAAAAAGACGCCAAGGCTGCCTCGAACGACGACTCGTCGAACGACAAGCAGTAGCCTCAACACTTTTGGCATGGCGAGAAAGCGCAATCCCGAACGCAGCATGAGCCTCGGTGCTCACCTGCTCGAGTTGCGCAACCGCCTGTTTTGGTCGGCACTCTGGGTAGTTGCTGGCACGGTCATCGGATGGCTGCAGTTCGACACCGTATTCCACATCCTTCAGGCTCCGGTAAAACAGATTTCGGCCGCCAAGGGCATCGATGCCACCATCAATTTCGGCACCGTGGTCGGCGCCTTCGACACCCGCGTGCAGGTTTCGATCTTTCTGGGCATTCTGCTGGCTAGCCCGTTTTGGCTCTATCAGGTTTGGGCATTCATAACGCCTGGCCTAAAGGCACGCGAACGCAAGTACACGTTCGGGTTCCTAGGCGCTGCGATTCCGCTGTTTGCGGCAGGCGTATACGTGGCCTGGATTTCGGTTCCCGCATTCGTAATCGCGCTGCTGGGGTTCACCCCAACCGGTGCCGCCAACGTGATCAATGCCAACGAATACATGCTGTTCATTCTGCGCATTCTCGTGGTTTTCGGAATCGCGTTTGTGTTGCCGGTGGTGTTGGTGCTGCTCAATACCGCGGGCGTGCTCAGCGCCAAGGCCATTTTGAAAGGATGGCGCATCGCGATCTTCTTGATTGCCGTAATCGCCGCCCTTGCAACGCCGGTTAGCGACCCAATGTCGATGTTCTTGCTGATGGTGCCGCTCGTGGCGTTGTATTACCTTGCCGCTGGGATCGCCAGCGCGACCGATAAGCGCCGCGCCCGCCGAAACGCCAAGGCCCAGGCCGAAATCGATGCCGAGCTGGCCGCAGGCAGTCCACTGGTCGAATAATCATGACCGATCAGGAACTTTCACCAGCAGAGCGCTACCGGGCCGCCAAGGTTAGGCGTCAGAGTCCGGCGCTCGACGACTTCGCGGCGCTGCTCAAGTATCCTCTCGACGATTTCCAGGAGCGCGCCTGCCACGAGTTGGCCGCGGGCAAGGGTGTGCTCGTCGCGGCGCCTACTGGCGCCGGAAAAACCGTGATTGGCGAGTTCGCCATCCATTTGGCCATCGCCAATGACCTAAAGGTCTTTTACACCACGCCAATCAAGGCGCTTAGCAACCAAAAATACGCCGAATTGGTCAAGCGTTACGGGGCCGAGCGAGTCGGCTTGCTCACCGGCGACACCAATCAAAACAGCGATGCGCAGATCGTTGTGATGACCACCGAGGTGCTGCGAAACATGATTTATGCCAACTCGGATGCGCTTATCAGCCTTGGCTACGTTGTCATGGACGAGGTGCACTACCTGGCCGACCGATTCAGGGGAGCGGTCTGGGAAGAAGTGATTCTGCACCTGCCGCGCGACGTGAAAATCGTTTCGCTCAGTGCAACCGTTTCAAACGCCGAGGAATTCGGCGCCTGGCTAGACGAGGTTCGCGGCGACACCGCAATCGTGGTGAGCGAGATTCGCCCGGTTCCGCTGGTTCAGCACGTCTTGTTTGGCGACGAGTTGCTGCCACTGTTCGAGGGCGAAGGCAAGCACCAGCGAGTGAACTCAGAATTGGTGCACAAGCACCAGACCAAGCTGCGACAGCCAATCAACAAGCCGGTTCGCGGTCGCAATGCGGGTGGCTATGGCGGCAGGCCGAGCCTCGCGCGAATCGAAAAACTCGGCAAACCCGAGATCATCGACATCCTCGACGAAGCAGATTTGCTGCCTGCGATCTTCTTCATTTTCTCGCGAGCCGGCTGCGAGTCGGCGGTTCGAGCCTGTACCTCGGGTGGAATTCGCCTGACCTCCACCGAAGAAAAGCAGCAGATTCGTCGAATCGTCGAAGAGAAGACCTATTCGATTGCCGACGAAGACCTAAACACCCTCGGCTACTTTGAGTGGCTTGCCGCGCTCGAGCGTGGCGTGGCTGCCCACCATGCCGGCATGCTGCCAGCCTTTAAAGAGGTCGTTGAAGAACTATTCCTGCGCAAGCTGGTCAAGGTGGTTTTCGCCACCGAGACACTCGCACTTGGCATCAACATGCCCGCTCGCACCGTTGTGCTCGAACGCCTGGACAAGTTCAACGGCGAGGGTCGCGTGCAAATCACCCCGGGTGAATACACCCAGTTGACCGGTCGCGCTGGCCGTCGTGGCATCGACACCATCGGCCATTCGGTGATCCAATGGGTGGGCAACCTCGAACCGCAGACCGTGGCTGGCCTCGCCAGCAAGCGCACGTATCCGCTGATTAGCCCGTTCAAACCGACCTACAACATGTCGGTGAACCTAATCGAGGCCTTCGGTCGCAATCGCGCACGCGAGGTTCTCGAAACGTCATTCGCGCAGTTCCAGGCCGACCGTTCGGTGGTCGGTTTAGCTAAGGGCATCCGCGAGAAGCAGGTCTCACTCGACGGCTACGCAAACGCTATGAAGTGCCACCTGGGCGATTTCACCGAGTATGCAGCCATGCGGCGCGAGATCAGCGATATCGAGCGGGTGCTGGCCAACGGTCGCGTGCGTGCCGAGCGCGGCAAGGACATCCGTCAATCGAAGGGTCGGGCGGCTCAGGAGCAGCGCATCGCGCAACTCAAACGCAAACTCAAACAGCACGCCTGCCACAGCTGCACCGATCGCGAGGCGCATGCGCGCTGGGGCGAGCGTTGGCACAAACTCGAGCGTGAACTGCAGACCACGCTCAATCAAATCGAGGGTCGCACGAATCAGGTGGCCAAGACCTTCGACCGCATTTGCGACCTGCTGCAAACGATTGGTTATGTGACCGTCGATGACGACGGCGACTATTCGGTGCTCGAACCCGGCCGCAAACTAGCGCGCATTTACGGCGAGCGCGACCTGCTCATTGCCGAGGCGATTCGCGAGGGGCTCTGGAACGAACTCGATGCTCCGGGGCTGGCGGCAATGGCTGCCGTGTTGGTCTATGAGGCGCGTCGAGACGAGGACTTCGAACCGCGCCTGCCAAAGCAGGGATTCGTTGACGTGCTAAACAACACAATCGACCTCTGGCACGACCTGGACCACCTCGCAAAGCAGAACCGACTGCCGACGTCGAGCCCACTTGATCCGGGCATTGCCTTTGCTATTCACCGCTGGACTACCGGTGCGCGCCTCGACACCGTTCTCGATCTGTCTGGCCTGTTAGCCGGCGACTTCATTCGCTGGTGCAAGCAGATTATCGATGTGCTCGAGCAACTGACCCAGGTTGCCGATGGCAAACTATCCGAAACGGCAAGAGATGCCGTCGACAAGGTCAAGCGCGGCATCGTCGCGTACTCGTTCTATGGCTAGCCGGCGTTTAGTTCCTACCGCCCTGGCGCTAATCTTTGGCGGCCTCTCGGGTTTGGCCTATCCAAGATTCGATTTCTGGCCCGTGATTTTCGTATCGGTGGCCGGCATGTTGTGGCTGTTTCGTGACCGATCGCCTCGTAGCGCACTTTGGCTGGGCTTCGTGGCTGGTCAGGCGTTCTATGTGGCTCAGGTCTACTGGTTGAGTCAGTATCTTGGGCCGATTCCACTGTTCGCGCTGTCGACCCTCGAGGCGGCAATCTTTAGCATCGGAGCGCTGGCCCTCAACCTGACCTGGCGACTTTTCGAGAGTCGTAACGGATGGCGCGGTCTCGTTGCGCCCCTGGCGTTGGCCTGTGTCTGGTCGCTGCGCGAATGGGTGGCCATCTCGTGGCCTTATGGCGGTTTTCCCTGGTCTCGCCTGGCGATGAGCCAGTCGGCATCACCGCTGGCGAACTGGGCCTACCTTGGCGGACTACCGCTGCTGTCGTTGGTTGTGGCGGCGATCGGCGGTTATCTGTTGCTTGTCGTTGAGCGACTCCTGGCTAAACCCGAGGCGGCCGCAGCCGTGGCGTCGAGGGCAATCGGGCTGGCGGCACCGCTTGCGGTCATTCTCGCTCTGCTTGCCGTGCCACTCGTGGTGCGGCCACCTGTTCACGACGATGCCGGCTCAATGCGCATCGCGGCCGTGCAGGGCAATGCCAATGCCGGACTCTTTGCCAATCCAGTAGCCGGCAGCATCTTTGAAAAACACCTGCGTGCATCGGCCACCATCGTCCAAGGTTCAGAGAGCTTCAAGCCAGAGGCAACTCCCGATCTGGTCGTCTGGCCCGAAAACGCGGTCGACATCAACCCCGAGCGCGACTCGGCAACCGCCGTGCGTGTAAACGACTTTGTCTCGACTCGTTTGCGCGCTCCGTTGTTGTTTGGCACCATCACCCAGCGAGGCGTCGACCTGTTCAACTCGTCGGTGCTCTGGCTGCCAAACAGGGGAGAGGTCGCCCGATACGACAAGCAACGCCCGGTGCCGTTTGCCGAATTCGTTCCGGATCGTGATTTTTGGTATGCGCTCGCTCCTGATCTGATCGGTCTTATCAGCCACGGATACACCTTCGGCACAGCATCGGGTGTCTTGCCGGTAGCAAACCACAGCGTTGGTGTGAACATCTGCTTTGAGGTTGCGATTGATGACCTCAACAAGAAGTTGGTGGGCGAGGGCGCGCAGGTGTTGATTTCTCAGACCAACAACTCGGATTTCGGTCACAGCGACGAGACCTACCAACAGGCAGCCATCGCACGACTCAGGGCTATCGAGTTCGGTCGAACCGTGGTGAACGACTCGACCGTAGGCGTTACCGCGGTCTTTGCCGCCGATGGCAGCGTTATGGCTTCGATTCCGGCCTTCCGGCCAGGTGCGATCGTGGCCGACGTGCCGCTTAGCAACGCCAAGACGCCAGCTTTCTTCGCCGCCAACTACGTTGCCCTAGGCGCCAACCTAGTTGGTATCTCCCTAGCTGCGGCCGGTCTGGCATCGATGTTCCGCCAACGACGAAAGGCGAGCGCGCCTCAATGATGACGCCTAATCAGATACTCGTTGTCATGCCGACCTATCGCGAGGCCCTGACGCTCGAGGCGGCAGTGCGCGAGCTGTTCGTCCACAACGCCGACGTAGACCTGTTGATAGTCGACGACAATTCACCCGATGGCACGGGCACACTAGCCGAGGCCCTGGCGCGCGACGACCAACGCATCTCGGTCTTGCACCGCGAGCAGAAGCAAGGCCTGGGGCCGGCATATTTGGCGGGATTCGCGTGGGGAACCTCGCGTGGTTACGAATTTTTGATCGAGATGGATGCCGATGGCTCACACCGTGCCATTGACCTTCCGCGACTGATTGCCGCGGCTCTGAACGCAGATTTGGTAATCGGTTCGCGCTGGGTTCCTGGTGGCTCCGTGGTCAACTGGCCGTTGCATCGCCGCCTGATTTCGCGAATCGGCAATCTCTACGTCAACTTGATGCTCGGCGTCGGAGTCAAAGACATGACTGCCGGATTCAGGGTGTTTCGCGCCAGCTTCTTGAACCGGCTCGAACTCACCGACGTCGCCGCATACGGCTATTCATTCCAGGTCGAAATGGCCTGGCGGTCAATTATGGCCGGTGGGCGCGTGGTCGAGGTGCCCATCACATTTGTCGAACGCGAATTTGGGCAGTCGAAAATGACCATGGGGATTGTGGTTGAAGCACTCTGGCTCGTTACCAAGTGGGGTTTGCGTCGCCTAAGGGGGCGACGGCGCGACTAGAGGTCGGCTTTTCCGGCCGATCGACGATCTCTAATGTATTCGAGGCGTTCCTGCAGGATCTCTTCGAGCTCCTCGCGTGAACGACGCTCAAGCAGCATCTCCCAGTGACTGCGAGGGGTCTTTTCTTCGTGCTTGATCTCAAGGATCTTGCCGTCTTCGATCAAGACACCCTGCTCGTCGCAGGTTTTGCACTGCCAGGTCTCAGGAAGATCTGCCTCGGCCGCGAAAACTACGTTGGTCTGGTGACCGCGTGGGCATTGGTAGGTGTGGCTCGCGCGCGCCGAGTAGGCAACGCCGTTCTCGTTCTCGAGACTCTGCGCACCAAGTCGCATTCCGCGCATGGTCTGTTGTGACATTTGTACCTCCTGAAGGCCCTTGTGGGGCACGAGTAGTCAAACAGAGGCCGCCGACTTTTAGTTCCCGATTTCACCCGTCCCCATGGAATTCACAAAGTTCTCTCGAGGTCGTCGCTCACGATGCCGCTCGCCCCCATGGCAAGCAGACGATTCGCCTCGTCACGGTCGTTGATGACCCAAAAGTGCACATGCACTCCGACATCGCGCACCGACCGCACGAACCAAGGTAGGTCGATTCGAAAACCTGCCTCACTGATCGGAATCTGCAGGGCATCGATGCCCCTCAAGGCAAATCGCACTAGCGACCGACGCGCGATGGCGGGCAGCAAATGCGCGATTCCCGCGGCAACGAAGGCCAACAAAAGCCGGCTTACACCGGCGCTCGTTGCCACGTCCAGTCGCTTCATTAGCCTCAGTGCTGCTTTGCGGCGACGGTCAGAGAAGCTGGTGATGAGCACTCGATCCCAAGCCGCCGTTGCGTTGACGGCGTCGGCAATCGGCGCCGCCACACCGATGCGCTTCACATCGATGTTGAATCGCGCGTCAGGAAACTCAAGCAGGGTCGCCAGCAACGAGGGGATTGCTCCACCCTTCGCGAGCCGCATGGCCTCAAGCTCGGCCAGCGAGTATTCCGCAACCCTTATCCGGCCACCGGTAAGGGGAGTGGCACCAACCCGCACCAAGTCGTCATCGTGAACGAGCACAGCGTGACCGTCGCTGGTCACCTGGGCGTCGGTCTCGAGGTGCGAAGCGCCAAGGCTCAACGCTGCACGAAACGCATCCCAGCTGTTTTCGTCGAATTGGCCGGCCATGGTCGCGCCGCGGTGGGCTAGACGATGGGGCAGTGGCGCGTCGAGGTATGGCTTAGTCACAGCTACATTGTGCCTCGCCTAGGCTTGATCCATGCCCAAACACCCGGCTCTAGCCATGACCCAGCGCCTAGCGCGCCTCATGTTCGGACTCTTCGTCTATGGTCTTGGCATTGCGCTAATGGTCAACGCGGGCATCGGCATCGCCCCCTGGGACGTCCTGGCGCAGGGAATCTCGCTGCAGGCTGGCATTAGCTACGGCATTGCCTCGATCATCGTTTCGGTGGCAGTGATGATTGCCTGGATTCCACTCAAGGTGCGAGTAGGCGTGGGCAGCGTCCTCAACGCGATCGGCATCGGCCTTTTCGTCGACCTCTGGCTGCCTTTCACGCCTCGACCAACCGAATTCTGGTTGGCCACCGTCGAGTTTCTGCTGGGCATGGCGGTTGTCGCATTCGCCACCGGGCTCTACATAAGCAGCAACCTGGGAATGGGGCCGCGCGACGGCCTGGTGATGGGCACCAAGCGTCGTTTCAACAAACCCGTATGGCTGATTCGAACCGTGTATGAGTCACTCGTGCTGGTGGTCGGCTGGTCGATGGGTGGTCGAGTCGGGCTCGGCACGGTGTTGTTTGCGTTTGGCATTGGCTATCTGATGCAACTCTCGCTGCGCCTGTTCAAGGTCGAAAAGCCGCGCGGCGACGTACCAGCCAGGGCCTAGGGCAAGAATGCAACCGGGTCAAGACCGCGAGACCGCACGAGTCTTGTTGCACGATGGCAAGCGGAACGTCTTCTTGCTCCTAACGCACTTCGATCCAGAGGTTGGGCTGCCACCGCGCTGGATAACCCCGGGCGGGGGAATCGACGAGGGCGAGACACCGATTCAGGCGGCCGTTCGCGAGCTGGCCGAAGAGACCGGCATTCAGGTTTCTGCAGAACAACTCGGCGAACCGGTATGGGTTACGCGCGGTCGCTGGGATTGGGGCGACGGCATCAACTTTCACACCTACGTCGATCACTTTTTTCAACTTGACATAACGTCAATCGGCCTGAGTTCAGGCGCCGCTGGGGGCGATGAACCGAGCCACGGCATCCAAGCATCAACGAATGCGACCGAAACCGACCTGCCGACACCGATCTTTGCGCTCGACCAAACCGGCTGGACGGCCGACGAACGCCGCGACGTTTTGGAATTCGCCTGGTGGCCAATTGATTATCTGTTGCAATCGAACGATTCCGTTGGCCCACACGAGCTAACGAATTGGCTGCGGTCTTGGCAGGGCTAACCCCACCCTTATTGCCGATAATGCACATTATGTCAAGTAATGTTTATTTGCTCAATCAGGCCACTCCTCGGTGATTTTTGAGCCGGCGCTGGTTGCCGGCGCTGGTGTTAGCTCTGCGAAACCGCGATCCAGGTCGACAGCTTCTCGCTGGCCGCCCCTGAATCGATTGCCTCTAAGGCGCGCTCGACGCCCACGGCGAAGCGCTCGAGCAAGCTAACCTCGACGCGCGATGGATCCTTAGCCAATTCGTAGGCAACCAGGCCGCCGGCCGCGTTAAGCGCAACGATGTCGCGAATCGCGTCGAGACGCTCTCCCCTTTGTGGGGCAAAAAGGCTGCGGGCAACCTCGGCGTTCTCGTGAGCATCGCCGCCAACAAGCAGCTCTAGCGGCGCGCGGCGCATGCCGAGATCCAGCGGGTCTAGTCGCAGCTCGCGCACTTCGCCACTCGAGACCTGCCAGATTGTGCTGGCGGCAGTCGTGGTGAGTTCATCAAGACCGTCGTCGCCTCTAAAGACGAGCGCCGTGCGACCGCGGGCGGCTACCTCGGCCGCCATTAGCGGCGCGACTAGGCGGTTTGCAACGCCGAGCGATGTTGCAATTGGCTGCGCGGGATTGGCGAGCGGTCCCAGAAAGTTAAACGTAGTTGGCACGCCCAGCTGCTTGCGGATCGGCGCAACATGTCGCATTGCAGGGTGAAAAACCGGCGCGAAAAAGAATGTGATGCCGATTTCGCGAAAAATGTCGGCCACCCGCTCGGGCGAAAGGTCGAGGCGCACACCTAGCACCTCGAGCATCTCCGACGAGCCGGTCTTGCCCGAGGCAGACCTGCTGCCGTGTTTCATGACTGGAACACCCATGGCCGAGGTCACGATTGAGGCCATCGTCGACACGTTGACGGTGCCAATCATGTCGCCACCGGTTCCAACGATGTCAACCGCGTTGCTGCCGGTATCCAAAATCACCGAATGATCAAGCATCACGTCGACAAGGCCGGCCAATTCATCGACCGACTCCCCCTTAGCGCGCAACGCCATCATGAAGGCACCAACCTGCGCCTCGCTTGCCTCGCCAGACATGATTTCGCGCATTGCCCAGCTCGCCTGACCGCGATTTAGATCGCTTTTGCTAAGCAGAATGCCGAGAATTTCGGGCCACGTGTATGCAGAGGTCATGTGTTGAATTTTAAGCCCCCACACGACACTCCCACTCCCCTGTTTTTGCCGCTATCAGGGGTTTTTCAGGAGTAGGATTGTGGGCATGACGACCATAAGTGCACCTGTCATCAATCGACCTAGCGCCACCTCGGTTGGCACCATCGTATGGCTTGGCAGTGAGGTGATGTTCTTCGCCGCTCTGTTCGCAATGTATTTCAGCCTCAAGGCCAACTCCCCATTGATTTGGGCTGCTGGCACCGAGAAGCTGAACATCCCATTCGCGCTGACCAACACCATCATCCTGGTGCTGTCGTCGTTCACCGCTCAGTTCGGCGTATTCGCCGCCGAGCGCATGCAGCCTCGCGCCACCGGCAAGTCACCGCTCAAGTGGGGCATGGTTGAGTGGTTCGCTATCAGCTACGTCATGGGCGCAATCTTCGTCTCGGGTCAGGTCTGGGAATACTCGAACCTCATCGCCGACGGCGTTGCACTCAACTCCGACTCGTATGGCAGCGCCTTCTACATCACCACGGGCTTCCACGCGCTGCACGTTACCGGTGGTCTTATCGCCTTCCTCCTCGTTATTGGCCGCACATTCGCCGCAAAGAAGTTTGGCCACTACGAGGCCACCAGCGCGATTGTCGTTTCGTACTACTGGCACTTTGTTGACGTTGTTTGGATCGGTCTGTTCCTCATCGTCTACGTTCTGAAATAAGAAGCAAGGAATCAATCAAATGGCATTCATGAAGCGCACCGGAGGCCGCAACAAGCTGGCCGCCGTAATGGTGATTGCTGCTGGCCTGATGGTCACCGGCGGCGGCTACGCAGTGGCAACCACCGTAGCCAAGACCACCCAGTCGGCCGAATACTCGCAGGCTCAGGTCGACGAGGGCAAGAAGCTGTTCCTTGCGAACTGCGCCAGCTGCCACGGCAAGAACGCCGAAGGCACCGCTGCCGCCCCTAGCCTCATCGGCGTTGGTGCTGCTTCGGTCGACTTCCAGGTTGGCACCGGCCGCATGCCTGGTCAGCTCTCGGGCCCACAGATGTTCAAGAAGGACGTCCAGTTCACCAACGAGCAGATCGATGCGCTGGCCGCATACGTTGCCTCGCTGGCTCCTGGCCCAGCCGTTCCTACCGACGAGGCTGTCGCCACAAACGGCAACACCACTCGCGGTGGCGAACTGTTCCGCATCAACTGCGCAATGTGCCACAACGCCGTTGGTGCCGGTGGTGCGCTGACCGAGGGCAAGTTTGCTCCTAGCCTCAAGGGCGTTGACCCTAAGCACATCTACGAGGCAATGGCGACCGGTCCTCAGAACATGCCAGTCTTCAACGATGCCAACCTGACCCCACAGGACAAGAAAGACATCATTTCTTACCTCAAGTTCGTCGAGAACAACCCATCGGCTGGCGGCTACGAGCTTGCCAACCTTGGTCCGGTTGTCGAGGGTCTGTTCGCCTGGGTGTTCGCGCTCGGTGGCATCATCGCAATCACCATCTGGCTGGGCGCGAAGTCCAACTAGGGCTCGTCAAACAAGATTCAAAGAAACAAGGAGTTTCAGTTGAGCAATCAGGGCAAATCAGCAGCCAAGGGCGGCGCTGAGCACACCTATGAAGGCGGATTGGCAGTAATCCCAGCCGACGCGATCAAGGATCCAGGTCTCGAGCCGCACCGCGTGCGCATGACCGACAAGAGCCCGAAGCACGAGCGTGCTGCTGTGCGTCAGGTGGCAAGCCTGTTCGTGCTGTCGTTCCTCGGTTCGGCATTCTCGATCTACGCATACTTTGCATTCCCTATCACCGACGACCTAGGCAGCGTTCGCTCGAACACCCTGTTCCTGGGCCTCGGCATCACCCTTGGCCTCATGGGCATCGGCATCGGTGCTGTGCACTGGGCCAAGACCCTGATGCCAGACGCCGAAGTTAGCGAAGAGCGCCACCAGGCTCGTAGCTCAGAGGCCGACCGCGCTCGTGCGCTCGAAATCATCAAGCTGGCCGACGAGGAGTCGGGCTTCAGCCGTCGCAAGCTGATCCGCCGCAGCCTCTACACCGCTCTCGCTGCGTTCCCAATCCCAGCGATCTTCTTCTTCGCCGACCTTGGCAAAGACCAGACCAACAACCTGCGCCACACCATGTGGAAGGCCGGCACTCGCCTGGTCAAAGACCCAACCGGCACCCCTATCAAGGCTTCAGACGTCACCGTTGGTTCGGTTTTCCACGTCGTTCCAGACGGCCTGGTTGAACTCGAGGAGCACATGCTCGAAGAGAAGGCCAAGGCTGCGGTTCTGCTCGTTCGCCTCGACCCAGCCGACCTCAAAGAAGACCCTGCCAAGGCCAGTTGGTCGTATGACGGCATCGTCGCCTATTCGAAAATCTGCACCCACGTTGGTTGCCCAGTTGCTCTGTACGAGCAGCACACCCACCACCTGCTCTGCCCATGCCACCAGTCGACCTTCGACGTAACCGAGCACTGCAAGGTCGTCTTTGGTCCGGCATCGCGTCCGTTACCTCAGCTGCCTATCGCAGTTGACTCGGAAGGCTACCTGGTTGCTCAGAGCGACTTCAACGAACCTGTCGGCCCTAGCTTCTGGGAGCGCTAAACCATGAGTACTACTACCGCTAAAAAGCAAGGCTTTCTGGCCGACCGCGCTAATTTCCTCGATGAGCGTGTTGGCGTCGCCGGCATCCTGAAGGAATTCGGTCGCAAGGTATTCCCTGACCACTGGTCGTTCATGCTTGGTGAGGTTGCTCTATACAGCTTCCTCGTGCTGCTGCTATCGGGCACCTTCTTGACCTTCTTCTTCCAGCCTGCGCAGACCGACGTTATCTATAACGGCGTGTTCGGCCCACTCAAGGGTGCTCACATGTCGGTGGCCTACGAGTCGACCCTGAACATCTCGTTCGAGGTTCGCGGTGGTCTGCTGATGCGCCAGGTGCACCACTGGGCAGCGCTGCTGTTCGTTGCTGCAGCCGGCCTGCACCTGCTGCGCGTGTTCTTCACCGGCGCATTCCGCAAGCCTCGCGAAATCAACTGGGTTGTTGGTGTCGTTCTGTTCGTTCTTGGTATGGGTGGCGGCTTCACCGGTTACTCGCTGCCTGACGACCTACTCTCGGGCAACGGTCTTCGCATCATCGACGGCATGATCAAGGGTGTCCCTGTGATCGGTGCCTACATCTCGTCGCTGTTGTTCGGCGGAGAGTTCCCTGGCGAGGCAATCGTTGCTCGCCTCTACGGCCTGCACATCCTGTTGATTCCAGCAATGATCCTCGTGTTCATCGTTGTTCACCTCTTCATGGTTGTCATTCACAAGCACACCCACTACTCGGGTCCAGGCCGCAAAGACACCAACGTCGTCGGCTACCCACTGATGCCTGTTTACGTTGCCAAGGCTGGCGGCTTCTTCTTCATCGTGTTCGGTGTATTGATGCTGATCGCAGCAACCATCACCATCAACCCAGTGTGGAACTACGGCAGCTACGACCCATCACCTGTTTCGGCTGGAACCCAGCCTGACTGGTACATCGGCTGGGCCGACGGTGCTCTGCGCCTTGCTCCAAGCCACATCGAGACCTACTGGTTCGGTTACACCTGGTCATGGAACATCCTGCTGCCAATCCTCGTGCTGCTTGTGTTCCTGGTCTTGGTGGCCGTCTACCCGTTCATCGAGCAGTGGGTTACCGGCGACGAGCGTGAGCACCACGTGCTTGACCGACCTCGCAACGCACCTGTGCGCACCGCTATCGGTGCGGCCGGCGTAGTGTTCTATGCGGTTCTCTGGGCCGGTGCTGGCACCGACTTGATCGCGACCAACTTCAAGTTGTCGCTGAACCAGGTGCTCACCAGCATGCAGATTCTGTTGTTCGTTGGTCCGGTTGTGGCATTCATCGTCACCAAGCGCGTATGCCTCTCGCTGCAGCGCAAGGATCAGGCCATCGTTCTGCACGGTCGCGAGACCGGTCGCATCATCCGACTGCCGCACGGCGAATACGTTGAGGTTCACGAGCCTCTGAACGAATTCGAGATGTGGAAGCTGGTTGACTTCAAGGACTACAAGCCGACCCTGGCTCGTCCGAACGCCGAAGGCAAGATCACCGTTGGTGCTCGAGTTCGTGCCGCGTTCAGCCGTTTCTACTTCGAGGACCGCATCGCGCCAGTAACCGCTGGCGAGCTAGAGGCTGCTCACGAACACCACGGCGGTCACGACGACCACGCTATCGAGGCTCCTAAGGCCGAGAAGAAGGCTCCTGCTAAGAAGCCTGCGGCCAAGAAGGCAGCGCCAAAGAAGAAGTAATCCCACGGGATTGAGAGGGTCGGAACTCAGGTTCCGGCCCTTTTTCTTTGCCGCTAGCCGTCGCCACTCCCCTAGGCTCCTGCCGCATTGTGTTCATCGGGGATAAGTGCGTCCAGCGA
>JBEEJX010000004.1:0-5113 GCA_041168965.1 Actinomycetota bacterium
GTGGTTTCGACCGTCGCTCCTGGAGCCGACGGTCAACTGCTCAATGTCAACGCAGATCTCGCGGCAGCATCACTCGCGGTGGCATTGGGAGCCGAGAAACTGATGGTTCTCACAGACGTACCGGGTCTCTACAGCGACTGGCCAAACCGTGACTCTCTCGTGAGCGAGATCACGGTTAGCGAGCTCGAGGCTCTGTTGCCAAGTCTGGAATCCGGCATGATTCCCAAGATGCAAGCCTGCCTTCGTGCCGTTCAAGGGGGAGTTCCTAGGTCTCACGTTATCGATGGGCGTCAGCAGCACAGCATCCTCCTCGAAATCTTCACCACGTCTGGCTTCGGCACAATGGTTATGCCTTAGCCCGAGCCATCTCCCGAACAATTCTTCAATCAGAAAACACAGCAACTAGGAGCAAAAATGGTTCGCCACTTTCTAAAAGACGACGACATCACCTCGGCAGAACAAGCCGAGATTCTGCGCCGAGCCCTTGCGCTCAAGCAGGCTCCCTATTCAGAGCGCCCATTCGCTGGCCCAAAGACTGTTGCCTTGATCTTTGACAAGACTTCGACGCGCACACGTGTTTCGTTTTCGGTTGGAGTAGCCGACCTTGGTGGTGCGCCGCTGATCATAGACGCGCAGACCAGCCAGATGGGCGGCAAAGAATCAGTCGCCGACACTGCGCGTGTCTTGACGCGGCAGGTTGCCCAGATCGTTTGGCGCACCTACGCCCAGTCCGGGCTTGACGAGATGGCCGCGAACGCCAGCGTGCCAGTCATTAACTCGCTTAGCGACGACTACCACCCTTGCCAGATTTTGGCCGACCTCATGACGGTCCTCGAGCACAAGGGTGAACTCGCGGGGCTTACTTTTGCCTACGTCGGCGATGCCGCAAACAACATGGCAAACAGTTACCTGCTCGGCGGTGCGCTAGCAGGCATGCACGTGCGCGTTGCTAGTCCGGCAGGCTATGCGCCAGACCGAGCAATCGTTTCACGCGCCGAGGCGATTGCGGCTACCACGGGTGGTTCGGTCACAGTCTTTGGCGAGCCAGACTCTGCTGTCCTTGGTGCCGATGTGGTTGCGACCGACACCTGGATCTCAATGGGGCAAGAAGACGAAAAGGCAAAGCGTATCGCTGCGTTTGAGGGATTCACCATCGACGCCGACCTGATGGCCAATGCCAAGGCCGATGCGATCTTCCTGCACTGCCTGCCCGCCTATCGCGGTTATGAGGTTGCCGCCGATGTCATCGATGGCCCGCAGTCGGTCATTTGGGATGAAGCCGAAAACCGTCTACACGCGCAGAAGGCCCTCATGGTTTGGCTCGACGAGCAGGCTAACGGCTAGCGCCTTTGGTGCTCTCCGCCATCTGCGCACAACCGGGCCCTTGCTAGACTTAACCGCAGTTTTGCGGCAACCAGAATCGAGAATCATGTCAGAGCAAGCCAATTCGCTGTGGGGCAGTCGTTTCGACGGGGGGCCGGCCGACTCGCTCGCGGCTCTCAGCCGTTCAGTGCACTTCGACTGGCGACTAGCCAAGTACGACATCGCAGGAACCCGTGCCCACATTCGTGCTCTGCACTCGGCTGGATACTTGACCGTTGCCGAAATCGAGAAGCTCGACCGAGACCTGCTTGAGCTACTGCGTCGCGTCGAGGATGGCTCGTTTCAAGCGAAGCCATCCGACGAAGACGTCCACAGCGCACTCGAGCGCGGCCTTATCGAGATCACTGGAGTTGAGCTCGGCGGCAAGGTTCGTGCCGGCCGCAGCCGCAACGACCAGATCGCAACCTTGATTCGCACCTACCTGCTCGACCAGGCTTCAAGCATTGGCGCTTTGGTGGTTCAACTGATTGAGGTCCTAGTCGACCGAGCCGAGGAACACCTAGGCGTCGCCATGCCAGGACGCACGCACTTTCAGCACGCTCAGCCCGTTCTGATTTCGCACCACCTGCTGGCGCACGCCTGGCCGCTGGTCCGCGATCTAGAACGCATCCAGGATTGGAGCAAGCGTGCGAGTCTGTCGCCATACGGTGCAGGAGCGCTCGCCGGAAATACTCTCGGTCTAGACCCAAACTTGGTTGCTCGTGAACTGGGCCTGACCGGTCCAACTCAAAACTCGATCGACGCGACCGCATCACGCGATGTTGTGGCCGAGTTCGCGTTCATCGCGAGCCTTATCGGCATCAACCTGAGTCGCTTCAGCGAAGAGATCATTATTTGGGCTTCGGCCGAATTTGACTACATCAAGCTAAGCGACAGCTATTCGACCGGTTCGAGCATCATGCCGCAAAAGAAAAACCCAGATATCGCCGAACTCGCTCGAGGCAAGGCCGGTCGTCTGATTGGTGACTTGACCGGCTTGCTAGTCACGCTCAAGGGATTGCCGCTGGCCTACAACCGTGATCTTCAAGAAGACAAAGAGCCGGTGTTCGACATGGTCGACACTCTTCTGGTTTTGATGCCAGCCTTCAATGGCATGGTCGCGACCATGACCTTCAACAAGAACCGTTTGGAGCTACTCGCCCCAGCTGGTTTCTCACTGGCAACCGACATCGCCGAGTGGCTGGTCAAGAAGCGCATTCCATTCCGAGACGCGCACGAAATTACGGGCAAGATGGTCGCGTTGTGCGAGCAGCGCGGCATCGAGCTGCACGAGGTGCCAGATGCCGACATGGCAGCCATCTCGGTTCATCTCACTCCGGATGTGCGCGACGTGCTCACCGTTGGTGGTTCGATCAAGGCTCGCGCTGGCGCAGGCGGCACCGCGCTGCCTCGTGTGCTTGAGCAAATCGCCGCCCTCCGCAAGGTTGCTCCTAAGCGAGAGGTCCAGTAATGGCTTCGCCCGAATTCCTCCGAGGTCAAGCGAACGACTCGTCGTTCGGTCACATCATCGACGAACTAAAGTGGCGCGGCTTGGTCGCGCTCTCGACCGATGAAGAAGAGCTGCGCACAGCACTCTCCACGGCACCGATTACCTACTACTGCGGCTTCGACCCGACCGCGCCGAGCCTGCACCTCGGCAACCTGGTGCAGCTATTGACCATGCGTCGCCTGCAACTTGCAGGCCACAAGCCGTTGGCGCTGATCGGCGGTTCGACCGGTCTGGTTGGCGACCCTCGCCCGACAGCGGAACGCACTCTCAACTCGAAAGAAACAGTGAACGAATGGGTTCAAAAGTTGGGCCGTCAGGCTGAGCGCTTTCTGAGTGCCGAGGGCGACAACGCGGTTCGTCTTGTTAACAACCTCGATTGGACCGCCCCGCTCAGCGCGATCGACTTCCTGCGCGACATCGGCAAGCACTTCCGCGTCGGCAGCATGTTGGCAAAGGATGCGGTGAGCGCACGACTCAACTCCGAGCACGGAATCTCCTACACCGAGTTCTCATACCAGATCCTGCAGGGTTACGACTTCCTGGAGCTGTTCCGTCGCTACGACTGCGTCCTGCAGACCGGGGGTTCAGATCAGTGGGGCAACCTAACGTCGGGCACCGATCTCATCCGCAAGGTCGAGGGTGGCTCAGCGCACATCTTGGCCACGCCGTTGATCACGAATCGTGATGGCAAGAAGTTTGGCAAGTCCGAGGGCAACGCAGTTTGGCTCGACGACGAGTTCACCAGCCCTTACGCGTTCTACCAGTTCTGGCTAAACGTTGACGATGCCGATGTCATCGACCGTCTTCGCGTCTTTACGTTCCTGACTCGCGCCGAGATCGAGGCGCTCGAAGCCGAGACCGCCGAGGCGCCGTTCAAGCGTGCCGCGCAAAAGCGACTGGCCTACGAGGTCACGGCCCTCGTGCATAGCCCGGCAGCAGCTCAGGCGGCGATCGATGCCTCTGCAGCACTTTTCGGTCAGGGCGACCTAGCCTCGCTCGATGCAGGCACAATCGATGCCGCGTTGCGTGAACTTCCTAATGTCACCAGCAATCAGGATGCGACCATCGCACAGCTGTTGGTCGACACCGCGCTCGTGGCCAGCCTCTCCGCCGGCCGACGGGCGATCGCCGAGGGTGGCGTTTATCTGAACAATCAAAAGATTGAAGACGAATTGGCAACATGGGCGAGCGTGCACGACTCGCTCCTACATTCGAAGTATGCGGTTCTGCGCCGCGGCAAGAAGACCCTGGCTGGTTTGTTCCTCGCATAGTCCTGGTCGTCAGCAAACAAAAAGAAATCCCCTCGTGAATACCGAGGGGATTTCTTTATTTACACGAACCTTAGAGCGCTAGAAGTCCACGAGCTCTAGGCGCAGCCGCATTGTGGCACCCGGCTCCAGGGAGAATCGTTCCCTGATGGCCTTCTTGATCAGCAATAGATAGCTCGCGCGCTTGGCATCCTTGAAGATCGAGGTGCTCCAAGTAGTTGCGCCGAGCGTCACCGCCACGCGAACAGAACTAAAACCTCCACGCAGTCCTTCGGTGACCTGATCAATTTCCAAGGCAATTTCGGTCGGCAAATAGCAAACAAAGTATGCGCTTGCGCCTGGATATCGCTCCAAATGGCACTTGAAATCAAAAGTCATAAAAAAAGTTTGCCCCTAAATCCCTTTGTTTATAAGGGTTTTCAAAAAAAGTTTGACGAATATGCCATTTCGATTTGACATGCCCGTTACCTACGCGTAATGTTCTTGTTGTTGCCCAAGAGCACGGCAAGAATTCCTCCGGGAATCGCCGCTCCAAGTGCGACCAATCAAAAACCCAGGGAAGCCTTTACAGGCTTCAAATTGCGTGTTTATGATTGGACTTCCTCGAAAAAATTCGGTGGCGTGTCAGATTTGACAAGTTCCGAAAACGTGGTAAGTTAGTCAAGTTGCTCTGGAGGCAGCCCCCGAAAAGGAAGCTCCCAGATGCATCCGATCCTTGAGAACTCAACAGCGTGCACAATGTCGATGCCAAGAACCTCGGCTGATTTCGATCAGCAGAGAAATTATTGGATTAGACAGATTGTCAGATGACATTCTGATTTAGTCAGATCAAATTGAATGCCTCATTTTCCGAGGCTTTCGTAAAACTTGAGGCGAGCTTGCTCGTCTCTAAAAAACTTTTACGGAGAGTTTGATCCTGGCTCAGGACGAACGCTGGCGGCGTGCTTAACACATGCAAGTCGAACGATGAAGC
>JBEEJX010000005.1:0-18257 GCA_041168965.1 Actinomycetota bacterium
CCCAGACCGAAGCGGCGACTGTGACGCATCCGCCGGCGACTCCAAACCAATAGTTCTGCGACACGGCAAGCATCGCCACCGAAGCGACCGCGGCGAGCATGCCGGCAACCATAACGAGCGACAGGCCGCGACGAAGCGCACGAAGTCTAAAAATCTTGGCCGCAATGGTGTGGGCACGGCCCGACACTCGCACGCGGCTGGCGGTTGAACGCTGTTCTTCGACGACCAGGTTGTTGCGCTTGGCGCGATTTAGGTTTGCGCGAACCTCGGCCTTCAGCGATCGCGAAACCGAGCGCATCGACTCTCGTTCTTCGGCGGCCGTGCTGTTGCGCTGAAACCAGGCCGGAACGAAAACGAGTAGCCAAAGCGCGACGATAATCGCCATCATCAGACCGGACCCCGCAAAGTTCATAAGACAAAGATATGAGTCGAATTAATTGCGCCGCGGGATTTAATTCGGCGTGTTTAATATCGGCCGCATATCAAACGCATATCGTTTGGATATCGGCGAATTTTTACGCGCGAAACGGATACCTCGGATCAACGACCTCGCCGCGCACGAATCGGTTCAGCAATCCCCCACGCACCTCGTCTGAGGTCAGCGCAAATGAGTAGTGGTCGCGCCAATCGCCGGCGATGTGAATGTAGCCAAGCTTGGTTCCCTCGAACCTGAAACCGAGTTTCTCGACCACGCGGAGCGAGGCTGCGTTCTCTGGGCGAATGTCGATCTCGACGCGATGGAGGCCCATCACATGGATTAGGTAATCCACCGTCAATGCAACCGCCGTTGGCATGATGTTGCGCCCAGCAAAACCCGGAGCAATCCAATAACCAATTACCGCCGATCCCACCGAGCCATACAGAATGTTGGCGACGTTCAGCTGACCGATAACCTGCCCGTCTACCTCGATGAGCATCGGCAGCCCCTGGTGCAGGTTAGCCTGACGAATCAGCCCACGCACCATTGCCTTGATGTCGATGTCGTTCGAGCCACGCGGGTTGGTCGCCTCCCAAGGTTGCAACCAATCGCGATTGCCCCGAATCAAAGCCTCGAGCACTTTGGCATCGCGTTGACGCAAGCCTCGCACGCGAACATCGCCGTGCATCAGCACCAATCCTTGAGACATGCTGGCAAGATTAGTCGCATGTCAGACCAATCGCTTGCCGAGCAAAAGCGTGCACTGCGCACCGACCTCGCCGCACGCCGAGCCGCGATGGCATACGACCCCGACCTAGCAACCGGAATCATGCGGCACCTAGCCGAACTATGCACCGCACGCGCATCCAAGAAGGTGGCGTGCTATTTGCCGTTTGGCACCGAACCCGACACCGAGTTGTTTATCGATTGGGCCATGGATGCGTCAATCGAAATCCTGTTGCCCGTTAGCCGCGCCGACGGCTCGCTCGACTGGGTGATTTTCGAGGGCGAGACCGAAACGGGTATCTTCGGTTTTGCCGAAGCGGTCGGCGCGCCACAGAGCCTCGATGGCGTCGACCTGATCATCGCGCCTGCAATGGCAATCGATCAAAACGGCAATCGCCTTGGCAAGGGCAAGGGCTACTACGACAGAGCCCTGCAACAGCACACGATTCCCGTGGTTGCGGTCGTCTTTGACGACGAACTTCTTGAGCAGGTGCCGCATGAGCCGCACGACCGCCCGGTGCATGCGGTCGTAACGCCAACGCAGCTGGTCGTTTTCGCTGCCTTAAACTAGATACATGCCTGTTTATTCATACGTCTGCAAGAAGTGCGAACACAAATTCGACATTCAGCAGTCGTTCACCGACGAGGCCCTCAAGGTGTGCCCAGAGTGCGGTGGCGAACTGCGCAAGGTGTTTGGCCAGGTCGGAGTGACCTTCAAGGGCAGCGGGTTTTATCGCACCGATTCGGCTGCCAGCGGTTCGTCAAGCAGCTCGAGCTCAAACAACTAACTTCGTTTAACCCCAGTGCGGCGGCACGTCTTCGCGCAGGCGTCGATCGTTGCCCGAGTCGTTGCCGCCAGCGCGACGGTCGCCCCAGGCAAGGTCAGTGTCTTCGAAGGCGACCTCGTCTTTTCGGTCGACAATCGCACCGCGCTGCACCTGCACACCCATCGATTCGGCGATTCGATTCGCGACCGATTGCGGATCAGCAAAAAGCTCGAAGCTGTGCACGCGCACATAGCGCCAACCCAGCGCCTGCAACAAAGCCGGTCGCAGTCGCAACTTTTCTGAGTATGTGTCGCCGCGCAGAGCCCAATCCGGCTCGATAACCACGGCCGTCTTGGCATACGAACACACGAGCGGCAGGCGTTCGGCAAATGCCGCGTTCACCCGAACTCCGAGCTTTTGAAGACGGATGGCCAAATCGGCGAGCATCGGGTCGCGCGCGAAATCGCCCTGTTGCGGCGATGGGTTTTGAGCGGCTAGAAGCAATTCGCGCAGCAGCACGGCACCGTTCTTTAGCTGCTCTACCGGAAGCGCCGAGGCATCGAAGCACGAAACGATGGTGATTTCGCGGCGCGAGCTGACGAGCAAGTTGGCTAGGTAGCGACGCCCGTCGTGTTCTTGCAGTTGGCCGAAGTTCGAAAGCAGGGCGCCATGTGGCGTCAAGCCAAAACCGATCGAGAAGATCACCCGGTCGGCAACCCGGTGGGTTAGGTCGGCCATCGACGAAACCTCGAACCGTTCGCGACCGTGCCCCTCAAAGAAGGTGGCGAGGTCGGCCGAATGGGCGATGGCCGCCTGAACGGCCAGGCGAATTCGCTCGGCATGTCTGCCGCTTGCCGATGCCACCAGCAGCGAATCCTGCGGGTGCCACTTGGCGTGGTGCGTGACCAACTCGACCACGCGGGCAACCTCGGCATCGAGGCTCTCGGTTGCGCCTTCGTCAAGGTTGGCCGCGCGGTTGTCGCCGCGCACCAGGCTCAGGGCAATCGACGGCTCGTTCATGAACTCGCTGGCCGTTGGCTCAAAGACAATTCGGTTCTGATAGAACTCACGATTGATCAGGTGACCGAGGGTTTGCCCCGTGGTGCGCCAGGAGTGCCGCATGGTTTCGACATCGAAGGCCTTGCTGACGAGCTCAAAGATCGACGACTCGACCTTGTAATTCGCCCCGTCGGCACTCGCCGCACGCGGCGTAATTTCGAAGGCAGCCGGTGCCGCAATAGCGTCGTCACCCCAAACGATTACCTGGTTCGCGCGACGAAGCGCACCCAGGTTTTCGACGAGGCTAGTGCCAGCGGCATCCAACACGAAAACCGCGTCAAACTTGGCTTCTGGCTCGATGTGAGCGGGCAGCTCATACTGCGAGACCAAGACGGCCGGGGCCATCGTCGGCCAAATGTTTGGTGCGGCATCGCGCAGCGAGGCCAGCGTGGCGTGGCCGGTGCGCAGCAGAGCCTTGAGAGCTTCGGCCTCGGCCGGATGCGCGGCGATTGCCGCCGCCCAGCGACCGGCCTGAGCCGATGCGATCAGCGGCGAACCGGTGGCCACGAGCGCCGCATCCATCTCGCGGAAGCGCTGTTCAAGGCGCGCCAATTCGCTCGACCCGAAGCCCAAGAGTTTCGGATTTTTGCCAACCAAATATTCGAGCGCACTCTGCCACCAGGCCTGCTCGAGTTCTTGAGCCAGGTGTTCGCGCGAGACCTTGATGCGGGCCAGGTCTCGAACCAACTGCCCCAACCCCAGACCGCGCAGGCGATCGGTGATCACGAGTCGGTCGCCAAGATTGGCGAGGGTCGCAGTCTCAGTGGCAAGCGAATTCAACCGAGCGGCCAGCAGCTCGAGCGGCATGCGAGTCAACGCGTCTTCGTTTGAGTCTGGGTCGAGGTGGCGTTGGATGCGCTCCAGGTCGCCAACGAACGACTGATACGCAACCTGCGCGTCGGCAATGCCTAGCGGAACCTGCGGCGGGGTTGGGATGGTGCAAAAACGCATCCATTCCTCGCGCTGTTGAGCGATGGCTCGGAGCGAGGCGTGCATGTCGGTTACGGTCATGCCCGGTCGAAGGTATTCCTTGGCCAACTTCTTTAGGCGACGACGATTGCCGCCCGACATCTTTGCCGACACCCCGGGCTCGAATTCGATCACGGCACCAAGGGCCGACGAGTCCTGATCGGCGCGACGCGGCCCGGTTGCGATGATCAGCTCGGTGAGCGGGCGATCGAATACAACCGGTTGAAAGCGATCCAGGGTCTCGCGAATGCCGATGAACAGGCGCAGGTAGCGCCCCCAGTCTTCGACCGTGGCCGCGGGCG
The DNA here is from genome assembly GCA_041168965.1 of Actinomycetota bacterium. Lineage (GTDB taxonomy): Bacteria > Actinomycetota > Actinomycetes > Actinomycetales > Microbacteriaceae > Rhodoluna. The sequence goes on from JBEEJX010000005.1 coordinate 4,242, forward strand.
CAAAATTGACTCCCCTAGTGAACTCGGCAAGCTGTGCCGACAACCGCGGATACGCATCTTGATGAAGTCGCGTGGCCAGGCTTGTTGCCTGCTGCACCTGGTCGGCGTTCTCGAATCGGGCCTGGAACCAGGCCGTGTCATTCGCGCTGAAGGCAAACTCGCCAAGGTCGAAAGCCTGCTGCAATAGTTCAAGAGCCTCGGTGCGGTCTTTCAGGTCGACAAGGTGGTCGCGGTCGAGTCGTGCGTTGGTCACAGGCGCGTGCGGCATGCCGCTGAGTTCGCTGAGTTTGCCGAGTGCCTCGGCCACCGAGACATCCAGCTGCTCGTTCTTGTCGTTCAGTGTTGCAAAATACTCGGTAATAGCCGACTCGGCCGCGGCCAATTCGCTGGCCTGAGCGTCGCGGCGCGTCTTGGCCTCGCCATCGATGCCAAGCGACTTTTCGTGGCGCGAGATCGCTCCGATCGCATCGACCCAGGTGTCGGTCGAGCGCAAGGCTAGCCCGTTCAGACCCAGTGCCGCGAGTCGATCCGCGACCTCGACCAGGGTTTGGCGGCGCGGCGCGACCAGCAGCACGCGTTTGCCATCGTTGACGAGCGCGGCCAGCGCGTTGACCACCGTTTGCGTATACCCGGTGCCGGGCAGGGTTTCGACGGCGAACGAATCTCCGCGCAGAGCTCTAGCGACAATCTGTCGCTGAGTGGTGTCGGCATCGGCCACTAGCATCGGTTCGACCTCAGCCACCGACGACACGGGTTCGGGGCTTGTGCCGCTGGCCAACGCTGCAATTAGCGGGGTTGCCTCGGTTTTGAAGTCGGCGATTAGGCGCGAAATGGTCGCACTGAAGTTGCCCAGGATCAGACCAGGCGCTGGCTTGGCGCTGCCCCGGCCGACCAGGTGGGTTGCTATCAGATTGAGCACATCGGGCGGCAAAAGTTGCGACGATAGCGACTGTCGACGAAGCACCTCGGCGATATCGAGCGTTACGCCATAGTTGCTGGAAAGCGCCGATATCAGCGCCGGGTTTACCTCTGGGGTCAAGCCGAGAGTGAATTCAAAGTCGTCGCCGCCGCGACCGATCATCAAGACCGGCCAGAGCAGAATCGGCAGTTTCGCATCGAAGCCATCGACGGTCATGTCGACCAAACCACCGGCTACGTGAATCGATTCGATGCCAAAGTGTTCGGCAAGGCGATCGCTCTTTGCCTTGATGCGTCGCGCCGTGGCAATGCTGGTGGCGTATGCGGCCTGATCGCGCACCATATTCGAGAGCAGCGTTGGGCGCCCTGCCATGAATTGCGCCTGACCACCGGGATGCGCCCGCTCGATGTCAAGGTAGGCACTGGCGTCTGGTTCAAAATGCACCAGTGGGTCTACCCCGCCGATCGCCTTGATTTGGTCGAGCCACTGCTGCCACTGCAGGGGTGAAATTTCCTGCGAATTCTGTTGCTGCTCAACCATGCAACAAGCCTAACTTTGGCGTTGCCACAAGGCGTTTAGACTTGCCTATGTTCACCTCGGAGCTGCAGCGAAATTGGTGATTTTGGCTCCGTAGCTCAGTGGATAGAGCAGAGGTTTCCTAAACCTTGTGTCGGGTGTTCGATTCACCTCGGGGCCACCACAGCTAATCCCCCGTCAAAGCACGGCAAAGCCCTAGGCCGCGACTCCGTACTCCAAGAATTCGCCCCATTCGGGCTCTAGTTTCTCGGCACCTCTAATGGCCCAGGCCAACCCCTGCGGCATGCGCGGCACGAACCTGAGTTGCCAACCGATTTCGTCGAGGGTCTTGTCGCTCTTTTTGTTATTGCACTTTAGACAGCACGCAACGAGGTTTTCCCAGCTGTCGCGACCGCCACGCGAACGCGGTTGGACGTGATCGACCGTGTTTGCAGACCGATCGCAATAGGCACAACGATGGCCGTCTCGGCGCAGGATTCCGCGCCGGGTGACCGGAATCACCCTGGCCGAAGGCACGCGCACATACCGCTGCAAAATGATTACTGATGGCAGCTCATATTCCGCTCGAGCGCTGTGAATCGGCTCGTCGCTAGTTGCCGCCAAGATTGTCGCCTTGTTGTTGAGAACCAGCAACAGGGCTCGCTTGAACGAAACAACGGCCAGCGGTTCATAGCCCGCATTCAACACCAGTGTGCGCATCGGCATCCTTTCGAAAATCCCAAACGGCTTTCGGGCATTCGCAGGCACACGCGATTCGATCCGGCTAACAAAAAACGCGCCTCCGTAGCGGAAGACGCGTCAGTTTGAAACGGTCGATTGTTGACCGACTAGGGCGGGGCAATGTTGCAGCGCAAAAACATGCTTGGCAGGCATGGCTCTGTGCGTCATGGCACCCTCCGGTTCGAATCGTTTGCACCTTTGCCCAGAGTATGCCCGTGCGCGCGCTCACACCAGAGGCGACAGCCGCGTGTCAGGTGAAGATTGGGTTACGGATTACTTCTGCTGGAACAGGCGCACGAAGTGCACGTTCGGCGTGAAGATCGGCGCCAACTTAACGGTGTCGCCTGGTCGCGGCGAGTGATAGAAGTTGCCGTTGCCGGCATAGATTCCGTCGTGGCTGAGGTCGTCGAACACGACCAGGTCGCCCGGCAGCGCATCGGCCTCTTTGACCAGCTGGCCCAAACGGTTTTGGCCATGAACCGAGTGCGGCAAGGCAACACCAAACTGCGAGAAAACGAATGCTACATAGCCCGAGCAGTCAAAGCCCGCCGGGGTGATGCCACCGAACACATACGGTGTGCCGACATACTTCGATGCAACCTCAAGAACCTTGCCGGCGTTGATGTTTTTGTATGCCGGGTTCGCCAGGTAATCCTCGGCGGTCAGACCCGAATAGGTGCGCACACCGTTCAGGATCTCTTGGCGCTGAACCTCGGCGGCATCGGTCGACGAATAGTTGCCGCGCGCCAACTTAAAGGTGTTGACGGCCGAGACAACGAGTTGCTGAAACTCACTCGAGTTCGAATACAACGATGGATTTGTTGTGGCGAAGCCAACCATGGCCGAGACTTCGGGGTTGTATGCGTATGCCGGCAGCGCGAATGCGCCCATCAGGCCGGCCGAAACCAACATCGCGGCGCGGCGCATCCAGTTGCGGTGGCGAACCGATTTGCCAACGCGCCGGCGCACGATGAATCGGCCGCTGGTCTTGCCCTGCCGAGCGCTTTCGTGAGCTAGGCGCAGTCGGTTTGCGCGCTCGAGTTTGGCTTGTTTGCGGGCAAGGCGGCGCGCCGCGCGCGACTGGCGAGCGCGTTCTGCTTCGCGAACCGAGCGACGGCTGCGCACTTCGAACTCTTCAAGAAGATTGAGCTCGACATCGGCGCGATGACGTCCGTTGCCTTTTTGGGCCAATAGAAAACCTCCGGTAGCGAGCCGACTAATGGCCCGATCGCGTAGTCCAAGGTCTACACACGCGACCTCAAGAGTTTACCAAAAGGGCTTTTGAGCGCCTAGTCGGTTTCGACGAACAGCTGTGCCGCCGCCTCACGCGAAAGGCTGATGGCCGTGCCAGAACCGGCCGCGATCAGCACGCGCTCGGCCTCGAATCTGAGGGCCACCTGGGCGCCGGGCACGATGCCATTTGCTCTAAATTCGGCTAGCAACTCGGAATCGAGCTGCAGTTGCTCGCTGATTCGACGCAATTTCTGGGTGCCCTGACTTGCGATTGCCTCGGGCAGGTCAACGAGCGACACCACACCGTCGCCCGACTGCTGCCGCGCTGGCGCATACCCAAGTTCTTCGAGCCCAGGGATCGGGTTTCCGTATGGCGACACATCTTTGACGGTCAGCAGGGCAAGAATCTTGCGTTCGACGGTCTCGCTGATGACGTGTTCCCAGCGACAGGCTTCTTCGTGAATCAGCTCCCAGTCGAGGCCAATCACATCGGCGAGCAGCCGTTCAGCCAAGCGATGCTTGCGCATAACCGCCACGGCCTCATGCCGGCCGGCCGGCGTCAGTTCTAGGTGGCGATCGTCGGTCACGATTAGCAAACCAAGGCGTTCCATGCGCGCGCAGGTTTGCGAAACGGTGGGCCCAGATTGCTCCAGACGCTCGGCGATGCGGGCGCGCATCGGCACCTGCCCCTCCTCCTCGAGTTCGAGGATCGTGCGCAGGTACATCTCAACTGTGTCGATCAGATCAGCGGTCATCGTGTTCCTATTGTCGCGAATAAACTTGAGGCTATGCCTGAAATCATCATTCCTGCCGAGTTTTTGCCAGTCGACGGCCGTTTCGGCTGCGGTCCATCGCGTGTTCGCGCGGCTCAGATTGAAGCGTTCGCTCGCGAGGGCGCCCGCCTAATGGGCACCTCGCACCGTCAGGCGCCGGTCAAGAACCTCGTCAAGCGTGTGCAGGAAGGCTTGATTGAGCTGTTCCACAACCCTGATGGTTACGAGATCGTTCTTGGCAATGGTGGCTCGACTGCATTTTGGGATGCGGCTGCGTTCTCGATGGTTGAGCGCAAGGCGCAGAACCTCGTGCACGGCGAGTTTGGTGCCAAGTTCGCCACCGCCCTGACCAACCCATGGCTCGAAGCACCGACCGTCGTCAACGGCACGCCTGGTTCGCGCCTCGAACTCAAGGCTGAGGCTGGCGTCGACACCTATGCGTATGCCCAGAACGAGACCTCGACCGGCGTCGTGACCCCGGTTGAGCGTGTTGCCGGCGCAGAGGCCGGTGCCCTGTTCTTTACCGACGCGACCTCGGCCGCCGGCGGCATCGACTTTGACCCACTGCAGACCGACGTCTATTACTTTGCTCCGCAAAAGAACTTCGCTTCAGACGGCGGCCTTTGGTTTGCCCTCATGTCACCTGCGGCAATCGAGCGCACCGAGCGCATTGCAGCGACCGACCGCTACATTCCTGAGTTTTTGAGCGTGAAGACCGCGATCGACAACTCGCGCCTGAACCAGACCCTGAACACCCCGGCAATTTCGACCCTCTTCTTGCTGGCAGAACAGATTGACTGGATTAACGGCAACGGCGGCCTGGCCTGGGCCGATTCGCGCACCAAGGCGGCTTCGAACCACCTGTATGAGTGGGCCGACGCGAGTTCGTTTGCCACCCCGTTTGTTGCCGATGCCAGCCACCGCTCACAGGTCGTTGTGACCATCGACTTTAACGACGATGTCGATGCGGCCTTGGTTGCCAAGACTCTGCGTGCCAACGGAATCGTCGATGTCGAACCTTATCGCAAGCTTGGCCGCAACCAGCTTCGCGTCGCGACCTTCACCGCAACCGACCTCAGCGAGGTCGAGCAGCTAACCAAGGCCATCGACTACGTGGTTGGTCAGCTCTAGAGTTAGACCCGTGAGGTTCTACGTCAAAGACTCCGAGCGCAAGCCAGACCCGGCTCCTGCGCAGGTCAATGCACGTCTAGCGATTCTGGTTGGAATCGGGCTCTGGTTGCTTGCTTTGGCTTGGATGCTAGTTTTTGCGGGTGCGACGACGGCGCATAAACCGTGGTATCCGTTTACGTGCCTTGCCGGAGTCGGCCTCGGCATCTTCGCCTGGTTCAAGGTCGGTCGCCGCTAGTTCGGCCTCGTCATCGCCTTCTGAATCGCTGACATCGCCAGAATCGGCGTTACCATCTGCATCTTCGGTTTCGGTCTCATCTTCGACCGAGTCGTCGTCAAAGTCTTCTTCGGCTTCGTCGTCTTCAGAATCGTCGTCGCCATCTTCCTCGGCTGCGAGTGCCGCCTCTTCGGCCGCCTGACGCTCGAGTTCGGCCTGCAGAGCCTTCCAGTCGGCGAGGCGTTCCGACCAAGGAACCCACTGAGGCGCAACCAGCGACTGCTCGCCTGGCATCAACAAGACCTCTGAGACGGTTGGGCCGTCGACAGAATCAAAAACCGTTACCGACCAGCGCCAGCCAACGTATCCCTTTTGCTTGGTTTCAAAAAGGTATGTGAAAACCGACTCGCCCTCTTCGATCAGCTCGACGAATGCGCCAACTCCGTTGACGGGAGCGCTCTCGACGGCCGCCTTGCGGGCGAATTCCTGCAGCTCTGGCTTAGGCATCCAGCTCGTCAGCGACCTTGCGAAGCAGAGTCGCGATCTTGCGGCCCTTTGAGGCCTCTGGGTAGTTGAAGCGGTTGCCGCTGCGCAGGCTGTCGAGCAGACGAATGAGGTCTTCGATAACAATCGCCATCTCGTCGGCAGGCTTGCGACCAGCCTTGGCCAGGCTAACCGGGGCCTCAAGAACACGCAGGCTCATGGCCTGAGCGCCGCGCTTGCCCGAAAATACGCTGAATTCGACGCGAGTGCCTGGGCGAACCACAGTGGTGCCCTCAGGCAGTGCGCTTGCGTGCAAGAACACCTCGTCGCCCTCGTCGGATGCGATGAATCCGAAGCCCTTGGCCTCATCAAAAAACTTCACTTTGCCGGTTGGCATGGCACGATCCCTTCGAAAAATCAGCGACGTTCAGTCTAACCGACCCCACCGACAACCGCGCTTGACCCCGTGCCAGAACCTGCCGCGAGACGTATCCTAGAAGGATGGCAAAGCAGACCAACACTCAGCCCGACAACAGCTCATCGCGCGTTGAGCGCATCCTTTCGTTCATGGCGATCGGTTTGATTGCCACCTCGGTGTTGTGCATTCTGGCAACCCTGATTCTGGCGCTCGTCTTTCACAACGCGAACACCACCAAGGCCGCCGTTGTGTTGCCGGCGTTCATGTCGCTGTATCCGTTCATCGGGCTCAGTGTCGGTGCGCTCTGCATCATTGGAGTTGTGGTTGCCAGCATCGTTCGACGTTCGCGAACCAACAATCAGCGCTAAATACTTTGGTCGACTGACCACACACTGCGAGCGGCACGGGGGCTAAATGAGCGACTTGCTCAGACTCACCGCCGAGCTGCGCGCGATGCCAGACGCAAAACTGGCCGCCGCGCTGCTACGGCGACAAACCAACGCCAACGGGGCGCGAGACTTCTTTGATCTTGGCGAACAGTTGCTCTCGACCCGTCAACTGCAGGCGACCATTGCTTCGTTGCCAAAATCGCGACTGGATGCCCTTGCGCAACCGCAGCCCTGCAGCGCGATCGACGAACTGCACGAGTTGCTCCTTGTGTTTCGCGATGGTGAGCGCTGGAGCGCATACTCTGCCGTCACCGAGGTTCTAGAGGCGCTGTGGTCGAACAGGCTGCGACCCAAGCAAAAGCCAGCGCTCGTGCTTGCAAGCGAGCTCGCGGCCGAAAAGTCGTTGCCGTTGATGAGCCTCGCCGCGAACCAACCCATCGGCCAAGCCGAGATCGATCGCGACTGCGGAATCGCGATCTTCGAGACAATTCAGGCACTCACCGAGTTGGTGTTTTATGTCGATCAGCACCTCGTGCGAGTGGTGGGCCGCGGCGGCGTTGGCCTGCCTGACTTGAAACGACTCGCGGGGCGACTGAACAAGACCACCGATTACGCGCGCGAGATCTTCGACCTAGCGCGTTCGGTGCGACTAACGGTGGTTACCGAGGCGACCAACAAGGGCGGCGCACAGAATCGCTGGGAGCTTGGCTCGCAGGCACAACTGTGGATTGATGCTCAACCGATTGATCGATGGAAGCACCTTGCCACGGTCTGGCGTGCTGGAGTCGGCGATTCGGTTGCCGAAGACCTGCTGGGTCAGCTGAATCGCGAACACGAAAATTCGCTCGATCTGCTGCTTGGCGAGTATTTTCCGTTGGCCGACTCGACTGTCGCCGCGAATCTCAAGCGCAGCATTAGCCACGCCGACCTGATTGGCATAACCGACTCGGGATGGTTGTCGAGTTGGGCACCAAAGCTGCTCGCCGGCGATTTCGCCGGCAGCGCCGAACTTGTTGCCGAGCGACTGCCGGCAACCAGCGAACGCCTGATCGTGCAGGCCGACTCGACCATGGTGGCGCCAGGGCCACTGCCCACTCAGATCGAGCTGCAGGTTCGCGAGTTTGCCGATTGCGAACAGATCGGTTTCGCGTCGAGCTATCGAATCTCGCCGTTGAGCCTGACCCTGGGTATGGAACACGGGCTCAGCGCCAACGACATCCGCTCGCTTCTGATTCGGCTGTCGGGCAAAGACCTGCCGCAGCCGGTCGAATACCTTTTGCGCGAGGCCCAAGAGCGCTTCGGGCGACTCGTGGTGCACACCGCGAGCGTGCCAGATCACAGTGTGGCGACGTCTAGCGACGCGATTCTGCTCAAGGGAATCCTTAACGACCCGGCCATGAAACCTTATGGGCTTGTCGAGACCTCTGGCGGCGACCTGGGTTGCCTGTTCGAGGCCGAGGTCTTGTATTTCGGCCTGCGCGAGGCCGGCTACGCCGCGGTTCGAGCCGAAAGCCTCAGCGCGGCTGGTCGCGAGCGAACACACTCGCTGCAGACGTTGAATTCGACGCAGGGCGATGGCCCTGACACAGCCGATTCACCCCTTGACCCGCTCGCCGCGCTCACCGCCGAAATCGCTCGCATTCGCGAACAAGACGCCCGCGCCGGGGTGGCTCCCGATGCCGACGATGTCACACGGCAGATCCAGTTGGCGATCAAGAATCGCACGCGTCTGAACATCACGATTCAAAACGCCCAGGGCGAAAGCATCGATTATTTGCTTGAACCGGTCGGTCTGGCCAACGGTCGCCTGCGAGCAAAAGACCGCAAGGCCGATATCGAACGCTCATTGCCACTGACCAGCATCACCGCTGTCGGCCTCGCATAGGCTTTAAGGATGACCATGGGCCCGCTGATCGTTCAGAGCGACAAGACCGCACTGCTTGAAGTCGATCACCCACAGGCGAGCGATGCGCGCCACGACCTAGCGGTTTTTGCCGAACTTGAGCGTGCGCCAGAGCACATCCACACTTATCGCATCACTCGACTCGGCCTGTGGAACGCCCGCGCTGCCGGCCACGACAGCGACTTTGTGTTGTCGGTGCTCGACCGTTACTCAAAGTTTCCGGTGCCTGGTTCGGTGCGCCAAGATATCGTCGAAACCATGGCCCGTTATGGGCGCCTGGTGATTCAGCGCGACGCCAACGGCGAGCTCGAATTGCGCTCGACCGACAAGGCGGTCGTTGCCGAGGTGGCCCGCCACAAAAAGATTGCCGAGCTGCTGGTTGAGCGCACGGGCGAAGAGACCTTCAGGTTGCAGCCTTGGGCTCGCGGTCAGGTCAAGCAAGAATTGCTCAAGCTGGGCTGGCCAGCCGAAGACCTCGCCGGCTATGCCGAGGGAACCCCGCACGCCATCGACCTAAGCAAGGCGAGTGCCGACAAAGGCGAATGGCATATCCGCGATTATCAGGTTCAGGCGGTCGAAAAGTTCTGGGCCGGTGGCTCGGGCGTTGTCGTGCTGCCGTGTGGCGCCGGCAAAACCATCGTTGGCGCCGCAGCAATGGCAACCGCCAAAACCAACACCTTGATTCTGGTGACCAACACCGTTTCGGCTCGCCAATGGAAAACCGAACTGTTGCGTCGCACCACCCTCACCGAAGACGAAATCGGCGAATACTCGGGCTCGGTCAAAGAGGTCAAGCCGATCACGATTGCCACATACCAAATTCTCACCACCAAGCGAAAGAACGAATACGCCCACCTCGCGCTGCTGAACGCCAACGACTGGGGCCTGATTGTTTATGACGAGGTGCACCTTCTGCCCGCGCCGATCTTCAAGATGACCGCCGACCTGCAGGCGCGGCGCCGCCTTGGTCTAACCGCGACGCTCGTGCGCGAAGACGGCAAAGAGGGCGACGTGTTTTCGCTTATCGGCCCAAAGCGCTTTGATGCACCGTGGAAAGAGATCGAGGCCCAGGGCTACATTGCCCCGGCGAATTGCTTCGAGATTCGCATCGACCTGCCCGAACTCGAGCGCCTCGATTACGCGATTGCCGATCAAGAAAATCGCTATCGCATCGCAGCTAGCTCACCGGTCAAGATCGGCGTGATCAAGAAGCTGCTCGAGCGCCATGCCGGCGAACAGACCCTGATCATTGGGCAATACCTAGACCAGCTGCACATGATTGCCGATTCCTTGAAGCTCGATGTGATCACCGGCGAAACCCCAATCGACGAGCGCGAGCGCCTGTTCGAGGCATTCCGCACGGGCCAAATCACGGCCCTGGTGGTCAGCAAGGTGGCCAACTTTTCGGTCGACCTGCCCGAGGCGTCGGTCGCCATCCAGATTTCGGGTTCGTATGGCTCGCGCCAAGAAGAAGCCCAGCGCCTTGGTCGACTGTTGCGCCCAAAGGCCGACGGCCGCAGCGCGAGTTTCTACACCCTGATTAGCCGCGACACCGTCGATCAAGACTTTGCCCAAAACCGCCAACGCTTTTTGGCAGAACAGGGCTATTCATACGAAATCTTGGATTCCGACGAGCTCTGATCGCCATCGGCTGCACTCGATGTGGTTTCGGGTTCGCCCAGAATATGCCGCCGTCTGGCCTCTCGCTGTTTGCGGTTGAGTCGAACGGCCTCGATGATTCCAACCAGGATTGCCAGCGTCGGCAGTAGCCACAGCACCGTGAGGCCGAGTTCGGCCGACCCGCTCAAGAAAGTCATCGCGCCAGCCACAAAGATCAGGCTGCAGCCCATGCCCATGCAAGATTTGTTCGCCAAGTTCATCTCCTTTTGCTCGACTCGAAACTAGGCCACGCCACCGACATTCAGTCGACACGCAACCAACTCTCAGACTTCTTTCAGCAATCCGTATGAAACTGACTCACATGGAAGCCGTAAAAGTCTTGATTGTCGATGACGAGCCAAACATCCGAGACCTGCTCTCGACCAGCCTGCGCTTCGCTGGGTTCAGCGTGCACGCCGTTGGCAACGGCGAAGATGCCGTGTTCGCGGCCGAGAAGGGCAACCCAGACATCATCCTGCTCGATGTGATGCTGCCAGACATGAATGGCTTCAGCGTCACCAAGAAGCTCCGCACCATGGGCATCGAAGCGCCCGTGCTGTTTCTGACCGCGCGCGACGAGACCCAAGACAAGGTCACCGGGCTCACCGTTGGCGGCGACGACTACATGACCAAGCCGTTCAGCCTTGACGAGGTCGTTGCCCGCATCAACGCAATTCTGCGTCGCACCAAGCAGGTGCAGACCGAGGACGCGATTCTCGAGGTTGGCGAGGTGCGCATCAACCAGGATGCTCACGAGGTCTTCGTAAACGATCAGCCGGTCGATTTGTCGCCAACCGAATACAAGTTGTTGCGCTTTTTGATGGAAAACGCGAACCGAGTGCTCACCAAGGCTCAGATTCTTGACCACGTGTGGGAATACGACTTCAACGGCGAGATGGGCATCGTCGAATCGTACGTTTCTTACCTTCGCAAGAAGCTTGACCTGATCACCAGCGAACCGGTGATCATCACCAAGCGCGGCGTTGGTTACATGTTCAAGTCGGTCAAGGCAAACTAACCAAGTGCGCCATCAGCTCAAACACCGCATCGCCTTCGCTTGGGAGCGCGTTTCGCTGCGCTCCAAACTGACCGCGCTTTCGGTGTCGCTGATTGGCATCCTGCTGCTGGTGTCGAGTTTCGGCACCATCTCGCTCCTGCGCACATACCTACAGCAAAACATGGACACCATGCTGGTCAGCACCGCGACCACGCTCAGCAACGAAGACCCGACCAACGTCGAGGCCCGCCTGGCCAGCCGTCAGCTCGACCTGCCGCGCCTGCCCAGCGACTACTACATCGCATACCTCGACAGCACCGGCAACCTGTTGATCGGTCTGGTTTCGTCGGCCGAATCCGGCGGACGCGTCGTGCCGAACCTGAACAGCCTCACGCTGGCACAGGTGGTCACCACTCGCGGGCTGCCGTTCAACGTCGAGATTCCGCAGTCGCAGGCAAGCACCAAATACGACGAATGGCGCCTGGTCGCGCTGCCGCTAAAGACCCTGCCCGGCTCGGTCGTGGTGGCCTTGCCTACCGAGGCGAACGCGCTCTTGATCGGCCAATACACGACCATCGGCGCAAGCTTCGGCCTGCTGCTTTTGGTGATTAGCGGTCTGGCAATCTGGGTCACGATTTCGCAGGCTCTGCGCCCGCTGCGCGAGGTTGAGCGCACCGCCGCTCTGGTCGAATCCGGCGACATCTCGAGCCGCCTGGTCGAACGCGAAGGCAAGACCGAGATTGCCCGCCTAAACCACTCGTTGAACAGCATGCTTGGCAGCATCGAATCCGCCATGGATTCACGCAATCGCACGCTCGATCAAATGCGTCAGTTCGTGGCAGATGCCAGCCACGAGTTGCGCACTCCCCTGGTTTCGGTGCGCGGCTATGCCGAGCTCTATCGCATGGGTGTTCTAAAGAAGCAAGAGGATGTCGCCGACGCCATGCAGCGCATCGAGGCCGAGGCCATTCGCATGAGCGGCCTGGTCGAAAGTCTGCTGACCCTCGCACGCCTCGACGAAGGCACCAAGATTTCACTCGGCCAGCACGATCTGATTTCGCTTTCGCGCGTTGCAGCCAAGGATGCCTCGGTGGCCGATGGCAATCGAGCAATCGAATTGCTCGACCTCGAATCGAACCCGCTGGCCGCCGATGCCACACTAACGGCAACTTTTGACCCGAACCAGATGCGCCAGGTGCTAACCAACCTGCTTGCCAACGCCTGCCGGTTCTCGCCTGCGCAAGGCCACGTCGAGGTTGCGATTGGCAATCAAGGCGACGAGATCGTGTTCGAGGTGCGCGACCATGGCGAGGGAATCCCCGAGCAGTTGCGCGGCAAGGTGTTCGAGCGCTTCTATCGCGCCGACAACTCGCGCAACCGCGAGACCGGCGGTTCGGGTCTGGGTCTGTCGATTGTCGCCACGATCGTTGCCCGCCACCACGGCAAGGTCGAAGCGCTCGAGACACCGGGCGGTGGCGCAACCTTCCGCGTCACACTGCCAGCGGCCTAGACGCCAAAACTCGCCTGGTTTTCCACCGACTGCATCTCTTTCGGCGAGTGCCGCTGCCGCCTTGACAGGCTGTCGTCATGGCCAATTTTCAAGTCGACAGCGATCAAATCGCGCTGGCAAACGCAAACATTCAACAGACCATCGCGCTGCTACACCACGAGGTTGACGCACTGCACGGCCAACTGGTCGCGCTGCAATCTAGCTGGACGGGCCTCGCAGCCAACGGGTTTCAAGACACACTGGGCCGTTGGCGCACCACCGCATCCGCCGTTCATGCCCAACTAGGCGAACTTGGTCTTGCTCTGTCGACCGCGGCGCAACAGTATGCCGATATCGAGGCCGCCAACCTGCGTTTGTTTGGCTAGCCGAACCGACCGTTAAAGCAAAAGCGGCCGACCTCTCGGTCGACCGCCTCGCGTTTTGAGACTTAGAAGTCCATGCCGCCGCCAGGAGCAGCTGGCATAGCCATTGCGGGCTCTGGCTTGTCGGCAACGACTGCCTCGGTGGTCAAGAACAGACCGGCGATCGATGCTGCGTTCTGCAAAGCCGAACGGGTCACCTTCACTGGGTCGTTGATGCCGGCCTGGAGCATGTCGAGGTATTCACCGGTTGCTGCGTTCAGACCGTGGCCCGATGGCAGGTGTGCAACCTTCTCGGCAACAACGCCTGGCTCGAGGCCTGCGTTGAGTGCAATCTGCTTCAACGGAGCCGAGATGGCGACGCGAACGATGTTTGCACCGGTTGCCTCTTCGCCAGTCAGGGTCAGCTTGTCGAATGCGGCCTTGCCAGCCTGCAGCAGCGCAACGCCACCGCCGGCGACGATGCCCTCTTCGACGGCAGCCTTCGCGTTGCGAACGGCGTCTTCGATGCGGTGCTTGCGCTCCTTGAGCTCAACCTCGGTGGCAGCACCAACCTTGATAACTGCGACACCGCCGGCAAGCTTGGCCAGGCGCTCCTGCAGCTTCTCGCGGTCGTAGTCGCTGTCGGTGTTGTTGATCTCGCGACGGATCTGCTCAACGCGACCCGAGATTGCCGACTCCTCGCCAGCGCCCTCGATGATGGTGGTCTCGTCCTTGGTGATTACGACCTTGCGGGCCTTGCCCAGCAGCTCGAGAGTCACGTTGTCGAGG
>JBEEJX010000006.1:0-19096 GCA_041168965.1 Actinomycetota bacterium
GCCGAGAGCACGTCGGTGGCCCACCACCACAGGGCGACGAACCCCGTGGTGGTGAGCAGGCGAAGCAGAGTGACCCTCATTACGGCTTGATGACCTCGGTGCGAGTCAGCTTGGCAGGCAGGCCAAACGCAGCGTTGCCGCCGTTCTTCTTGATTGCGGCCTCGGCCAGACCAACCGCGACGATGTCGTTGTGCACGGTCTTGAGGTTGATCTTGCTAAGGAACGAGTTATCGCCAACCACCTGGGTCTTGCGCAGCTCGGTGACGAGCGCGGCGGTGTAGCTAGGGAACGGATACGGCTGGAAACCGATGCGGCGTTCGGCCCACTTGGTGTTGATTACTGCCGACTTGTATTTGTCGACCGGGTAATAGGTGAGTGCGCGCTGAATGGCCTCGACTGGCTGAGGCAGATAGCCACCGATGCTCAGCAACTGTGCCGCTGTCTGGCGACCCTGGTTGATCTGCGCCTGAGCCGCCACGATGCTGTCGGCAATCGCCTGAGCGGCCTGCGGGTTGCCGGTCACCAAATCGCCACGAACTACGGTCACGCAGCAGGCGTGGTCCTTCCAGACGTCGCCCGTGAAGCGCAGAATCTTGCCGATGCCCTTGACCTCGGCCAGGGCGTTGAATGGCTCGGCAACGATGTAGCCCGAGACGCTGCCGTTGGCCAGCGCGGTCGGCATGTCGGCAGGGGCCAGAACGACGACCTTCACTTCTTTTTTGGATGCGTCGGCGGTGCCGCTGAACACGGGGGTCAGGCCGTCCTTGCGGAACAACTGCTGCAGCACGACGTTGTGAATCGAATACCAGAACGGAATCGCCACTGTCTTGCCGGCGAGGTCGGTGACCTTGTTGATCGAGTTGGCTACGGTAAGCGCCGAACCGTTGGTGTGGTTCCAGCTGATGATCTTGACGTCTTGGCCGGCCGCGAACTTGAGCTGCAGGGCGAGCGGCATCAGCAGGTGGATGACGTCGACCTTCTTGGCCTGAAACGCCTCAACCAGGCTTGGCCAGCTGCGGAACAGCGTTGGGTTGGCGGTGTTGATGCCGTTCTTCTTGAAGATCTTTGAACCGTGGGCGACCAACAGGGGAGCCGCGTCGGTGATCGGCAGATAACCGATCTTGAGGGTGCCGAGGTTGTCGCTCCAGGTTGCCGCGCTGGCCGGAGCGAGCTCGCCAAAGCCAAGGGTTCCGGCTGCCGCGGCAGCGGCACCGATGCTGGCAAAGCGCAACAGGTTGCGGCGGCTGAAGTCGCCTTGCTCGTGCAAGTTGGCCTCTTCGGCCGAAGCGTGGAAGTGTTCGTTTGACATGGGTTCTCTCTTCTGTGGGTTTGGCTTAGATGCTGTATTCGAGTTGGGCGATGATCTTTGACTTGGCCTCGGGTGCACCCGCGTATTCGGTGAGCGGTTGCCCAGGTTCGCCAAGCAAGACGATGCGGTCGCCAAGGGTGACGGCCTCGTCGATGTCGTGAGTGACAAGCACGATGGTGAGGCCGAGGTCGGCGCGCAGCCCGAGCAGCCAAGACTGCAGGCCGGCGCGAGTCGCGGCGTCGAGCGCCGAGAAGGGTTCGTCGAGCAACAGCAAGCGTGGCTGCGTGACGATGGTGCGGGCAATCGCGACGCGTTGTGCCTGACCGCCACTGAGCTCGGCCGGCAGTCGGTTGGCCAGTTCGGCGATGCCGAGCCGTTGCAACAGTTGATCGACCGCGACCTCGGCGTCGCGTCGCTGCGCGCGGTTTGCCTTGAAACGCAGACCAAGACGAACGTTTTGGCGCACGGTCAGCCACGGCAAAAGCAGCGGCTGCTGAAACACGAGGCCAGACGATTCGACGACAACCTCGCCCGAGGTTGGTTGGTTTAGCCCCGCCAGAGCGTGCAACAGCGTGGTCTTGCCACGCCCAGATCCGCCGACCACAACCACGATCTCACCCTCGGCAACCGCCAAATCGAGCGACTCAATGATGTTGCGCTGGGTCTTGCCTGCGCCACGAGCGACCGTTAAGCCGCGGAGCTCAGCTGCGAGATTTCCCATCGCAGGCTTCCTTCCGTTGGCGCCTGAACGCTCAAAAACAGGCTCTCGCGAATTCGACGACTCGTGGCGCTCGCCGCGTAATAACCGCGACCACCAACGGTGGCAAGTTCGACTCGAGCGACCGCCTGAGCCAATTCAGCCGCGTTCAGGCGCAGTTTTAGGAATTCGAGCGGAGCCTTGCCATTGCCGGCGGCAGGGTATGCGCCAAGCTCGCTGCCGAGTCTCGCAAGCTCGTCGCTCAGCCGCTCGAGTTCGGTCACGTAGCCCTCGACCTCGTCGGCGAAAGGCGCGAGCCCGCTGGCTGCCGAGATCGCCCTGAGCGATGCCCGGGCAAGGCCAAGGCAGAACGACGTCTGCAACACCAGGAAGCGTGGGCGCATCTGGCCAATAAAGAAGTCGACATCGCGGCTGAGCACGTTGGCGCGCCCAAGCTCGAGGCCCTGAAAGCGCACGGTTCCCGAGGCGGTGGCATTGAGTGCCAACAGCTCGCCGGCTGGCTTGACCGAGATGCCCGCGTTGTCGCCGATTACGGCCGCGAACACCACGCGTTCTTCGGTGGTCTCGTTTCGGGCGGCAAACACGATCAGGTTGTCGGCATACAGGTTCGATGCCCACGGAATGATGCCGTCGACGGCAAACGTGCTGGCGCCGGTGGCCTGGTCGATTGCCTCGGTGAACGTAATCGGCAGTGGCTCTTTGCCCGACTTGTCGGCCAGCGCGGTTGCGAGTGCGGTCGAGCCAACTCGAGTGCCGGCCAGCAGCTGCGGCAGGTATTCATCGCGCAGTTCCGCGCTTGCGAAGCGGTCGATGTATTCGGTGGTCATGTGATGCGACCAAGTGACAAATGCGGTGCTCAGGCAGTTCTCGGCGATGGCCCCGATCAGGTCGGCCTGAGCCAGCAGCGGCTCGCTGCTCTCGGTCAGCCCAAAATCGGTGCCGCCAAGTGCCACTAGCTCGAGCAACTTTTCGCGCAGCGGCTCGGTCGATTCGGCACGAACACCGAGCTCGTTAATAAAGTGGGCGAAAGGGGCGAGTGCCATGACTAGCCCTCGAGCTTGTGGAGTCGGCTAATCGGAGTGTCGACAACCTCGCGGGCCGCCACGATGGCGTCTTCGCTGTCGCCGTCATAGAAGCACAGGCACTTGACCATGTCTTCGCGCACGTAGGTGCGCAAAAACTTGACGTCGTCGATGTCGTTATAGAGTGGCGACTTCTCTTTTTTGCGAGCCAGGTACTTGTCCATGGTTAGGCCCGCGGGAAAATCCCATTCGACCAGGTATTGCCCGGCCTTTTTCAATTTCTTGACCTCGTCGAGCTCGGCGCCAACCAGGCGAACCAGAGCCAATTCGTCGACCTTCAGGCCGGCGGCCTCGAGGTCGGTGCGCAGCTCGAGCAGGTTGTCGTGCTCGATTACGGCAAAGATTCGTGCGTGATCGGCGGTCACCTGGCTCTCGATGAACTCGCCACCCTTAGCCGCCGCGGCAGCCTCAATTTTGGCAAGCGCACCGTTGACGGCGTTCGGCTCGGCCGCGGTTGCGGTGGTGTCAATCTCGGCTACGTAAAGCGACATCGGGCATTCCTTTGAGGTTGGTGATTTCCTCAAAATTAGCCACGGATGCGCCTGCGCGCGCTTGTGTTACAAAGCGTTGCCCACGGTTACGTAATGTTGCGAGGCCGCTTGCGCAAATGCGGTTAGTCGAGCATCTGGCTGGCCGCGAGCTGCTTATAGAGCGGGGTGCTCTCGAGCAATTCGCGGTGAGTGCCAACGCCAAGCACCTTGCCGTTTTCGAGCACGATGATCTGGTCGCTGTCGACCACGGTCGAAAGGCGGTGGGCGATCACAATCAGCGTTCGGTTCTTGGCCACGGCATCGATTGCATCGCGCATCAGTTGTTCGTTTAGGCCATCGAGCGACGAGGTGCTCTCGTCGAGCAGCAGAATCGGCGGGGCGGCCAGCAGCGTGCGAGCGATGGCCAAACGCTGGCGCTCACCACCCGAAAGCATGATGCCGTTTTCGCCGACCTCGGCGTCGAGCCCGCGCTTGTCGCGCTCGAGCACATCGAGCAGGTTGACCTCGGCGAGCACCTCGCGCAGGCGTTCGTCGCTGGCATCTGGCGCGCCAATCAGCAGGTTTGAACGAATCGAACCGGCCAGCACAGGGGCGTCCTGTTCGACATAGCCGATCTGTTCGCGTAGCGCATCGCGAGTTAGCTCGCGCACCGGCTGGCCATCCATCAGGATTCGGCCGGCGGTCGGCTCATAGAACCGTTCGATCAGGCTGAAAGTGGTCGACTTGCCCGAACCCGACGGGCCAACGATTGCCACGCGCGTGCCGCGTTGAATCTGGAACGAGATGCCCTTGAGCACCTCGGGGGCCGGGGTCGGCTCGCCCTGTGCGTCGACAGCATCGACGCCTTCGACCGGTTCGGTTGCCGCAGCTGCATAGGCAAACTCGACCGAGTCGAATTCGATGGCAACGTCGTTGTTTGGCTTGCGCTCGGTCGATACGGCCGCGAATTCGTTCTCGTCGGCGTTTTCGAGTGGCACATCGAGAATCTGCTGGATTCGGGCCAGCGCACCGAGCGCCGCCTGCACGCTCGAATAGGCGCCGAAGGCCTGACCAAGCGGGCGAATCATGAGGAACATCAACAGGATGAAGGTCACAAGGTTGGCAACCGAGGTGTCGCCGGTGGCAACTCGATAGCCGCCAACACCAAGCACAACGATGAATGCGCCATTGGCGGCGATGCCCGCAATCGGAGTGACGTATGCGTTCAGGCGCGCAATCTTGACGCCCTGCTCGTAGGCCTTGTTGGCGTCGGCCTCGATGTGTGCGGTCTCGCGTGCCTCGGCGCGAGCGGCACGGATCGTGCGCACCGCCGACAGCGCTCGTTCGACTGCGGCGGCCATGTCGCCAACGCGTTCCTGAGCCTTGGTGGTGGCCGACCGAATCTGGCGGGTGGTCACGGCAATCGCTGCGATTGCGAAGGCGATCATCGCGAGGGTGAGGCCAAGCAGCAGTGGATCGATGACCGCCATGGCAATCAGCGAGCCCACAAAGATCAGCGCACCGCCGGTGGCATCGACCAGGCCCTGGGTCAGCACTGCACGCAACAGCGTGGTGTCGCTGCCAACGCGCGATACGAGGTCGCCAGTGCGGCGAAGGTCATACTCGTGAATTGGAAGGCGCAGCAGTCGAGCGGCGAGTTTGCGACGAGCCGAGAGCACCACGCCCTCGCCGGCCTTGGCCAGCACGTAATACATGAGGCCGCTCGTGACGGCACTCAGCAGCACGATAGCCACGAGGGCCAGCACAATCATGCCGACCTGGCCGTGCTTTTGCACCGCCGTGATCACCTGGCCGACGACCAGCGGCTGCGCGAGGCTAACCGCGGCACCAACGATCGACAGGCCGACGGCTGCCCAGAGCGCCGGCTTGTGTTCGAGCAGGTATGGCCAAAGCTGCTTGAACTTTGCCTTTGGGCCCGCGTCTTTCTGACGAGAGTTTCGGCCGCGGCCACCGCGCATCATGCTCATTTAGTGCTCATTTCGATGTCGTCGAGCAGCATCGGATCGCCGAATACCGCCTCGTTGACGAGGTAGTTGATCTCTTGAAAACTGAGGGCCTCAGTGTAGGCAGTGTTGCTGAAAAATCGCTCAAAGTTGACCGACCGCAGGGCCGCCAACGCGGCCGGGTGATGCAGCTTTAAGAACATGAGTGTTGAATTCGGTTTGCGTTCGAAATCTTCCAACACCGTGCCGCAACCAAAACCAAAAACACGCAGCGCGATGTCGGCCTCGCTCGGCGAGGTTTTCTCGAGCACGCCGCGGTCGGCAACTCGAATCAGCGGGCGCCGCCGACCTTCAGGCAGTCGACGCCAAATCTGAAAACAGGTGTTCAGGCTCTGCTTGCCATTGATGTGCTCGCCGCGGTCGTCGACATAGTCGATGCGCATGTCGTGATCGGCCAACAGTTCAAACCTGCGGTCGAGGCGATTGATTACCGACCATTTGCGCCAAGAGCG
Organism: Actinomycetota bacterium; assembly: GCA_041168965.1. GTDB lineage: Bacteria > Actinomycetota > Actinomycetes > Actinomycetales > Microbacteriaceae > Rhodoluna. Next base: position 6,056 of record JBEEJX010000006.1, read on the forward strand.
CGGCACGATGAAACAGATGTATTCGCAGCGCTCGGCGGCATGATTAAAGAACGGAATGCTCAACGAGTTGTTGCGCCCGAACGGGGGATTGCTAATGGCAACCGTGTCGAGTGGCAGGCGCGGATTCGAATCGAGAAAATCGCCGCGACGGATTCCAGAAAACTTTGGGTCGATGTCGAAACTGACCACCTTGGCCGCACCCGCGGCCTGCGCTGCCTTTACGAACGCACCCGTACCACCAGCAGGCTCGAGCACGGTTCGACCCTCGAGCGAGTCGACACCAATCGCTGCCAAGACCTCGCCGACCAGTTTCTCGGCCAACTCAACCGGGGTGTAGTACTGCTCTTTGCCCGTCACCCTGCGATTGCCAAGGCGAACCCGAGCGGGAACGCTCAGGTCGGCGGCTTCTGTGACGGTCACGGGTTCAGGATATCAGGCTCGGAATAAGGCCAACCAGGCGCGAGTTGGATTGAACATGACTAAGCGAATTGGTGTTGGCGAAAAGGCTCCCGAGATTCAGGCGACCACGAACGCCGGGCGCTCGCTCGACAGCACCGCGCAACTCGGCAAGACCTATGTGGTCATGTTCTTTCCGGCCGTCGAGAGCCCGGGCTGCACGCTGCAGGCCTGCCAACTTCGAAACGAATACGACGAGATTCGCGAGCTTGGCGTAGAGGTCTTTGGTGTGTCACACGACAGCCCGGCAGCTCAGGCGGCGTTCGCGGCCCACCACCGACTCGAGTATCCGTTGATCAGCGACCCCGCGGGCACCCTGCATCGCGCATTCGGGATCACGCGCTGGACGCATCCGTTTGCAGTTTTGAGCGGAGGCAAAAGCCGAAGCACATTTGTGATTGGCCCCGACGGTCGCGTGCTCGCCGCATGGTATGGCGTGCCTTCTGTCGGACACGCGCAACGCCTGCTCAACTTTTTGCAGAAAACGCTTTAGGTAGTTAGTCTGAAGGGCTGCCGAAATCGGCCCGCAAAGACGCGCAACCAAGAGGGAACTCGAGTCATGACCCAAGACATGATCGTCGCCAAAAATCTCACCAAAAAGTATGAAGATTTCATCGCTGTAGACGGCATCAACTTCACCGTCAAACGCGGCGAGGCCTTTGGCCTTCTCGGCCCGAACGGCGCCGGCAAGTCGACCACCATGCGCATGATCGCATCGACCTCGCAGCGCACCGACGGCGAACTGCAGATTCTGGGCAAAGACCCAAACACCAGCGGCCCCGAGATCCGTGCTCACCTTGGCGTTGTGCCGCAGCAAGACAACCTCGACTTTGAGCTCAAGGTGTGGGAGAACCTCTATATCTATGGCCGCTACTTTGGCCTGGCTCGCAAGTTCGTAAAGACCAAGATCGAAGAGCTGCTGGCGTTCGCTCAGCTCGAAGACAAACGCAACGTCAAGACCGACGCGCTCTCGGGCGGCATGAAGCGCCGCCTCACGATTGCTCGCGCGCTTGTGAACGAGCCAGAAATCCTGATGCTCGACGAACCAACCACGGGCCTCGACCCGCAGGCACGTCACGTTCTGTGGGACAGACTGTTCCGCCTCAAGGAACAGGGCGTGACCCTGGTAATCACCACCCACTACATGGATGAAGCCGAGCAGCTTTGCGACCGTCTGATCGTGATGGACAAGGGCAAGATCATGGCCGAGGGTGCCCCCGCGCAACTGATCAAGGACTACTCGAGCCGCGAGGTTCTCGAGGTGCGATTCGGCTCGAGCCGCAACGCCGAGGCCGCCGAGAAGCTGGCCGCCGTCGGCGACCGCATCGAGGTGCTGCCAGACCGCATCCTGATTTATAGCGAAGATGGCGATGCCGTGCTCAAGCAGATTCACGAGCTCGGCCTCGAGCCCGTCACCTCGTTGGTTCGCCGCAGCTCGCTCGAAGACGTGTTCTTGCGGCTGACCGGCCGCACCCTGGTCGACTAAACGCCCCGCGAACGAAACCTCAAGGATCGAAAATGAGCGAAACCTCAGTGACCTGGCAGGGTGCCACCAAGCTGGTGAACATGCGCAAGGCCCTAACCTTTGGCGCGTGGTTCGTGGCCGAATACCGCCTGCGCAACATGTCAAAGTGGCTCGGCGCAATCTTTGCGTTTGGCCTCGGCAACCCAATCCTATTTTTGCTTTCGGTCGGCATCGGCATCGGTTCGCTGGTCGACAAGGGCAGTGGCGGCCACCCGATGGACGGCGTCGGCTACCTGGTGTTTTTGGCCCCGGCGCTGCTTGCCACCGCGGCGATTCAAGGCGCAATGGACGAAACGACCTTCCCGACCATGCAGGGCTTCGTGTGGGATAAGTCGTTCTTCTCGATGAACTCGACGCAGCTGACCGGTGGCGCGATTGTGCGCGGCATCATGATCGCTGCGGCCATCCGGTGTGTTTTCACGGTCTTTATGTATGAGATCGTGCTGCTCGCGTTTGGTGCGGTGACCTGGGCCTCGATCCCGGCGCTCAGCTGGAGTTCGACCATCGCGGGCATCTCGTTTGCCGCCGCGATGCTGGCCGCGACCTCGTTCGTGAAGCAGGACGACGGCTTCTTTGCCATCGTCGGTCGTTTCATCATCGCGCCGATGTTCATGTTCTCGGGCACCTATTACCCGCTCGAGATCCTGCCAACCCCGCTGCAGGCAATCGGTTGGATTTCGCCGGTTTGGCACTCGACCAACCTCGGTCGTCACCTGAGCTACGGCCACCCGGTTGCCGATTGGCTCGTGGTCGTGCACTACGCATACTTCTTGGTTCTTTTTGTGGTGGCGATGTATGTGGCCACGCGTCAGTTTGAAAAGAGGCTCGCAGCATGAGCATGATCAATTCGGCTCTCGATTCGGCAATCGCAATCGCAGAGCGCCGCTCGGGCAAGTTTGGTGCCGAGTTCTATAGCGGCCGCCCAACCGCGATGCTCGAACGCGCACTCATGGCGCTGCGTTCATCGACCTGGATCGTGGTTGCCTCGGGCTTTGTCGAGCCGGTGTTTTATCTGATGGCGTTTGGCCTTGGTCTCGGCGGCATGATCGGCAAGGTGTCTGACGTGGTCGACGGCTCGGGCAATCCGGTTTCGTATGCGGCATACATCGCACCCGCGCTGCTGGCCACCTCGGCCATGAACGGCGCTATCTATGACAGCACCTGGAACGTGTTCTTCAAGATGCACTTTGGCAAGTTGTATCAGGGCATCCTGGCCACCTCGATGGGCACGCTCGACGTTGCGCTCGGCGAGATCGGCTGGGCGCTGATTCGCGGCCTTGCATATGCGATCGGTTTCACTGCCGTGATCGGCACCATCGGCACCTTCACGGGCGACCCGCTGATTCGCAGTTGGTGGGGTCTGCTGGCCATCGTCGCCGCGGTGTTGATCGCCTTCGGATTTGCCTCGTTCGGCATGGCGATCACCAGCTATTTGAAGTCGTTCCAGCAGATGAACTGGATCAACTTCTTTATGATGCCGATGTTCCTGTTCTCGGGCACTTTTTATCCGTTGTCGGTGTATCCACAGTGGCTGCAGTATGCGATTGAGGCGCTGCCGCTCTGGCAAGCCATCGCGATGGTTCGTGGCCTGACGCTGGGCGTTCTCGACTGGGCGCTGCTGGGCCACGTGCTCTATTTCGTGGCGATGATCCTGGGCGGGCTCTGGTTCACCACGCGACGCCTGCGCGCGCTGTTCTTGCGCTAGATTGAACGGCAATTCGCGGGCATTGGCCTAGGTAATTGTCGTCGCGAGGCAATAGCCTGTAATCGGGCGGGAGGACCGCTCGAGGGGAGTTTTGCCTTGTCGGGTTTTGCGCGGGTTCTTGGTTCGGCCTGGGGTCGCATTGCGATCGTTTTTTCTGTCGGAATCGCACTGGTTGTTGGCGCGATGCCAGCAAACGCGGTTGTTTCGATCTCGCGCAGCAACTTTGTGGTTCGGGTTCAGCCCGGCACCGACGTCGCCGTGCGCACGGCCCTAACGAGCATGGGCGACATCCCTACAGACGAGATCGACTACGTATTCGACGGCTTCGTGGTCAAGCTCTCGGCTCCTGAGGCCGCCGCGCTCGTAGCAAACCCGAACGTCGTATCTGTCACACCAGACGCACCGATCTCGTTGCTCGACACCGACACCAATCCGCCTTCGTGGGGTCTCGATCGAGTCGATCAAACCTCGCTGCCGCTCGACTCGAGTTTCAGCTATCCAAACCAGGGTGGCGCTGGCGTGCGCGTTTATATCGTCGACACCGGCGTCCAGGCCGACAACCCCGATTTCGCCGGTCGTATCCTGCCTGGCTTTGACGTGATCGGCAACCAGCAGCAAAACACCGACTGCCACGGCCACGGCACACATGTTGCCGGCACGGTGGCGGGCACTCGATATGGTCTGGCCAAGAAGGCAAGCATCGTGCCTGTGCGCGTGCTCGGCTGCACGGGTTCGGGCACGTTCTCGGGCATCATCACGGCGCTCGACTGGATCAAACAAAACAACCCGGTCGGCACGCCAGCCGTAATCAACATGTCGATCGGTGGCGGTTTTTATCAGGCCGTGAACGATGCGGTCGAGGCGCTGGTTGGCTCGGGAATCACGGCGGCAATTGCGGCCGGCAACTCGAACGCCGACGCCTGCCAGACCTCGCCGGCATCGGCCCCATCGGCCATCACCGTTGGCGCCACCAGCTCGACCGACGCGCGCGCCTCGTTCTCGAACTTTGGCAACTGTGTCGACATTTTTGCCCCAGGCGTGAACATCGTCTCTGACGATGCATTTGCCGCGGGCAGCTCAAAGACCATGTCGGGCACATCGATGGCATCGCCTCACGTCGCAGGTGCCGCGGCGCTCGTGCTCGGGCAGAACCCAACCTTCAAGCCGGCCGACGTGGTCAAGGCGCTTCAAGACAATGCCTCGGTGGGTCAGGTAGTTGGTTCGTCGAGCGCGCACGATGGCCTGCTCAACATCTCGTTCTTGAATGCCGCAAACACCGCGCCGACCCCAATCGCGGGTGTGCCTGATGCGCCAACCGCGCCAAAGGCAACGAACATTAGCGCGAGCGGCGCCACAATCAGCTGGACGACCCCGGCTAACGATGGCGGCTCGCCGATCACCGGCTACAAGGTCGCCTATCGCGAATCGGCAGTTTCAAACTGGACGACGGTCTCGGCAACCGCCACTAGCGTCGCGCTGACCGGTCTGGCATCGCTGGCCAGCTATCAGGTGCAGGTTTCGGCAACAAATGCGATTGGCGACTCGTTGCCAACCGCGAACATCAGCTTCACCACTCTGGGCAGTTTGGCCGATGCGCCTACCGGCCTGGCAGTCTTGCAAGACAAGGGCTCGTCGGTCTATCTGGGTTGGACGGCCCCCGCAAACGGCGGCAACTCGATCACAGGTTACACCGCGCAGATGCTGGTCAATGGCGCCTGGGTGACCCAGGCAACCACCAGCACCACGCCACGTGTTTGGGTGACCAAACTGACGCCGCTTAGTGCGTACTCGATTCGAATTTTTGCCACGAACGCATCGGGCAACGGTCCAGCCACCCAGCTGGATTACACCACTGGCCCACTCGCGCCGGCGGCGCCCACTGTGAACATCAGCGCCATAACCGGCAAGGGTGCGACCATCGGTTGGACCACCTCGGCTGCGACCGACCCCGCGTATCCGGTCAGCTATGAGCTCACCTATGGCTATGCGGTATCGCTGACACCGCGCGCAACAATCGTGCAGAGCACGAACGCGAGCGTTGTCATTTCAGACCTAATCCCGACAACCCTGGCCTGGGTTCGCGTGGTCGCTAAGGCTGGCAAATCGACATCCGATGGCGTTTATTCCACCTTCACGACAACCGCCGATGCGCCAAGTGCGCCATACTTTTCGACGCCCGTGAAGACCACCTCGGGATACAACCTGAGCTGGATGACGGCCACCGCAAATGGCTCGCCAATCATCGACTACGCGCTGCAGACCTCGACCAGCAATGCCACTACTGCGGTGTGGACCGACGTGACCGTAACGAGCGCGAGCAGCTACGTGGTGCCGATGCCGGCGCCGGGCAAGCTCGCCTACTATCGCGTAGCCGCGCGCAACTCGGTGGGCTTGAGCGCCTATTCAACCGCTGTCGCTGTCAACGGGCCAACCTCAATTTCGGATGCCCCAGGCAACCTTGCTGGTGTCGCCACCGGAACCAAGGCCGTGCTGACCTGGACCGCCCCCGCCTACACCGGCGGACTGGCCCTGAGCTACTACACGCTGCAATACAGCCGCGATAACGGCGCCAACTGGTTGCCGTTGGCGAGCGTGACCGCCACCGCCGCTGGCCAGTATTCATACACAACGGCGATCTCATTCGCCAAGGGCACCACGGTTCAGTTCCGCGCGTTTGCAATCAACTCGGCTGGCACGAGCCCGACCAGTGCCATCGCTACCGTGAACTTTGCGGCCTCGGCCGCAACCGCGCCGCTGTCGTTCAAGGCAACGGTTGCCAACTCGGGCGATGCCGCATTCAGTTGGCTTGCGCCAACCGATAACGGCGGTTCGACCATCACGGGCTACCGCCTCGAAAAGCTCTCGGGCAATGTGGTCTCGACGCTCGTTGAGGTCGCCGGCAATGCGCTCAGCGCGAGAGCAAATCTAGGTTTGCCGGGCACCACGACCCTGGTTCGAATCTCGGCTATCACCGCTGCCGGCACGGGTCTGCCCTCGACCTGGGTCTCGTTTGTGGTGCCTTTCCAGCGCGTCGATGCGCCAACTGGTCTGGTGGGTTCGGTGAATGCCACAACCGGTCAGGTGAATCTGAGCTGGTCGGCTCCCGCTAGTCTCTACGGCGGACACGTGGCGAGTTTCGTGGCGCAGCTTTCGACCAACGGTGGCAGCAGCTGGAGCCAGTATGCGTTCGCGGCACCCGTCGGTTCGAACGGCTCGGGCTCCGTCGCGGTGCCTGGGCCGCTCAAGGGCGGCACATACGGCTATCGGGTTGCCATCGTGACCGAGGCGGGGCAATCGGCCTGGTCAACGGTGATTTCAGTAACCCGCGACGCGAGCGTGCCGGCGGCTCCAGTGACCCGTGGAACCTCGGTAAGCGCTGCCGGAATCCCGACTCTGCTCTGGAATGCGGTTAGCGACAACGGCGGATCGTCATTGACCGGCTATCGCATCGAGCAGAACACTTCGAACGGATGGGCCGCGGTCGCGACGGTTGCGGCATCGCAACTGACTTGGGTTGGTTCGGCCGGTGCGCCTGGCACTCAGTTGCAGTTCCGTGTCGTCGCCGTCAACGCGATCGGTGCCTCGCTGCCGTCGAACGTGCTGACCGTTACCGTGCCGCTGCTGAAGCCGGCGGCGCCTAGCGACCTGTCCATCGGCGCAGACCCTGCCAATGCGGCGCGTGCCATCGCGAGCTGGACCAACCCCACCTACTTCGGTGGCGCTCCGCAGGCTAGCTATTACCTCGTAGAGGTTTCGAGCAACGGCACAAACTGGTCTGGCTACATGGTTTCGGCTACCGCAACCAGCTTTGCCTTCGCAAGGCCGGCCAAGGGTGTCACATACCAATTGCGCGTTGTCACGGTCACCGGTTTCGGTCGGTCGGACGCGTCAAACCAAGCGACGATCGCCACGGCCGCGACCGCCCCTTCGGCTCCTTATGGAGCTCGGGTCGGCTTTGGTGCCGACGGCAACCCGATTTTTGCTTGGTATGCGCCAGCCGACAACGGTGGCTCGCCAATCACGTCGTATCTGGTCGAACTTGGCACGTCGGCCTCGGGCAGCACTGCCGTGGCCTGGTCGGCTTCGGTTAGCGTTAGCGGCACCCAGCTGGCCACCACTGGCCTGCGCGGCGCTCCTGGCAGCAGCCACTACGTGCGTGTGACAGCCGTGAATGCCCTGGGCAATTCGGCGACTTCGGCCGTCGGGTTCATCATGGTGCCGCTGTTGAAGCCTGCAGCACCGACACAGGTTTCGGCTGGTCAGCTAACTGCCGGTTCGACAAACGTGACGTTGCGCTGGAATGCATCGACCGATCTAGGTGGCGCAATCTCGGCCAACTATCAGATCGAGCGTTCGGCCGACAACGGCAGCACCTGGTCGGTGGTCTTGGTTACCTCGCTCAACACCGCGGTCGTGGCCGGGCCACCTAAGGGCACCAGTGGTTTGTTCCGTATTGGCACTCGCACCGGCTTTGGCCTTGGCGATTACGCCGGCGCGGTTTCGGTAGTCAGCGCCACCACGGTTCCTGCGAATCCGGCCTCGGTCACGGGAGCGCTGAGCACCGACGGCACCAACATCGTGACTCTGCGTTGGACTGCACCAACCGACTCTGGCGGCACCGCAATCACGGGATACCGTATCGATCGCAACGAATCCGGCAGCGCAGCCTGGTCGACAATTGCCAACGTCGACGGTGCAACGCTGAGCGCTCAACTGCCGTTCTCGGCACCAGGCATTGTGGCTACCTATCGCGTGTATGCGATCAACGCGGTTGGCGTCTCGACCGCCGCAGTGGTCTACCAGGTGCGCATGCCATACGTGGCTCCTTCGGCAACCTCGGCGCCAGTTGTGTCGACCTCGAGCACATCGACCGTCAACTCGCCACGCATCGTTTTGACCTGGGCAGCCGCAAGTTCGTTTGGTGGCTCGAGCCTGTCGATGTATCAGCTGCAGCAGAGCACCGATGGCACCAACTGGTCACTGGTGGCAGGCACCTCCGCGACCAGCTGGACGATGGTTCGCCCAGCGAACGGCACGAGCGTGTTCTATCGTGTGGTGACCATCTCGGTTGTTGGCATGTCAGCGGCCTCGGCTGTGACCACCGCCACGTTCTAGCCAACGCAAAAAGCGGGTGGCTCCTTTCGGAACCACCCGCTTTTTGCTGCTTGAAACTTATGCCGAGACGGTCATGCCCATCACGGTTGCAACAAATACGTTGACCAGAGTCAGGGTCATCAGGGTCGGCACGACCCACTTCGGAACCGAATCTTTCTTCTGAAAGCGGTAGGCAATCACGAAGATAGCGGCAATAACGAGGCCCTTGATCGAGATCGACATGTTGTTGACGTGCTCGTTGTTTGCATAGAGCATGCCGGTCAGAGCGAGGCCAGCAACAAGTGCCAACCACGAACCGTGCAGCACGGCTGCGTTGACCTTGGCGGTGCCGCTCTTTAGCTTCGACATCTCGCTGATCAGGCCGGCGAAAATCGAGGCAAAGCCGAGCAGGTGCAGTGCGAGCACAATTCCAATTGCGGTTTCCATGGGAATCCTTTCTAGATACGCGCCGTCGAAACGGCCGCTTACGCGTTCAGTCTAGCCATCAGCACCGCGGCCTCTGCGGCCTCGGCGCCCTTGTCTTCGCGCGAGTCTGGCAGACCAGCGCGGTCGAGAGCCTGCTGCTCGGTGTCGACGGTCAGCAGACCGAAACCGACCGGAACGCCGCTGTCGAGCTGCACGCGCATGAGGCCGTCGGTGGCGCCGGCGCATACGTAGTCAAAGTGGGGGGTGTCGCCCTGGATGACCACCCCGAGTGCGATGACCGCGTCGGCGCCGGCATCGATTGCCTTCTGGGCGCCGAGCGGCAGCTCGAATGCGCCCGGCACGCGCCAGACTTCATACTCGCTGTTTCCGGCTGCCTTCAAGGCGCGCTCGGCTCCGGCAAGCAGGCCGTCGGTGATTTGGGTGTGCCACGAGGTGACAACGATTGCGATCTGAAGGCCGCTCGCGTCGATCTGCAGCTTTGGTGCTCCGGCTCCGCTCATCGGGGCCTCCTTTTGTCGAAAGTTGTCTGTTTTTTGGGGGAGTGGGGTCGAGGCGTTTGGCGCCTAGGCCTCTGGCAGCAGGTGACCCATGCGCTCGCGCTTGGTCTCGAGATACTTCTCGTTCTGCGCGGCCAGGCCAACCACGACAGGCACATACGAGGTGACTTCGATGCCGGCATCGGCCAGGTATGCGCGCTTGGCAGGGTTGTTGGTCATGAGTCGAACGCTCTTGACGCCGAGGTCGCGCAAGATTGCCACGGCGGCGCCGTATTCACGGTTTTCGCTTGGCAGACCGAGGGCCAGGTTGGCGTCGACTGTGTCGAGGCCCTGATCCTGCAGTGCATAGGCGCGCAACTTGTTGAGCAGACCGATTCCACGACCCTCTTGACCGCGCAGATAAATGACGATGCCGCCGGCTGGGTCGGCCTGAATCGTGTCGAGCGCAAAGTCGAGCTGTGGGCCACACTCGCACTTCAGCGAGCCGAATGCCTCGCCAGTGATGCACTCGCTGTGCAGGCGCACGAGCACGCCCTCGCCGGTCGGGTTGCCAGCGATCAAAGCGACGTGGTCGGCTCCGGTGCGGTTGTCGTAGTAGCCGCGCACGCGAAAATCGCCGTGGCTGGTTGGCAGTTTGGCCTCGGCCTGCATGCAGACTCGGTCGTCATTCACGCTCGACTCTGGTGCTGCAACGTCGTGGCCCTCGGCCTCAAGCATGGTGCGGTGTTCGACTAGCTGTTCAATGGTGATCACGGGCAGGCCCTCCTTGGCTCCGAGTTTTACTAACTCGGGAAGGCGCATCATACTTCCGTCATTTGCCACGATTTCGCCGATTACTCCCACCGGATTCAGGCCGGCAAGCTTCAGCAGGTCGGTGGCTGCCTCGGTGTGGCCGCGGCGTTCGAGCACGCCGCCCGGCTTGCTGCGCAGTGGCATCATGTGGCCAGGGCGAATCAGCGAGTCTGGGGTCGAGGCGGGGTCGGCCAGAACGTGCGCCGTGTTGGCGCGGTCGGCGGCGCTGACACCGGTCGAGATGCGGTTGGTCGCATCAACGGTGATCGTGTAGTTGGTGACGTGCGGGTCTTTGTTTTCGCGCCACATGACCGGCAGGCCGAGTGCGTTGGCACGCGACTCTTCCATCGGAACGCACAAAAAGCCGGTCGTGTTTCGCACGATCCAGGCAATCCATTCTTCGCTGGCTAGCTCGGCCGAGATGATGGCGTCGCCCTCGTTCTCGCGGTTTTCGTCGTCGGCCACCAGGACTGGCTTGCCGGCCCGCAGGGCCTCGAGGGCCTCTTCGATGGTTGCAAGCTTCATTAGATTTGTCCGTTCCGTGCCTCGATAAGGCGTTCGATGTGTTTGGCCATGATGTCGACCTCGATGTTGACCTTGTCGCCAACGCGCTTTTGGCCCAGCGTGGTGAGGCGCAGGGTTTCGGGAATCAGGCTCACGCCAACAAAGTCGTCGCTCAACTCGTTGACGGTCAGCGAGACGCCATCGATGGTGATCGAGCCCTTGAGCACCACATACTTGCTGAGCTCGAGCGGAATCTGAACTCGCACCCATTCCCAGTTGTCGCTTGCCTCGCGGCTGATGATCTCGCCGACGCCGTCGACGTGACCCTGAACGACGTGGCCGCCGAAGCGGGTCGCAGCGTTCATGGCGCGCTCGAGGTTTACCGGGTCGCCAGTCTGCAGCGAACCGAGTGCGGTGCGGTTGAGGGTCTCGCGCATGACGTCGGCGGTAAAGCTGGTGTCGGTCAGTTCGACGGCGGTCAGGCAAACGCCGTTCACCATGATCGAGTCACCCCGGTTCGCATCGCTCACGGCCAGCGGCCCCTCGATGGTCAGGCGAATCGCATCGGCCTGTGGCTCGATGCCAGCCACTCGGCCGAGTTCTTCAACAATTCCGGTGAACATTAGGCCTTGCTTTCTTCTTGTGGCTGGCGCTTTTCTGGGTGGCGGATGGCACGCACCATGATGTCTTCGTTCATTCGACGGTGTTCGACCAGCTGAAAACGCTTGGCGTCGGTGATTGCCGCAACGCCGATCTCGGTCAGCGCGCTCTTTGGCCCGCCAATCAACAGGGGAGCCAGATAGACGATGATCTCGTCGACCAGGTCGAGGCGCGCGAATTCGCTAGCGACGGTCGGGCCGCCCTCGACCCAGACGCGTCGAACACCACGGTCGAACAGTTCGTGCAGCGCGGCCTTGATGTCGTGGGTTGCCAGTTGAATCGTCTCGGCGGCAGCATTGAACACGCGCGCGTCGGCAGGCAGCTCGCGCTCGCCGAGAACAACGCGCAGCGGTTGGTGCGCATAAAGCGTGCCGTCTGAATAGCGTGCGGTGAGTTCGCTGTCGTCGGCGATGATGGTGCCCGTGCCGGCGATGATCGCATCCTGTTCGGCGCGGCGACGGTGGCTGTCTTCGCGCGATTCGGCGCAGCTAATCCACTTGCTGGTGCCATCGGCGGCGGCGGTGCGACCATCGAGGCTCGATGCCCACTTGAGGGTCACGTGTGGGCGGCCGAGTCGGGTTGCCGTGGCCCAAGGTCGAATTAACTCGTCGGCGTGATCAACCAAAAGGTTGCTGTAGGTCTCGATGCCCGCATTGCGCAGGGTTTCGGCCCCACCGGCCGAGGCGTTGCCTGGATCAGTCGACGCATAAATCACGCGTTCGATGCCCGCAGCGATTAGCGCCTCGGCGCACGGACCGGTCTTTCCGGTGTGATTGCAAGGCTCGAGGGTCACAACTGCGGTGCAGCCGTTCGGCAACTTGCCGCCCGAGGCCTGCGTGGCCTCCGCAAGGGCCATGACCTCGGCGTGTGGTGTGCCGGCGCCCTTGTGCCAGCCTTCGCCGATGATGCGGTTTTTTGCGTCGAGAATGACCGCGCCAACCTGCGGGTTCACGCCCCAGGCTGGGCCGTTTTCGGCCAGCACGAGCGCGCGCTGCATCGCTTCGTCATACTGCTGCGGGTTGATCATGTGACCCCTCACTCGACCTCCGTCTGATCGGTTGATCAGCGGGCAACGAGCACCTCGGGGTTTCGCCAGAATCGGCGAGTATGCGCCTGCCGCCGCGCAATTGCCTGCGCGCGGGCCAGCCGCCGTTCTTCTACCATCCGGACTATTACCGTCGGTGCTGGAGTTCCACCAGCTCAACCGCCGAGGCCTTGTCGGCCGGCTGGCCGAGTTGGGCTCCGTCGGGTCGCGGACTTTAACCGCCGGCTCAGATTTGCACTGACCCCGAAGAACTTTGTTGCGGGTCCATTCTCGCACTCGTGCGCCGAGGCGGCCAAGTTTTGCAGCGTGCTCACAG
>JBEEJX010000007.1:0-3513 GCA_041168965.1 Actinomycetota bacterium
GTGTCATCGGTTTTGAATGACTACCTTGGCGTGTCAGACGTGGCACTCAGCGTGCCAACCGTGGTCAACCGCCAGGGGGCTGCGCGCACAATTCCGATGGAAATGACCACCGATGAGCTCGCCAAGTTTCGCGCGTCAGCCGACGCGCTCAAGGCGTCGATCGCGTCGCTCGGCCTTGCCGGCAGCGGCTCGAGTGCAGGCGCCTAACTAACCGCTAGACCGACTGCTAGCACGCCTAGGCCAATTGCCGATGCTGCGGTCAGGCCGCGACGCACGGCGGGGCGCTCGAGCAACGCCGAGGCGCGATTCACCCCGAGGATGATCACCGAATACCAAAACGCGCTCACGCCTGCCCAAACCAGGCCGAAGGCCATGATTCCTAGGCCGAGCGAGAAGCCGCTTGGCACATACACGGGAATGAACGCGACGGCAAAGACCGCTGCCTTGACGTTGGTCAGGTTGGTGAACAGGCCGGTTCGGAACGCGGCTGCGGGCCGAGGTTGTTCTGGATTGCCGGCGATGGCGATATCGAACTTGCCTGCGGCCTTGCGCAGCTGCCACGCCGTTTGACCGGCCAAGAAAAACAGAAACGCGACGCCAGCCCACTTGAGCACGGCATAGGCGGTTGGATTCGAGGCGAACACCGCCGAAAGCCCGACGGCCGAGAGCGCACCCCAGGTCACCAGCCCGGTGCTGTTGCCTAGCACCGACAGAAACGCCGTCTTGGTGCCGCCAAGCAGCGACTGCCGCAAGACCATGGCCATGCCCTGCCCAGGCACGATGGCCAGCAGGGATGTGGCCAGCACGAATGCGGGAATGTTCATCAGAAGCTGCACAGGCTCAAGTTTGCCAGCCGCCCACACGAACCCACGGCAGGCTTCGCCTAGAGCAGTGCCTTGAATCTCGCCGCGAGCGAACCGACGCCTAGCGCGATCAGTCCGTAGACGCCGGCTATGAGCATGCGTTGGTTTGGCGTCATCAACGTGTGCCCGAAGGCGTCGAACGCCAGACCAGCCTCACCCGGATCGTGTTGAGGCACAAGAACCTGCGTCGGCAACCAATAATTCGCCTGCGCCAAAAACTCTAAGGCCCCGAGCGCCACGCAGATCGCGACGACAATCCCTGGAATGAGCAACGTGATTGATAACGTCGCAATGAGAGTCGCAGAGGGCTTCGAGATGGCATGCGCGAGCCCCAGACCCCATGCAACCGCAACGGTGGTTAGGGCTGCAAATTTGAGGGCGCCCTCGAAGGCCATTGCTATGGCAACCGATGTTTCGGTGTTCTGGTGCCTCGAGCCTGCAAACGCTGCGGTCCACGCGATTGCGAGCACTACCAAGCCGACGGTGGCATACAGGAGTGATTGAGCCAGCCAGTCCCGCAAGAAAACTCGAACGCGTGAACCAGATTCGATAACGCGCTGGCCCTGTTCGCCGGTCGCCAGGTCGCGCGATCTTCTAATAGCGACGAAGAAGAATATCGCGATCATCGGCGTTGGCCCATATGCGAAAAACATTGACTCCAACCTGTTCGACGAATCCCTGATCATCACATCGCTCGCGGCATGCAGAGTTGTGTATGCCTCGAAAAGGCCGATTATTGCCAGAAATATGAACACTCCCCGGTCAATGGCCAAGCGATACAAGGCTGCCCGCACTGGGCCTAAGAATCCGGCCACGGGGGTAGTGATCTCGTGTGTTGTCTTGCTTGTTGTAGGAATCAAGCGTGCCTGTTGCCCACGTCGACCACTCGAACGCCTGCGGGCACCAAAGCTTTTCGTGACTCCCAGAATCATGATGATTGCGCCTGCCAGCCACGTGCCGAGCGCGAGCCATGCCTGCGTTGATTCGAGCTTGGATTGGGCAAGACCCTGAAAACTAAGCGGCACCGCGGGCGGTTGCCACACTAGGCGTTCAGCCAGCTGGACGGGATTGAAATCGCTGGCAGTCGGGCCCACGTTTGAAACAGCACCGAGCAGCGGCATCGCCAGCGTTGGAATCAGCCAAAATGCCAATGTGAGCACGAAGGCACCGGTGAGCGCGTCGCGGACCAACTTGGCAACGGCCATTCCGAGGCAGGCAGCGACAACGACTACCACCACATAAGCTGCAGCCGCTGGCAATAGCGAGGCCGTTGCAGCTCGGCTCGCTGCTGGTAAGCCAAGCTGAAACAACGCAATGACTGCCTGCGACAACATCGTCACGGACCCAACAACTGCAGTGATCACCACAAATTTTGCCAGCCAAACACGGCGACGACGAGGTTCATCAATGTATTCGCCATCCATACGTATTTGTGGGTCGTCTGGTCTGGCAGCAAACAAGCCGAAGAACATCGCCAGCAAGAAGGCAGGCACCACCAGGCCAGACTGAATCTCCAACCCGGCCGTGGCGTTCCAAGACGAAGGCGGTGTGATTGCAATGATGACTAGACGAAGCGATGCAACCGAGACGGGTAGCGCACCAATCAAAGCCAGCAGCCAGCGGTTGCTTCGTAGGGCCAGAACCCCATAAGCCTGAGCCTTGCTGCGCTGCAAAAAAAGACTAGGCAACGGCATCCACCTCATCGGCGCTGTCGAGAATGCGCAAATAGGCATCCTCGATTGATTCTCGGACATCGCTCAGTTGGGTCAGAGCTATGCCCTCAGCGGCCGCGAGTCGGCCGACCTCTCGCGCATTGACCCCAGTGCACCTGATGCCTAGTGTGCCGATTTCAAAATCAATGCCGCCAAGCGAGAGCATGCGGATTAGTGCCTCGGTCTCGTGAGCTACAACTAATACGCCCAGCTGGCCCAGCAGTTCAGCTGAATCGGCATCGGCCAAAACGTGCCCATTGCCAAGCACAACCACGCGATCGGCCGTGTTCTCTACCTCGCTCATGAAATGCGATGCCAGCAGAACCGTTTTGCCACTATCGGCTAATTGGCGTGTTAAGTCACGAACCCACCTAATTCCGTCGGAATCCAAACCATTTAGGGGTTCATCGAGAATCACAGTTTGCGGGTCGCATAACAGGGCCGACGCGAGCCCGAGACGCTGCTTCATACCCAGCGAGTATTTGCCTATTCGCTGATTGGCGGCCGAGGCTAGGCCCACCTGTTCAAGAACCTGCCAAACGCGTTCTTTTGTGTAACCAGTCGCTATGGCCTTGGCTCGCAGGTGTTGGTAGCCCGTGCGACCCGGATTTCCGTGGCGCGAATCTAGAAGCACGCCAACCTGGCGAGCAGGGTGCTCGAGCTGCGCGTATGGCTTGCCATCGACGAGCGCCATTCCCGCGTCGAGCCGGTCAAGTCCGAGGAGGCAACGAAACAGTGTGGTTTTGCCGGCACCGTTCGGGCCGATTAGGGCCGTGACCTCACCGGGCATCGCCTCAAATGAAACCTCGTCAAGTGCAGCTTTTTGGCCGAAATACTTCGTGGCCACCTCGAACTCGATCAAATTCGCCCCCAGTGAATGCAACGAGAGCGACTACTCCCGCCCCCAAAAAACTAAAGTTAGCGAATTTGCTCCACAA
>JBEEJX010000008.1:0-7487 GCA_041168965.1 Actinomycetota bacterium
AGCAACATGACCACGAGTTCGGTGAGGCTGGACTCAATGAACCAACCAGAGCGGAATTGCTCGGCGTCGGCGTTGAATCCGAGGCGCAGCAAGGCAAAGGTTGCAATGTCGAACACCGAACTCAGCACGCCAAACGTGAGCATGAAGTTTCGAATTTCGCGAATGTTCCAAGCGCGTGGGCGGGCCACGGCCTCGGCATCGACGTTGTCGCCCGAGATCATGACAGCCGGAAAATCGGTCAAGAAATTGAGCAGCAGAATCTGTGCCGGCAACAGCGGTAGGAATGGCAGGAAGATGGCGGCGATAGCCATCGAGAGCACGTTGCCAAATGCGGCACTAACACCAACGCGGATGTACTTGAGCGTGTTGACAAAGGTGCGGCGGCCGAGCCGCACACCCTGAGCGATCACGCCAAGGCTGCGGTCTAGAAGCACAATCGACGCGGCCTGACGCGCGACATCGACCGCGGTGTCGACCGAAATGCCGACGTCGGCTGCCTTTAGCGCCGCTGCATCGTTGATGCCGTCGCCGAAGTAACCGACCGAGTGACCCTGACTTCGAATCAATTTGACCAACTGCTCCTTTTGCAGCGGGTCGAACTCGGCAAACACACGGCACTCGGCGATTGCCGTCAAGCGGCTTGCGGCATCGGCGCGGGCAAACTCGGTGCCGGTGAGAACTCGATGATTGCGCAGCCCGACCTCGCCGGCGATGTGCCTGGCGGCCAGCGGGTTGTCGCCCGTAATCAAGAACAGGTCGATGCCCAAGGATTCGAGATCGGCGACTGCCGCCGCGGCGTCGGGCTTGGCTGGGTCTTTGAACAGCAGCAGACCCTCAAAAATGAGCTTGTCCTCGAACGAGACCGGGAACGGTGTCGCTGGGTCGGCCTCGTGGGCGGTCAATGTTCGGGTTGCAACGCCCAGCACGCGATAACCCTCGGCACTCGCGGCGGCGAAGCTGGCCTCAAGTTGTTGTCGCGCGGGCGCATCCAAGCCCTCAACAGAACCGTTCTCGATGCGCCGCGACGAACACACTGCCAAAACGCTTTCGAAGGCGCCCTTGGTGATCAACTTTGCCGGCTGGTCGTGCTCGATTAGGGCGATTGAAAGGCGCCGACGCTCGAAGTCGTACGGCACCTCGCCGCAAAGAGTTACCCCAGCAAAACTGGCCTCGTGCTCGCTGGTCGTTGCCGCGAGTATGGCTTCGTCCATCGGGTTCGCGAAGCCGGTTTGAAACTTGGCGTTAGCGAAAGCGAGTCGCGCCGCGTTTGTGCCAACCGTCGAATCCAGGCGAATCGCCCCGGCGGTCAGGGTGCCGGTCTTGTCGGTGCACAGCACGTCAATCGAACCAAAGTCTTCGATCGAATCCAGACGCTTGACCAGCACACTCGCCTTGGCCAAAGCCTTGGCGCCAAACGAGAGCGAAACCGAGATGATCACCGGCAAAAGCTGCGGAGTCAGGCCAACGGCAAGCGCCAACGCAAACAGGAGCGAATCGATAATCGGCCGATGCTCGACGATGTTGACCACGAGGATGCCCAAAACCAACACGAGCATCGCGCGCATCAGCAGGCGCCCAAACTTTGCCGTGCCAACCTCGAAGGCGGTTACGGTATCGCGAGACTCGAGTTCGGCGACCAATGCCCCGAACTTGGTGTCGTTGCCCAACGCCGCGACGGTTGCCTCGCCTCGGCCGCTGACAACGTGACTGCCTAAGAACAGTAGGGCTGCGGCATCGACGTTCTTTTCGACCGGAAAACTCTCGCCCGTGATGGCCGATTCGTCGAGTTCGAGTGCCTCGCCTTGAGTTAGGCGCAGGTCGCCGGGCACGATGTCGCCGGCACCCAACAGCACCACGTCGCCCACCACGAGCTGGTCGTGCTCGATCTCGATTACCTTGCCATCTCGACGCACACGGGCCTTGGGGCTGAGTCGTGAGCGCAGCGCATCCATGGTCTTGCCCGCGCGATGTTCCTGCCAGAAGCCCAGCAGGCCGCTCGGAATGATGATTGCCAGGATAATCGCGCCATCGATCACGTCGCCAGCGACCATCGAAACAATCGTGGCACCGAACAGAATCAGGATTATCGGGCTGCTGAATTGGCGCAGCAACAGGCGCAGCGCACCATTCGGGTTCTTGATTCCGGTAGCGCGCGCCATTTGAAGACCTACTCGAACGCCGCTAGGCACGTTTCGTGCAGGCGGCCATTCGTGGCCAGCACGCTCGAGGTTTCGGGGGTCAAATCGCCGTCGAGGGCGCTGAATCTGCCACCGGCCTGCTCGACAATCGGCACCAACGCGGCGATGTCGTAAATCTTGAGGTCGTGTTCGGCCACGATTTCAAGGGCCCCCTCGGCCAACAGCATGTATGACCAGAAGTCGCCATAGGCCCGCGTGCGCCAAATCTGGCGGCTGAGGGCCAGCAGCTCGTCGACCTTGCCGGCCTGATCCCAGAGCTGCAGGTTGTTGTAGCTGAGGCTCGCGTGTTCGAGATCCGAAATGCCAGAAACGTGGATGTGCCTGACGCTGCCGTCAATGTCGCGCGTGAATGCGCCGCCGTGTGCCCCTGCTGTCGCAGGTGCGGCCCACCAACGGCGGCCCATTGCCGGTGCCGAAACCACGCTGACGGTTGGTTTGCCGTCGATGGCTAGGCAGATCAGGCTGGCCCAGACCGGCACACCGCGCATGAAGTTGGCGGTGCCGTCGATTGGGTCGATGATCCAGGTGCGATTGTTGGTTCCGTTTGCCGAACCGAATTCTTCGCCAATGAGAGCATCGCCTGGGCGGTGTTCGGCAATCATGCCTTTGAGGGCCTGCTCGACCGAGCGATCGGCGTCGGTCACTGGGCTGCGATCGGGCTTGGTTTCGACCTTGAGGTCGAGCGCGGTGAAGCGTTCGAGCGAAAGTTGGTCGGCAACGTCGGCCAACTGGAGGGCAAATTCGAGGTCTGCAGCGAAGGTCACGTGTTCGAGTTTATTCGCCGGTCGAAGATGCACTGCTGGCGCTTGCCATCAGGCGGCGCAACGAGTCGACTCGGCCGGCGCCGGCGGCACCAAGACGGCCATCGTCGATTGCCGCATCGAGTTCGCAGTCGGGTGCACCCGCAAGGTGGCTGCAGTCGCGCGGGCAGGTCTCGATGACAGCCCACAGGTCTTGAAACGAACGGACGAGATTTTCAGGCCTAACGTGGCCGAGGCCGAACGAGCGCACGCCGGGGGTGTCGATGATCCAACCCGCGGCACGGTCATCGGGGTTCAAGGCAATGGCCCTGACCGCGGTCGAGGTGTGGCGGCCACGCCCGGTGACCGCATTGACGTGCCCGGTTGCCAGGCCAGCGCCCGGAGCGATGGCGTTGACGAGCGTAGATTTGCCGACACCAGAGTGGCCAACCACGACAGTGGTGTGGCCGTCGAGCAGCGCGTGAAGCTCGTCGAGCGAAGGTGCGTCGGATCGGTTGAGTACGACCGGAATGTCGAGGCCGGCGAAGTTGGCCAGAAACTCGGTTGGGTCGGCCAGGTCGACCTTGGTTATGCACAGAATCGGCTTGAGGCCAGCATCGAATGCGGCGGCCAGGTAGCGATCGACCAGGCGGGTGCGCGGCTCGGGGTTTGCGATTGCCAGCACAACCAACATTTGGTCGGCGTTGGCAACGATGACTCGTTCGACCAGATCGCTGTCGTCGGCCGAACGGCGCAGCAGCGATGTGCGCGGCTCGACGCGAACCACTCGTGCGAGCGCGCCAACCGTGTCTGAAAGATCGCCGGCAAGGGCAACGCGGTCGCCCACGACGGCTCCGTGTTTGCGTAACTCTTTGCCCATGGTCGCGTCGATCATGCGATCCTCGCCCTCGAGCAAAACGCGATACCGACCCATGTCTACGCCCAGCACCATGCCGATTGCGGCATCCGCGTGTTCGGGGCGCTTCTTAGTGCGCGGCTTGTTGCCCTTTGGGTTTGGGCGCACACGCACGTCGCTCTCGTCTAGGTCGTTTTGACCCGGATCGGGCTCATAGAGCCAGCTCAAGCGCGGCCTTCGAGCATGCCAAGCCAAAGTTTGTCGAACTCGGGCATGGTCTTTGAGGTCGTCTTGATGTCTTCGATCTGAATGCCATCGACGCGCAGGCCGATGATTGCACCAGCCGTTGCCATGCGGTGATCCTCGTAGGTCTGCCAGAGTGCGCCGTGCAGGTTGTCGCTCGGGTCGATTTCGAGGCCGTCTGGGGTCTCGCGTGCGATGCCACCGATTCGGTTGATCTCGGCCGCCAGTGCCGCCAAGCGGTCGGTTTCGTGCCCGCGAAGGTGAGCCACGCCGCTGATGCGGGTCGGGGTTTCGGCAATCGCGGCAAGTGCGGCAATAACTGGCGTCAGCTCGCCGCCAATCGAAAGGTCGATGTCGATGCCAAGGATGCGCCCATCGGCCGCACCCGTGATCGTTAGCCCGCGGTCGTCTCGCACGATAGTTGCGCCCATTTGCTGCAGAATGCCGTCGAACTCGTCGCCGACCTGGGTGGTCGAACCGGGCCAACCCGGAATCGTGACCGAACCACCGGCGACCATGGCCGCGGCCAAAAATGGCCCGGCATTCGAGAGGTCGGGCTCGATCGCTATCTCGCCACCGGAAATCGCGCCTGGCTCGACCTGCCACACGGCGGTGTCTGGCGTGAAGACAGTGACGCCGCGCTTTGCGAGGCAGTCGAGCGTCATTTCGATGTGTGGCATCGACGGAAGGTGCTCGCCTTCGTGACGCAGGGTTAGGCCGCGCTCGAACCGAGCTGCGCTTAGCAGAAGCCCCGAAACGAACTGCGAAGATGCACTCGCATCGATGGTGAGTTCGCCGCCTAGCACCTGGCCCGTGCCGCGCACGGTGAATGGCAGTGCCGAACCGCCACCCGCGTCGACCTCGACCCCGAGCGCACGCAGCGAGTCGATGGTGGTGTGCATCGGGCGGCGGCGCGCGGCCTCATCGCCATCGAAGACGATGTCGGCCGAACTGAGCGTCGCCAGCGGCGGCACGAAGCGCATCACCGTGCCGGCCAGGCCGCAGTCGATGCTGGCGGCGCGGTCGAGCGGCCGTGGTGTCACCAGCACGTCGCCGTTATCGAGCACCTCGACCGCGGTGCCGAGCGCGCGCAGCGCATCGATCATGAGCGCCGAATCGCGTGAGTGCAGGGGAGCGGTCAGCAGTGTTGGCTCATACGCGATTGCCGAAAGCACAAGCTCGCGGTTGGTGAGCGACTTTGAACCGGGCAACGCAACGGTCGCCGAGATGGGCGCCTGAGCCAAAGGTGCTGGCCAGGGCTGGGCTGTTGCGTGGGAATAACTGCTATTGGTCATCGGTTCAAAGTTACCAGCAGCGGCAGTTATCGAGCAGACAGTAAGGGGCAGGCCATGGCATTCGCGTTAAACTCAACCCTGATGACGAGCACACCGCACCGCGCCAAGACCGACCGCGCCAAGACCGACCGCGACGATTCCGTTCGGCCGGTGTTGAGCCGCGAAGAACTCAACCGCCTGTTCGAAGAGCAGGCCGTGCCGCTGATGCCCGACCTGTATCGCACGGCGCTTGCCAAGATGCAATACAAACCGGCCGACGCCGAAGACCTGCTGCAAGAGGTCTACATCAAGGCGTTTCGCGCCTTCCACCAGTTTGAACAGGGCACCAACCTTCGCGCCTGGTTGCAGACGATCCTGCACAACACAGCCAACAATATGTTTTCAAAGAGCAATCGCGATGTGGCCCAGCGTGGGCTCGACGACATGGAAGATTGGCAGGTCGGCGATGCCGAGTCACTAACCGCCATGCCTAGTCAGTCTGCCGAGGCCGAGGCGATTCGCACCATGCCAGCCGACGTCGTCAAAGATGCCCTGGCCAGCCTGCCCGATAACTTCAGAGACGTTGTCTATTACGCAATCATCGGCGACTACTCGTATGCGCAGATCGCGCAGATGCTCGGCGTGAAACAGGCGACGGTTGGCACGCGCCTGTTGCGCGGCAAGAAGCTGCTTCGCAAATACCTCGAAGATTACGCCCGTCAAGAGGGCTATCTAACAGACACCGCAAACTCGAACGGCGCCGAAGACGCCGCAGACGACTCCAACTCGGGAGGAAACCGCTAATGGACTGCCGCGAAACTCAACAGCACGTTCACGAATACCTGCACAACGCCCTGACCGAGGCGCAGATCGAAGAGATCACGGCGCACGTGGCCAACTGTGACCACTGCGAGTCGCACTACGACATGGAGGCGTTGGTCAACAACGTGCTTCAAGAGGCTTGCGCCCAAGACATGCCGGCGGCCGATGTGGTCGAGCGCATTCTGCAGAAGATTCGCTCAATCGATGCGGGCGAGAAGGCCGAGCACTAGACCGGCTTGACCTCGAGCCAGTCATACCAACCGCGATTTAGCACCAGCCAAGCGATCAGGCCGTGGCCAACTTGGCCAGGGCGGCCGGCCTCTGTGGCGGCGATTTCTTCGTTCCAGCCGTCGTGTTCAACTAGCGGACGAAAACAGTCAACAAAAGGGATTCCGCGGCGCGCAGCCACATCTTCATAACCCGAAACCAGGTGCTCGACGTCACGCACCTGAGCCGGATCGCGCGGGGGGATTGGCCCGACCACAAGGCACTTGATGTTGGCTCGCGCTGCCTCGTCAAGAATGGTGGCCAGGTTTAGGCGACTGCGCGAAACCGAAACGCCGGCGGCGGCATCGATGTTGCTCAATGCAATCACCAACCGGTTTTCGGTGGTGGCCGTAAAACGTCGACCGACCTCGGCAATCCAACGGCCAGCGAGCATGCTGCTGCTTTCGTCGGGTGCCGGCAGCGCAAAAAAGTCGATTCGCGGATCGTTCACCGGCGTCTTGGCCAGCACGCGGCCGACCCATCCCATGCCCTTGGGGTCGCCAGACGGACTGATGTGGGCATCGCCGATTACGACGACGCGCACGTCTGACCGCTGAACTGAATCCATGAACTAGGCGAGCGGCTTAGGCGAAGGCGCGAGCGACCAGGTCGGCCTGCTCGGCTGCGTGCTGCTTGGCCGAACCGGTTGCCGGCGATGCGCTTGCAGGGCGCGAAACCAACTTGGCAACCTGGCCGTCCATGTAGCGAGGCAAGAACAAACCGATGTAGGTCCATGGGCCTTGGTTGGCAGGTTCATCCTGAACCCAAATCAACTCGGCGCCTGGATACTCGGCATAAGCGGCCTTGATCTCGTCGACAGGGGTCGGATACAGCTGCTCTACACGCACGATTGCGGTGTCGCCGAGGCCGCGCTTCTGCGACTCGGCAAGCAGATCCCAATAGACCTTGCCCGAGCAGAACAGCACGCGCTTGACCTTCGACTTGTCGAGGCCCTGCTCGTCGTTGATCACCGGGCGGAATTCGCCGGTGGTGAAGTCGGCAACCGAGCTCGATGCAGCCTTGAGGCGCAGCATCGACTTTGGCGTGAAGACCACGAGCGGACGACGCGGGGTGGTGTATGCCTGAC
>JBEEJX010000009.1:0-3053 GCA_041168965.1 Actinomycetota bacterium
AACCGCTTGAGCGCAACATTTTCTGAGCAACTCGCGTGGATTGATCGCTAACCATCGATTTAGTCTAGGCGACTAGACCAAGTATGTCTAGCGCGCTAGACAGCCGGTTTCTTGGCGAGAACCTAGTTGGCGTATGCGCCAACCATGCGCACGGCACCGCCGCGAACACCCTTGGCCTCGGTTACATAGCCCGGCAGCTCGGCGTCGCACGGGGTCGACTCGATGATGCCCAACTGCCAAGTGCGGATGCCCTCGGCGTTCAACTGAGCACTGATCGCATCGGCGGCCGAAGCCTTGACCACCACGGCAAAGCCGAGGCCAAGGTTCCAGGTTGCCTCGAGGTCAGTGAGCTTGTAGCCACCCCAACCGGCAACCACGTTGAACACATCCAGTGGCTTCCAGGTTGAACGGTCGACATCGAGGCTGACGCCCGAAGGCAGCACACGCGATAGGTTGGCGGCAATGCCGCCGCCGGTGATGTGCGACATGACGCGCACGTCGGCACCGTGGGCCGATTCAAGAACGCGGTTCAAGACGCCGGTGTAAAGACGGGTTGGTTCGAGCAGCACCTCGCCGAGCGAACGCGCCGAGCCGAATTCGTCGACGGTCTGGGTGTAGCTGAGGCCGCGGTCGGCAACGATTTTGCGAACCAACGAGTAGCCGTTCGAGTGAAAGCCCGATGCCTCGAGGCCCAACACGATGTCGCCCACCTGAACTCGGCCGGCCGAGAGCAGCTTGGCTGCGTCGACAACGCCTGTGGCGGCGCCTGCGACGTCGTACTCGTCTGGGTGCAGCAGGCCTGGGTGTTCGGCGGTCTCGCCACCGACGAGCGCAACATCGACTGCCTGGCAGGCCTCGGCGATGCCGCGAACGATGTCGGCGATGCGCTGCGGAACAACCTTGCCGCACGCGATGTAGTCGGTCATGAACAGGCTCTTGGCGCCGGTCACAACGATGTCGTCGACGACCATGCCCACCAGATCCTGGCCGATGGTGTCGTGCTTGTCGATCGCCTGAGCGATGGCCACCTTGGTGCCAACGCCGTCGGTCGAGGTTGCCAGCAGCGGGCGGTCATACTGCTTCAAAAAGCTGACGTCCATCATGCCCGCGAAGCCGCCAAGGCCACCGACGACCAGCGAGTTGTGGGTTGCCGAGACGGCCTTCTTCATGAGCTCGACGGCGAGGTCGCCAGCCTCGGTGTCAACGCCCGATGCGGCGTATGCGCTTGCGACGTGCTCGCTGTTGCTCATTAGTTGGCGGCCTCTCTGACGGCTCGGTCAAGTTCGCTGTCTGGGCCTGGCTCGCAGGCCGCAGGGTTTTCGGTGCGCTCGAGCAGGTTCTTGCCGAGGCGCTCGGCGGCCGGCAGCTCGATCGGATAGGTTCCGGTGAAGCATGCGGTGCACAGGCTAGTTTCGACCTGACCGGTGGCTGCGATCATGCCGTCCTTGGTCAGGTAACCGAGGCTGTCGGCGCCGATCGACTTGCAGACGTCTTCGACGCCGAGGCCGGTCGCGATTAGCTCGGCGCGGGTTGCAAAGTCGATGCCATAGAAGCAAGGCCACGTGATGGGTGGCGACGAAATGCGCACGTGGATCTCGGCGGCTCCGGCCTCGCGCAGCATCTGCACGAGCGCGCGCTGGGTGTTGCCGCGCACGATTGAGTCGTCGATAACCACGATGCGCTTGCCGCGAATTACCTCGCGAAGCGGGTTTAGCTTCAGGCGAATACCGCGCTGGCGGATGGTCTGCGACGGCTGAATAAAGGTGCGGCCAACGTATGCGTTTTTGACGAGGCCGTGGCCGAACGGAATGCCCGACTCTTGGCTAAAGCCGATGGCTGCCGGGGTGCCCGACTCCGGGGTCGGAATCACTAGGTCGGCCTCGACCGGGTATTCACGAGCGAGCTCACGACCCATCTCGACGCGGGCCTCGTAGACGTTCTTGCCGTTGATCGAGGTGTCTGGGCGGGCCAGATAGACGTATTCAAAGACGCAACCGGCACGCTTGACCTCGGCGAAGCGCTGCGAGCGCAGTCCGTTTTCGTCGATGGCGATCAGCTCGCCCGGCTCGATCTCGCGAACGAAGCTCGCGCCAACGATGTCGAGTGCCGCGGTCTCGGATGCAACCACCCAGCCACGCTCGAGGCGGCCGAGCACGAGTGGGCGAACGCCCTGCGGGTCGCGTGCCGCATACAGGGTGGTTTCGTCCATGAAGACCAGACAGAATGCGCCCTTGACCTTTGGCAGCAGTTCGAGTGCTGTGGCCTCGAGAGTGTGGTCGGTGTCACCGGCCAGCAGTGCGGTGAGCACGGCGGTGTCGGTGGTGTTACCGCCGGTGATCTCGTTGGCGCCCTGGTCTGGGTAGCGCTTGCGAAGCAGATCGAGCAGGTCGGCGGTGTTGGTCAGGTTGCCGTTGTGGGCCAGAGCGACAGTGCCCGAGCTGGTGCGACCGAGGGTCGGCTGGGCGTTGCGCCAGTGCGATGCGCCGGTGGTCGAATAACGGTTGTGGCCAACGGCGATGTGGCCGGTGAGCGATTCGAGAGCCGACTCGCTAAAGACCTGGCTGACCAGACCCATGTCTTTATAGACGAGGATCTTGCTGCCGTCTGAGGTTGCGATGCCGGCCGATTCCTGGCCGCGGTGCTGAAGGCTGTAAAGACCGAAGAAGGTCAGCTTGGCAACCTCTTCGCCTGGAGCCCAGACTCCGAATACGCCGCACTGATCCTTGGGGGCTTTTTCATCATCGGCCGATACGGCCAAATCGTGATTCAGAAGTCCGTCGCCACGCAGCATGGATCACCAATCAATCAGAGGGTTGGATTTGGGTGAATCGGGCTTTTCGACGCCCTTGTGAGGCCCGTTTACCCCTCTAGTTTAGTGGCCTGCACGCTCTTGGCGCGCTTGCGGGTTGCCGCCTCAAATGCCGTGGCCGCGATGATTCCTGCGGCTGCTCCAATGCCGGTGCAGTATGCCATCAGGTAGCCAAAAACGTTCTGGTTCGCGCCGCTGCTAACCCACATGATCAGAGCAGTGATTAGACCCAACACGCCCCCGG
>JBEEJX010000010.1:0-9430 GCA_041168965.1 Actinomycetota bacterium
TGGGGGTTTATGCGGTCTCGAGGCGAAGGTATGCGTTCGAGCCTTCGATGACGATCTGTCGCATGGCAAGCAGGCCGCACTCGAGTATCTGTGCCAGCTCGCGCACGCGTGCAGCGCAGAGAGTTTGGATATCCTCGGCTTCGAGCGTTGTCGGCAGGCCCGTTACCGTGAGCAAGATTTGCCAGTCTCGCCGCGATTGCAGCAGCGCCCTTGCTAGGGTAGGTCCCGACTCGAGCAAAACATGCTGCCTCGCCGCCATTGCGGCGCCTGACTGCCCCTCATTGAGACGCAATAATGCGCCCGGCAGCAACTCGTCATCCGTTAGTTCGGTGTGTGTGTCGCTTACGCTTCGGTCGATAATCAGAATCGGAGCGAAGCGCGAAGGCCTGTAGCGCTCGACATCGGCGGTGCGTGCGCTCGTGACGATTAGGTCGGCCTGTGATCTGGCCGCCAATAGGAATTTGCGGTCGGCTGGGTTAGTGACGCTATCGCTTGTGCCTCGCCAGGCATCATCGATGCCTCCCTGGGCCGAAATGACCTGAATCCAGGTGATGCCGGCTTTCAGCTCGAACAACCGCGCTAGCCGTTCGCGTTCGCCGGCCGATTCACCCGCCGTCATCAGGCCTTTTCGGCGACCTGGCGCTTGATGCGGCGAAGCATGCCGGTCATGCCACGAAGGCGAAGAGCCGAGACGGCCTCGCGAAGGCCGAGCTTGCTAGGAAAGTCGTCGTCGAAGGCGAGGACCTCGGCCACGGGTCTTGCGTCGAGCATCGAATGCAAGATGCTTGCGAAGCCGCGTGTGGTCGGCGCCTCTGGCGGGGCCGTCAGAAACAGGTGAACGACTCCCTCGACAACCTCAACAAAGAGGTACACGGGGCTCTGGCACTCTTCTACACGTTCCAAAAGGTCTGGGTGGTCGGCGTATCGTGCCGGAAGAGCGGGCAGGTTCTCTGAAAACTCGAGCAAAAGTTGCAAGCGATCCTTAATTGGGATCGCGTTGAAATCCTCGGCTAGTTCGAGTGCATCTTGCATTAGTTACGCAGCTTTAGGCGCCGAGCCAGGCTCAGTTCCGCGCACGATCGGCACGCCAACCAGGCTGCCCCACTCGGTCCAGCTGCCGTCATAGTTGCGCACGTTCTTGAAACCAAGCAGGTAGGTGAGAACGAACCAGGTGTGGCTCGAGCGCTCACCAATGCGGCAGTATGCCACCACGTTGTCGTCGGGCTTCAGGCCAGCCTCGTCGAGGTAAATCGCCTCGAGCTCGGCGCGGTTTCGGAACACACCATTCTCGCCGGCGGCTCGTGCCCATGGCACCGAGACTGCTGAAGGGATGTGCCCAGCGCGTAGCGCGCCCTCTTCTGGATATGCAGGCATGTGAGTGCGCTCGCCCGAGTATTCCTCAGGTGAACGCACGTCGACGAGTGGTTGGCCGAGGTGGGCAATCACGTCGTCGCGATACGCGCGTAGTGTCTTGTCGTCGCGTTCGATCACCGGGTATTCGACGGGCACAACAGGGGTCTCATCGCGAGTGAAGGGGCGTCCCTCGGCGATCCAGTTGTCGCGACCGCCATCGAGCAGGCGCACGTCTGCGTGGCCGAACAACTTGAAGACCCAGAGTGCGTATGCCGACCACCAGTTCGACTTGTCGCCATAGATCACAACGGTGGTGTCGCGTGAAATTCCCTTTGCGCCGAGCAACTTGGCGAAGTCTTCGCCGTCCAGATAATCGCGCATGACTGGCTGGTTCAGCTCGGTGTGCCAGTCGATCATGACCGAGCCAGGAATGTGGCCGGTCGAATAGAGAAGAACGTCTTCGTCGCTTTCAACCACGACGAGACCAGGAGTGCCCAGGTGCTCCTCGAGCCACTGTGCCGAGACGAGCATCTGAGGGTTCGCATACTCGGCGAATTTGGCGTTGTCATCGAAAGGGACAGACATGATGCTCCTGTTGTTTAGTTGCCTAGGATTACTAAGACAAGGTTAAAGGCAGTGGGGTTTCCGCGCCAGCGAAAGGTAACAATTGGCAACGAGTCGGCCCATTAGGTCTTTGGCAAGCACGATTCCGAACGTGACGACCGAGCAGTTGCTGTCGCACCTCGTGCCACCCCGCGAGTTCCAGAAGGCCCGTTTTGAAAATTACTTGCCAGACCAGCGCTTTCAAAGTCAGGCAGACGCGGTCGCGGCCGGCCGTGCGTTCCTTGGAATCAAGTCCAGCTTGGGATTGAAGGGGCTGTTCGCCAAGCGCGAGGAGCAAAAGGCGGGTATTTACCTCGATGGCGGCTTCGGCGTTGGCAAGACCCATCTGCTTGCATCGATTTGGCATGCCGCGCACGGTCGAAAGGCATTTGGCAGCTTTCTTGCCTACACGGGCTTGATTGGCGTCTTGGGCTTTGCCAATGCGGTCACCGAATTCTCAAAGTATGACCTGATCTGCATCGACGAGTTCGAGCTCGACGATCCAGGCGACACCATGATGATGTCTCGGCTGCTCACCGAACTCGATGCAAAGGGTGTCAGGTTCGCGACCACGTCGAACACGCCACCGAATGCGCTGGGCCAGGGTCGTTTCGCGGCATCCGACTTCGCCCGCGAAATCTCGGCTATGGCCAACAAGTTTCAAATGGTGAGTGTCGACGGTGAGGATTACCGTCATCGTCCGACCGACGCGCATGTAGCCAGCCACTCTGACGAATACTTGGGGCAGTGGCTAGCCGAAACCCCTGCCGGCGAGACTGCATACGAGGACTCATTCGACCCGCTGCTGCAGCACCTCGCTACGGTTCATCAGAGCAAGTATGCGAACCTGGTCGAGAACGTCGATCGCCTAGCCATTCACGGTGTGCGCCAGCTAACCGATCAAGTTGAAGCCTTGCGTTTTGTTGCCCTGGTTGACCGGCTCTATGAACGGCAAACCGTTATCCGCGCCTCTGGAGTGGCGCTAACCGACTGTTTCTCGAGTGACATGCTCGCTGGCGGTTACCGCAAGAAATATCTGCGTGCCGTGAGTCGCCTGGGTGCGATGAGCCAGTAGCACTTTTTACAAACACGAAACATTTCGGGTTCAGTCCCGAAACTTTCCTCTCCGAAAATTTATGCGTGGCTGGAACTGCCGGCCCTATTTGTTTTCTTAGAGAGAGGTAAACAAATGTTTGATCAAGGCAACACCGCCTTCGTGCTAATCTCGGCGGCCCTGGTGCTGTTGATGACCCCGGGCCTGGCGTTTTTCTATGGCGGCATGGTCAAGGCCAAAAGTGTCGTAAGCATGATGATGCTGAGCTTCGGTTCGCTCGGCCTGATTGCTGTTCTATGGGTGATTTATGGCTACGCCATCGCGTTTGCCAATGGTGGCACTCCTGGCTTCGTCGGCATCGATGGAGTCATCGGCATCGACCTAAACGCCATCGGGCTTCACGAGCAGGTTCAGTCGTCACTCGACGCAACCACTAAGGCGGGCTTCCCGCAGCTCGCATTTGTTTCGTTCCAGGCAACATTCGCCATCATCACGGTTGCCCTGATCTCAGGAGCGATTGCCGACCGAGCCAAGTTTGGTGCCTGGATGGTGTTTGCCGGTCTGTGGGCCACGCTCGTCTATTTCCCGGTTGCCAACTGGGTCTTCAACTTCACGCTCGCCGACGGCAAGGTCGTCGATGGTGGCTGGATCGTTCACGACCTTGGCGTGATCGACTTCGCGGGTGGCACTGCGGTGCACATCAACGCGGGTGCTGCCGGCCTTGCTCTGGCGCTGATTCTTGGCAAGCGCTTCGGTTTCTCTAAGGGCATTGCGCAGCCTCACAACGTGCCGCTGACGCTGCTGGGTGTCGCTCTGCTGTGGTTCGGTTGGTTCGGATTCAACGCCGGCTCAGAGTTGGCTGCCGACGGCCTTGCCTCGCTCGCCTTCATCAATACGATTGCGGCACCTGCCGCGGCCATGCTCGGCTGGATCTCGATCGAAAAGTTCAAGCACGGCAAGGCAACCTCGATTGGTGCAGGCTCAGGCGCAATCGCCGGTCTCGTCGCAATCACCCCGGCCTGTGCCTCGCTTGACCCCATCTGGGCTCTAGTTCTTGGCCTCGTTGCCGGTGCGCTCTGCGCGTTGGCCATCGACCTCAAGTATTCGCTTGGTTTCGATGACTCGCTCGACGTCGTCGGCATCCACCTGGTTGGCGGCATCGTCGGAACCCTTTGGATCGGCATTTTCGGCAACGGCGTTGGTGCAGCATTCGGCTATGGCTTCCACCAGCTCGGTGCTCAGGCACTCGGGGCCGCGGCAGTGCTGGTCTACAGCTTCGTTATGGCTCTGGTGATCGGCTTCATCGTCGAGAAGACCCTGGGCTTCCGTGTGCGTGCCGAAGACGAGATTGCCGGCATCGACACCGTCGTACACGGTGAAGAGGCATATGCGTTCGGCTCAGACCGAGGCTAGCTACAAAGAAGTAGCGGGCTGGGAGGAACCCAAGTGGTTCCTCCCATTCCGCACGTTTAGAAAGCAGACCAATAAGTGAACGACAACCAGACGATGTTTCTGATCATCTGCTCGGCCATGGTGCTCTTTATGACTCCGGGCCTTGCCTTCTTTTATGGCGGTCTGGTTCGGGCCTCGAGCGTCGTGTCGATGATGATGATGAGCTTCGGCTCGCTCGCCTTGGTCGGCACCATGTGGATGGTGTTTGGCTATGCGATTTCGTTCGCCAACGCCAGCGACTCGAGCTTCGTCGGGATCGACGGCGTTTTTGGCATCAACCTCGACGACGTGTTCCTCAATAGCCACGCGCATGCGGCCATTGCCCACAACGACGGAGCTGGTTTGGCCTTCGCAGGCTTCCAGGGCACCTTCGCAATCATCACGGTGGCTTTGATCTCGGGTGCAATCGCCGACCGCGTGAAGTTCGGTGCATGGATGATCTTTGCGGCCGTTTGGGCCGTCCTCGTTTATTTTCCGGTTGCCGGCTGGATCTTCAACTTCAGCACCACAAATGGCGAAGTTACCGATGGTGGTTGGCTCGTCTACAACTTCAGGGTGCTCGATTTTGCCGGCGGCACAGTCGTAGAGATCGCCAGCGGCGCCTCAGCGTTGGCGTTGGCTCTAGTGGTTGGCAAGCGCTTCGGATTCACCAAGGGCATGCATGCGCCACACAACGTACCGCTGGTGCTGATTGGCGTCGGAATCCTTTGGTTCGGCTGGTTCGGCTTCAACGCTGGTTCTGAGCTGCTTGCCGATGGCACCGCAGCCCTTGCATTCGTCAACACCCTAGCCGCCGGTGTTGGTGGCCTAATTTCATGGGTTGCCTACGAGCGTTTGTTCCATGGCAAGGCAACTTCCATCGGTGCCGGATCGGGTGCCGTTGCGGGACTTGTCGCCATTACCCCATCCTGCGCATACCTCGACCCGATTTGGGCACTGGTGCTCGGCATTGCCGTCGGTGTTATTTGCGCTTTGGCAATCGAACTGAAATACCTTCTCGGCTTTGACGACTCGCTTGATGTCGTCGGCATTCACCTAGTCGGCGGCATCGTCGGCACGCTCTGGATTGGCCTGTTGGGTCACGACCTAACCGGTCGCGTTGTGGGTTTGTTCCTGGGCGGCGGATTCGACCAGCTATGGCGTCAGGCCTTCGCTGTGTTGGTAATCGGTGGCTACTCGTTCGCGATTAGTTTCGGCGTTGGCAAGCTGCTACAGAAGACGATCGGCATGCGCGTGCGCAGCACCGACGAAATTGCCGGAATCGACTCCGTCATGCACGGCGAGTCGGCCTATTCGGCAGCAGATCCTCGTTGGAGCTGGCGCGGCTAAAAGTTGCTCGGCATGGCACCGCGCCACAGAGCTAGCCCAATCACGATGATCGCCGCCAGATAGCCGGTGATCACTCGTACTCGCTTCCGTGTCGAATATTCGCGCCAGTGATCTTTAAGGTTGCTCCCTAACCAGAAGATCGGCACTAGCAGCGCAGCGGCGAACATGACGAACAACAACACTGCCCACAAATAGGCGAGAGCGGTCTCGCCAAAAGATGCCGTGCCAAATGTCGAATTGCCCATAGCAAATGAGTCTAGGACGAGCCCTCGAGGGTCGTTGACGGCAAGCCGCGACACGCCAGGCGGCTCAGTTTGCAAAGCGTCTGAGCATCCCGTATAGTTGTCAAGTCTTCGAAAGAAGACAACGCGGATGTGGCTCAGTTGGTAGAGCATCACCTTGCCAAGGTGAGGGTCGCGAGTTCGAATCTCGTCATCCGCTCGGATAGGCATAAAGCCTTTGCCCAGCACGGTGGAGTGGCTGAGCGGCCCAAAGCAGCAGCCTGCAAAGCTGTACAATCACGGGTTCAAATCCCGTCTCCACCTCCAAAAAACCTCAAAACCTCGGTATTGAGTGCACGGTCGATTGGCGCAGCGGTAGCGCACTTCCTTGACATGGAAGGGGTCACTGGTTCGATCCCAGTATCGACCACCAGATTCAAAAGCCCTCGGGAAACCGAGGGTTTTCTCGTTTAACGCCGCCGCCGGTCGCCAACGCAAAATCGGCCCACCACGAGGGCGGACCGATCAGCGTCGAATTTAGGTGAACTAGGCCTTGAGACCCAAGGTCTTTGCGGTTGCCGCGAGCGATTTTGCGGAAGCTTTCGCATCGGCATTCAGCTGTGTTCCGTAGCTAGGAATCAGTTTGCGGAGCTTTGGCTCCCATCCCGCGAATTCTGCTGGGTAGGCCTTTTTCAAAACCTCGATCATGATGTAGACCGCGGTCGAGGCACCCGGTGAGGCCCCAAGGAGGCCCGCAATCGAGCCGTCGGCGGCCGATACGACCTCAGTGCCAAACTGAAGCACTCCGCCCTTTTTGGGGTCTTTTTTGATCACCTGTGCGCGCTGGCCCGCCTGAATTGGCTCCCAGTCGGCTGGGTCGGCATTTGGCACGAATTCTCGCAGCGACTCAAACTTGGTCGCGGTGGACTTCGAAATTTCGGTGAGCAAGTACTTTATAAGCCCAACGTTTTGAACGGCGACGGCCAGATATGGAATCAGGTTGCCAAGGCGAACCGAAAGTGGCAGGTCGAGAATCGAACCCTGCTTCAAAAACTTTGGATTTAGCCCCGCATAAGGGCCAAATAGCAGCGTCTTCTCGCCGTCGACAACTCGTGTATCCAGGTGCGGGACCGACATTGGGGGAGCACCCACCGCAGCCTGGCTGTATACCTTGGCCTGGTGTGCGGCTACGACCTTAGGGTTCGAGGTCTTGAGGAACTCGCCAGACACCGGGAAGGTTCCATAGCCCTTCGCCTCTTTGATGCCCGATCGCTGCAACATCTTGAGTGCCCAGCCACCTGCCCCAACAAATACGAAGTCGGCTGTCACTCGTTCGACTGCCTCCGAGCGCAGGTCCTTAACCTTCAGCTGCCACTTGCCGGCACCGCGGCTGCGACGAACTCGGCGCACCTCAGCGCCAGTCTGAACCTCTACGCCTTCGCGAACGAGGTTGGCAACGAGCTGGCGGGTTACCGAGCCAAAGTCAACGTCGGTGCCCGAGTCGATCTTGGTTGCTGCGATTAGGTCATCCTTGTCGCGCCCCTGGGTGATCAGGGGAGTCCAGCCGGCAATTACCTTGTGGTCGGTCGAGAACTCGATGCCCGCGAAAAGCGGTTCACTCTTGAGCGCCTGATAGCGACGCTGCAGGTAGTCGACATCCTTGGCGCCGCGCACAAATGTCATGTGTGGTGTCGAATTGATGAACGACGATGGCGCACCGAGGATGCCCTTTTCGACCAGGGTTGCCCAAAATTGGCGCGAAAGCTGAAACTGCTCGTTGATAGCGATGGCCTTTGCGGCGCTAGGCAGCGAGCCGTCCTTCGAATCGGGCATGTAGTTGAGCTCGCAGAGTGCCGCGTGACCTGTGCCGGCATTGTTCCAAGGATTCGAACTCTCGAGGGCAACGTCGCCGAGGCGCTCATAGAGTTTGATCGAAAGCTCGGGCTTGAGCTGCTTGAGCAGCGTGCCGAGAGTGGCGCTCATGATTCCGCCACCGATGAGAACTACGTCGTAATGCTTGATTTCAGACACGCTTATCAGTCTAACTTTTTCGTTACCAAACGATGCGTAGGCACCCGAAGCACGCGAACTGTAGTATCAGGCGGGCGACGGTTCGTTGCTCAGGCTAGCCGCCGATTGATTGGCCAACGAGCGCGCCGATGCCATAGGTGATGCCCATGGTCAAGAGGCTCACGAAGACGTTGCGAATCACGGCACGAAGTGGGCGCGAACCGCCGATACGCGAAGCCACGAACCCAGTTAGCGCGAGCGATGCCGCAACGGCGACGATGGTTGCCGGAATGCGAGCCTCTGGCCATGGCATCGCGGTTGCGGTCAGTAGCGGCAATGCCGAACCGCACGCGAAGGCGACGAACGACGACAACGCCGCCGCGGTAGGGCTAACGTGCTCATCGTGGGCGATACCTAGTTCGGCCTCGGCGTGTGCCTTTAGGGCATCCTTTTCGGTCAACTCGGTGGCAACCTGCATTGCCAACTCGCCGCTCAGGCCCTTCTGCTCATAGAACCAGGCCAACTCCCGCAGTTCCATTTCAGGATTCTCTTCGAGTTCCTGCTTCTCTTTGGCAATGGCCGCGATTTCGCTGTCGCGCTGGGCGCTTACCGAGGTGTACTCACCACCGGCCATCGAGATCGAACCAGCCACCAATGCGGCCACGCCAGCAACGAGAATGGCGGTCGAGTCTGAAGTCGCACCCGCCACACCGAAGATCAAGCCGGCGGTCGAGACGATACCGTCGTTGGCACCGAGCACACCGGCGCGCAGCCAGTTGAGCTTGTGCGCCATAGCTGACTTCTGGAATTCAACGCTCGTGATGAGCTGGTCGTCGATTGGGTCGATTTGGTTAGGCATAAGCAGAAAGATATACGGGCAAACGGGCAGCGTCTAGCAAGGGTTGCCTAAGCGCGCCGTGGAAGGCGCTCGACCGCCTCGCGGCTAAACTTGGCGTGTTCAAAACTTTGGAGTATTTGTGTCGCAAATCACTATTCAACTCGGCGGTGTGGCTACCGAAATCGAGGCAGGCCTCGATGGTTTCAAGCTTTTCGCCGACAAGAGCATCGTCGCGCTTCGCGTCGACGGCGAACTTCGAGATCTGGCCTATCGACCGCTAGCGGGCGAGAGCGTCGAGGGTGTTGCCATCACCGAACCGGATGGCCTCGCCATTTTGCGCCACTCCACCGCGCACGTTTTGGCGCAGGCGGTGCAGACTCTGCACCCGAGCGCAAAGCTCGGCATTGGACCTGCGATCAAGGACGGCTTCTACTACGACTTCGATGTTGAAAACCCGTTCACTCCAGAAGACCTGCGCGCCATCGAAAAGCAGATGGACCGAATCGTACGCTCGAGCCAGCGTTTCATGCGTCGCGTGACCAACGAAGCCGATGCGGCAATCGAGCTTGC
>JBEEJX010000011.1:0-9721 GCA_041168965.1 Actinomycetota bacterium
ACCAGAGCGGTGAGCAAGACACCTGCGGCACCGAGGTACTGGTGCTTAGGAAGAAGTAGGAACGCGGTGAAGACCGCGAGGGCATCGACAAGACCGAGAGCGGCGATCTTGATCAGGGTTCCGCGAAGGCTTGGTGTTCCGCCGTCGTAGAGGCGCTTAATGCTCTTGCGCTTGATTTTGTCGAGCTGTTTCATCTCGACGCTTTGCTTCTCTGCTTTCACGTGTTGCACCCTTCGTCTGAAAGCTTGTGACTCTGAGTCAACAGCCACTCTAAGGCATCGACCAGAGGTAAATCTTCTGGGAAAAAAGAACCGGGACCCCGGTAATCCAGGGTCCCGGTCCTAGTTGTTTTGCTAGCTATTAACCAGCGTCAACGATCTTCTGGATAGCTGCGACCATCGAGGCCCAGTCACCCTCAGGGTCCTTCGACTTGCCAGTTACGATGGCAGCCTCAGTCTTGCCCCACTTGTCCCAGACCGAGTCCATTGCCACGATGTTTGGCATTGGAACAGCGGTCAGACCTGCAGCAGCAAAGCCCTTGATGTTCTTGTCTGAACCAGCAGCGGCGATCGAAGCCTTGTTAGCTGGGATACGTCCACCGTCCTTGTAGATCTGGGTCTGGACTGACTTCGAGGTCAGGAAGGTGGTGAGGAACTTGGTTGCAGCAACCTTGTTCTTCGACTTGGCGCTCAGGTAGAAACCACGTGCACCAAGGAACTGCTTGGCCTGGTAGCCACCAGCTGATGGGAACGAGTCAATCGAGTAGCCGTCGGTGCCGAGACCGTCACACTTGCCCTTGACGCCGTCGCGGATCGAGTTGGTTGCCCATGGGCCGGTGATCCAGTAAGCCTTCTTGCCAGTGGCGAGGTTACAGATCAGGTCGTCCCAGCCGATGCCGGCCTTCAGGTTGCTCTTCTGGTCAGCGAGCCACGAAGCGTAGTTAGCGCCGTTTGCGCCGCCCATGCCCAGGGTGGTGGTCCAACCGTTGTTCCAGGTGAATACTGGAGCGCCGAACGACGACTGCAGTGGGTAGAAGTGGTAAGGGTCGCCACCAGTTGCGTCGAAGCCGATCTCAACACCGTTCTTGACCATTTCAGCCCAAGTCTTAGGTGCGGTAGGAGCAGCCTTTACGTTGCGGAGGACAGCGATGTTCTCGGTTGCCATTGGCACACCGTAGTTCTTGCCCTGGAAGAGGAATGCAGCAACGGCAGGAGCGGTGAGCTGTGCCTTTGCGGTGCCGAGGCTGATTGGAGCAACCGAGCCCGAAGCAACGAGCTTGCCGGTCCAGTCGTGTGCGCCGGCCATGATGTCAGGCGCGTTGCCTGCACCCGAAGCGGTGATGAAAAGGTCACGGAGCTTGCCGAAGTCCTTGACGACTACGTTGACCTTTACGTTGTTTGCCTTCTCGTACGACTTAACGACGGTGGTCAGCGACTTGGCGACCATGTCGTCTGCCCAAACGGTGAGGGTGGTTGCGGCGTATGCAGGGGTGCTCATTGCGAGCATTGCACCTGCGGCTACGGTCGCAACTGCAGCTGCGACGCTGCTCTTGCGGATCTTCATTTGTAACCTTTCGAACTACGTAGTAGATGAAGGACTTGCAATCAAGTCCCGATAAATAAACCCCCTGTAAGCGCTTGCAGACAAATCGGGATCATCTTTTTTAGATAACTTTCTGGCAACGAAAAGGTTGGCTCGTGTTCACCAAGATTTTGTCTTGTTTAGCAACAAAATCAGGCGGCGCGAAAGGTTCATAAAACTGACATAAAAACTGGAAACGCTTACTGAAAATTGGCCAGATTCTTGCGTGTAAGTTAGTCGGCATGTCGAACACCGAACTGCTTTTTCAGACCCCAGAAAACCCTGAGTGGTGGCGCTCATCCGTCATTTATCAGATCTATCCGCGTAGCTTTGCCGACGGCAACGGCGACGGCATGGGCGACCTGCAGGGTGTGACCGCTCGCCTGACGAAACTGGCCGAGCTCGGCATCGACGCAATCTGGTTCTCGCCATTTATGCGTTCACCGCAGAAGGACGCCGGCTACGACGTCTCTGACTACTGCGACATCGACCCGCTGTTTGGCACCATCGAAGACTTCGACGTGCTCGTTGCCGAGGCCAAGAACCAGGGCATCAAGATCATCGTCGACCTCGTGCCGAACCACACATCCTCAGAGCACAAGCTGTTCAAGGCGGCGCTGGCCGCGGCACCTGGTTCGCCAGAACGCGAGATGTATGTGTTCCGCGACGGCAAGGGCGAGAACGGCGAACTGCCGCCAAACAACTGGCCTTCGGTCTTTGGCGGCAACGCCTGGACTCGCATCGACGAGGCCGACGGCAAGCCGGGCCAGTGGTACCTGCACATCTTCGACTCGTCGCAGCCTGACCTCAACTGGGAAAACCCAAAGGTTCTCGACTTCTTTGACGACGTGCTGCGATTCTGGCTCGACCGCGGTTGCGCCGGATTCCGTGTCGACGTTGCCCACGGCCTGGTCAAGCGCGCCGGCATGCCAGACATCGAAAATGGCGACACAACCATGGGCGGTGCGAAGCCTGAGTCAGAGATGACGATCGCCGAACTCGAGGCCGCAAACCCATACTGGGGTCAGCCTGAAGGCCACGAAATCATTCGTCGCTGGCGCAACATTTTGAACGAGTATGACGACCGCGCGATGTGCGCCGAGGCATGGGTGATGCCGCTCGGACGCATGGCCAACTACGTGCGCGCCGACGAGTACCACCAGACCTTCAACTTTGGCTACCTCGAGACCCCGTGGGATCGCGACAAGCTCGAGAAGGTAGTCACCGACTCGCTGGTCGAGTTTGGCAAGGTCGGCGCTCCGTCGACCTGGGTGCTCAGCAACCACGACGTGATTCGTCACGCGACGCGCATGGCATACCCACTCGACAAGTTGCCAAAGCAGGGCGATGGCATCGGCCCGAACAACCCGCAGCCAGACGAGGCCATGGGCCAGCGCATTGCCCGTGCGGCGAGCGCGTTCATGCTTGGTCTGCCTGGCGGCGCCTACATCTATCAGGGCGAGGAGCTCGGCTTGCCAGAGCACACCACACTCGAGGGCAAGTACCGCGAAGACCCTACCTACTTCCGTACTAACGGCGAGCGCGTTGGCCGCGATGGCTGCCGAGTTACCCTTCCTTGGGAGGGAGGCGTCAACGAGTCGAATGGCTTCTCGAGCACCGGAAAGTCGTGGCTGCCACAGCCTGCGAGCTATGCGATCTATGCGCGCGACAAGCAGGAAGGCGTGGCCGGTTCGACCCTCGAGCTTTACAAGCGCCTGCTAAAAGAGCGCAAGGAGCTTTCGATGGGTGCCGGTAACTTCCGTTGGGCTCCAGAGTTCCAAGACAAGAACACGCTCGCCTATGTCAACAACGGCATCCTGGTGCTGAGCAACTTTGGCCCTGACGCCGTGGTTGTTCCGGCCGGCGAGGTGCTGGTCACCACCCAGCATGACCTCATGGTTGAGGGCGAGTTGGAGCACGACCAAACCGTTTGGATCAAGCTCTAAATATCGCGATATTTGAGCCAGTTGAGGCGCGAATCCGGCAGGGTTCGCGCCTCAACTCTTTAACGAAAAAGCACCGAAATCGAGCCAAAACTGTAACCGCTTACAATCGCGTCTAAACTCGCCTAGTACGCATCTCGCTAAGGACCAGACATGACGATCGACGTGACCACCGGAGCACACCACCAAGCCCGCATCGGCGGCGAATGGTGGCGTTCGGGAACCATCTATCAGATCTATCCGCGCAGCTTTGCCGACGCCAATGGTGATGGCATGGGCGACTTGCCAGGCATCACCTCGCGACTCGGTGCACTGGCCACGCTGGGCGTCGATGCCGTCTGGCTGTCGCCGTTCTATAAGTCGCCGCAGAAAGATGCGGGCTACGACGTTGCCGACTACTGCGACGTTGACCCCCTGTTTGGCTCCCTGGCCGACTTTGACGCGATGGTGACCGAGGCTCACCGCCTTGGCCTCAAGGTTCTGATCGACCTGGTGCCGAACCACACATCCTGGGATCACGACTGGTTCAAGCGTGCGATTGCCGCGGCACCCGGCTCGGCCGAACGCGAGTATTACCACTTCATGGATGGCAATGGCGAAAACGGTGAACTGCCACCAAACAACTGGGCGTCGATGTTTGGCGGCCCAGCCTGGACCCGAGTGACCGAGGCCGACGGCTCGCTCGGCCAGTGGTACTGCCACCTGTTCGACTCGTCGCAGCCAGACCTCAACTGGGCCAACCCGGTGGTTCAGGATGAGTTCGAGCGCATCCTGCGATTCTGGCTCGACCGCGGAGTCGACGGTTTCCGCGTTGACCAGCCACACGCCATGGCCAAGGCTGCCGGCCTGCCAGATCACCCTTATGTCGAAGAGGCTGGAGCCGGCTTTATCGAGGGGCGCGAAAACCCGCCGATGTGGTTCCAGGATGAGGTGCACCCGATTTTCCGTCGTTGGCGCGCGATTTTGGATTCTTATCCTGGCGACCGCGCGATGTGCGGCGAGGCCTATGTTCTGCCGCTCGATTTCATGGCGCTCTGGGTGCGCTCGGACGAGTTCCACCAGACCTTCAATTTCCGTTTCTTGGACTCGCTTTGGGAGCCAGAGAACCTGTTCAACAGCATCAACGAATCGTTCGTCGCATTCGATGGCGTCGGCGCTCCGTCGACCTGGGTGCTCAGCAACCACGACGTTATTCGCCACGCCTCGCGCATGGGCGGCCTCAAGGGGCGCCCGACCGCATCCGACGGTGTTGGCCCTAACGACCCGCAACCGGATCGACTGCTTGGCTTGCGCACCGCGCGCGGCGCCACCATGTTTATGTTGGGCCTGGCCGGCGCCTCGTACCTCTACCAGGGCGAAGAACTCGGCCTGCCAGAGCACACCACGTTGGCACCCGAGTTTCGCCAGGACCCGACCTTTGCCCGCACCGAGGGCAAGCGCGTCGGTCGCGACGGCTGCCGCGTGCCGCTGCCATGGGAGGCCGGCGTTGGCGCGGCAAACGGCTTCAATTCGACCGGCGCCGCCTGGCTGCCACAACCGGATGTTTATCGCGAATATTCGCGCGACCAACAGGACGGCATTGCCGGCTCGACCCTCGAGCTATACAAGGCCGCGCTGCGCATCCGTCGCGAACTGAAGCTTGGCGAAGGCTCTTTCGACTGGCTGCCCGAGTATGTGTCTGACCGCGCACTCGGCTATCGCAACGGCGACGTGCTCGTGGTGCACAACTTTGGCGACGACGCGATTGCCCTGCCTGCCGGCGAGGTGCTGTTGCGCTCGGTGCCCGACGAGGCTGGTGCCGACGCGATTCGTGCGCACGAAACCGTTTGGGTTCGGGTTTAGCCGAGGGAATAGCCAGGACCGCGCACAAGTTATACCCAGCAGCGCCGAAAGGCGTCGCCCGATGGTGAGCGATGTGGCTCACGGGCCAATTGAGCGGGGTTCACATGGCGCGAAAGACCTTCTCGGTCGACGAGCAAATCAAACGTTTGCGCAGTTACAACTTGGTTGCGGGCACGCTGC
The DNA here is from genome assembly GCA_041168965.1 of Actinomycetota bacterium. Taxonomy (GTDB): domain Bacteria; phylum Actinomycetota; class Actinomycetes; order Actinomycetales; family Microbacteriaceae; genus Rhodoluna. The sequence goes on from JBEEJX010000011.1 coordinate 5,547, forward strand.
ATCTTTTGCAAGCCATCGCATTCGGTTGGTTCCTTAGCCAACTCGACAACCAGGTCACATTCCCGGTGACCGCCGACTACATGGCAGGCCCGCCCGGCTCGGGCCTCACCGAGCGCGTCACCGTATTCGACATCAACCTCGGCTTCGGCGTTGTGGCATTCCTCGCGATGTCGAGCTTCTTTCACTACCTGATCTCGACGCCGTGGTTCTTTGGTCGTTACGGCAACGGCCTCAAGCAAAACCACAACTATTTTCGATGGGTTGAGTACGCGCTCAGCTCATCGACGATGATTTGGCTGATTGCCCAGCTTTGTGGTCTCAGCGATATCGGTGCACTTTTTGCAATTTTCGGCGTAAATGCCGCGATGATTCTGTTTGGTGCGCTGCAAGAAAAGTATGAGACGCCGGGCAATGGCAAGGGCTTGCCATTCATCATGGGCTGCATGACCGGCGTTGTGCCATGGATCATCATTTTCATCTATACGTTCCAGCCGGGCGGCAGCCACAAGGTCGAGGTGCCTGGATTCGTGATTGGCATCATCATCTCGCTGTTCATCCTCTTCAACACCTTCGCGGTGAACCAGGTTCTGCAGTATCGCAAGGTTGGCAAGTGGGCCAGCTATCTTCAGGGCGAGCGCACCTACATCACGCTCAGCCTGGTGGCCAAGTCACTGTTGGCGTGGCAGGTTTTTTCGGGTGCGATTGTGCCCGTGCTGACCGGCAACAACTAACGGCAATAACGACGAAACCCCCGACCGGCTGGTCGGGGGTTTCGTCTTTGTGAAGCTGTTTTGGCTATGCCAACGTTGCGAGCGCAGCGTTGAGGGTTGCCGATGGACGCATCGCCTTTTCGACGAGTGCGGCATCAGGACGGTAGTAACCGCCAATCTCAACCGGGGCACCCTGAACTGCAACGAGCTCTTCGACGATCTTGGCCTCGGCCGAGGTCAGCGCTGCCGCGAGCGGAGCAAACTTGGCTGCCAGCTCGGCATCGACGGTCTGACCAGCGAGCTCCTGAGCCCAGTAAAGACCAAGGTAGAAGTGGCTGCCACGATTGTCGATGGTGCCAATCTTGCGGCCTGGCGAACGGTCGTTCTCGAGGAAGGTGCCGGTAGCGCGATCTAGGGTGTCGGCCAGAATCTGAGCCTTCTTGTTGCCGGTCACGGTCGAAAGGTGCTCGAACGAGGCGGCAATCGCGAAGAACTCGCCGAGCGAGTCCCAACGCAGGTAGTTCTCTTCAAGGAACTGCTGAACGTGCTTTGGCGCCGAACCGCCGGCGCCGGTCTCGAACAGGCCACCACCGTTTAGCAGCGGAACGATCGAGAGCATCTTGGCGCTGGTGCCAACCTCGAGGATCGGGAACAGGTCGGTCAGGTAGTCGCGCAGAACGTTACCGGTGACCGAAATGGTGTCGAGGCCCTGACGGATGCGACCGAGCGAGAACTTGGTTGCGACCGAAGGCTCCATGATCTCGATGGTCAATCCGGTGGTGTCGTGCTCGCCCAGATAGGTCTTGACCTTTGCGATGAGCTCGGCGTCGTGCGCACGGTTCTCGTCGAGCCAGAACACGGCCGGAACGTTGGTGGCGCGAGCGCGGGTCACGGCTAGCTTTACCCAGTCGCGCACGGCTACATCCTTGGTCTGGGTGGCTCGCCAGATGTCGCCAGCGCCCACCGCGTGCGACAGCAGAACCTCGCCGGCGGCGTTGATTACCTCGACGCGGCCGGCCGACTTGATCTCGAAAGTCTTGTCGTGGCTGCCGTATTCCTCGGCTGCCTGTGCCATCAGGCCAACGTTAGGAACGGTGCCGATGGTTGCTGGGTCGAGTGGACCGTTAGCGATTACGTCTTCGAAGGTGGCCTGGTAAACACCCGCATACGACGAGTCTGGAATGACCGCAAGGGTGTCGTCTTCAGCGCCATCCTTGCCCCAGAGCTTGCCACCGTTGCGAATCAGGGCAGGAATCGAGGCGTCGACGATTACGTCCGATGGAACGTGCAGATTGGTGATGCCCTTGTCGCTGTTCACGTAGCTCAGACGCGGGCCGGCGGCCAGGGCGGCGTCGAATGCCGAGGCGATCTCGGTGCCGTTGGCGATGTTCGCCAGACCGGCAAGGATCGAACCTAGACCGTCGTTGGCACTGAGGCCCGCGGCGGCAAGGTCGTTGCCGTACTTGGCGAATACATCGGCGAAGAAGGCCTTGACCACGTGACCGAACAGAATCGGGTCGCTGACCTTCATCATGGTGGCCTTGAGGTGCAACGAGTAGAGCACGTTGTCTCTCTTGGCCTGAGCGAGGGTCTCGGCTAGGAACTTGTCGAGCTCGGCCACGTTCATGAAGGTCGCGTCAACGATCTCGCCGGCTAGAACCTTGAGGCCGGCCTTCAGGTCGGTGGCTACGCCATCGGTCGAGGTGTGACGAATGGTCAGGACGTCGTCTTGACCCAGGACTACCGACTTTTCGTTGCTGAAGAAGTCGTCGTGACCCATGGTTGCCACGGTGGTCTTCGAACCAGCCGGGAATGGCTTGTTCACGTGTGGGTGCTTCTTGGCGTAAGCCTTGACCGAAAGCGGCGCGCGGCGGTCGCTGTTGCCTTCGCGAAGCACAGGGTTGACGGCGCTGCCCTTCACCTTGTCGTAACGTTTGCGGGCGTCGCGCTCGGCGTCGGTGCTTGGCTCGTCGGCGTAGTCAGGAACGGCGAAACCGAGCGCCTGAAGCTCGGTGATGGCCGCCTTGAGCTGCGGAATCGAAGCCGACACGTTAGGCAGCTTGATGATGTTTGCCTCTGGGGTCTTAGCCAGTTCGCCCAACTCGGTCAAGGCGTCTTCAACGCGCTGTTCCGCTGGCAAAACATCGGCAAAAACCGCGAGGATGCGACCAGCAAGCGAGATGTCGCGGGTCTCGATGTTTACGTTGGCTGCGTGGGCGTAGGCCTTAACAATCGGCAGCAGCGAAGCGGTTGCAAGTGCAGGTGCTTCATCGGTGTAGGTGTAAAAAATGGTCGAATCGTTCACGACGAGTCATCTCCGCTCTGAGGCTGTGAAACTAACCAGTTCAGCCTACTGGCTAAGGGTTGCGGCGAGCTTCGCGATGTCGGTCGCATCGGTGCCACAGCACCCGCCCACGAAGTTGACTCCTGCATCGATCCATTCGGGCAGATAAGTCGTCAGTTGGGCTGGTTCTGCACCAATCCAGATTCCGTTGGTCGAGTCCCAAGTGCCTCCGCGATTTGGGTATGCGATGACTGGCACATCCGTCGTCGCATTGGCAATGGTGGCGAGGTTTGTAACGAGTTCGGGGCCCACGCAGTTGACACCTATCGCGATGAGGTTGTCGAGGCCCGCTAGCGTCGCAACCGCGTCGGCGTACCACTCGCCTGACCACAGCTTCTCGGCCGAGCCAGCGGTGAAGGATACCCACTTTGGCAGGTCGATTTCGCGAAGCACGTTGGCGATTGCCCGCGCCTCGACAATGTTCGGAATTGTCTCGACTGCAAGCAGGTCAGGGCTGGCGGCCACCAATGTCTGCAGACGCTCAAAGTGGAAGTCTTCCAACTCTGACTGGCCGACCTCATAGATGCCTCGATATTCCGACCCGTCGTGCAGAACGGCACCATACGGCCCGATGCTGGCGGCGACTCGCGCACCGGCGCCAGCGACAGCGGCGCGAGCGACCTCAACGCTTTTTTGCAGGGCCAGGTCGGCCTCGACCGAGCTGAGGCCGATTTCTTCGAAACCTTTTCTGCTGAGCTGGTAGCTCGAGGTGATCACCACCTCGGCGCCAGATTGGGCATAGTTTTTGTGTGCCTGCTCGATGGCAGCAGGGTCATCAAGCAGAGTGTGCCCGGTCCACAGGTTGCCGGTGACACTGACGCCAAGGCGCTCGAGCTCGGTCGATAGGCCGCCGTCAATGACCGTGATTTTGTTCAACTACTTGGTTCCGTTCAGCGTCGGTTTGGCCACCGAGAACGAGGTGAGGTTCCACTTCTTCAAGATGACCTTGTAACTGCCATCCTTGAACAGATCCGTTACTGCAAGGAAGACCGCGTCGCGAACCTTGGTGTTCTTCTTCAAAATGCCAACGCCGATGAGGCCACTCTCGTAGCCGGTTGGAAACTTGCGGTCGACAACAAGCTCGAAGTACTTGCCATTGCCCGCGACCTTGGCAGCATAAG
>JBEEJX010000012.1:0-5220 GCA_041168965.1 Actinomycetota bacterium
CACAACCACAGTGCCACTAGCCTTTCAGTCTCGGTCCCGCGAATTCTGAAGGCAATGGAAGCCGTAAAACTCGAGATAACGAGGACGGGGAACCAAAACCACAAATTCAAGACGTCCATCAGTACCAACCGCTGAGGGTGTCAATTTGCGACTTCACAAACGTGTTCCTCTGTTGAAGAACGCTAATTGAGTAGTTGTTCGCAGAAATCGTAGCGTTGTTCGTTGCGATTCGGCTGCGTGCAGATTTAGCTGAAAGCGCCAGAGGTGTCGCTGCAAGCACGACTTCTGACGACGCTGCAACGATCGTTCCCCCATTTGAAACGGCTGGTGCGGCCAAGGCGGCTGGGCCTCCGAGCCCTGCCAAAACCACAGCGCTCAAGGCGGCGAGCAGCAAAGAGCCAATCTTTTTTGTATTCATTTCCCCTCCAATTCACGCGACGTTCGCGTGTGCCTTCACACTACGCCGCTCAGTCAGGTGAAAATCATTTCGGCTGCAACTATTGCATAACGTGTCGTTTGTTAAATAAATTCACTAGCCTGTTAAAGTGGGCAACTCTAAGTCGTCCAATCGTCGACGCCGGCCTCGTCTTCGGCCTGCTGCCAAAGGTCGCCCTCCTCGGGGCGATATAGGGCGTATGCGACACCGGCAACCAGGGCCGCGGCCAAGCCGACGGCAATCCATTGGGCAACCGGGTTCTTAGCCTGCTTGACCGCCACCTTTTGCGCGGTTTTCGCGGCACGCTTGGCCTTGGCGGCAACGACTTCGGCCTCGTCGCTGAGGGCATCCCATCGGGTGTCGACAACCTTCATGATTTCGGGCAGCACTTCGAGCAGTGCGTTGAGATCGAGCTTCTTGGCCATGGCAAGAGTTTACGCTCAGGCCTGACCCAGTAGAACCGTGAGCGTCGCGGGCAGCGCGCTAATGACCGCGAGCAAGACCAGCAGAATCGAATAGAACGGCGTCGATATCGGGCTTGCCCTGTGGCGCCAGGCGACCAGCAAGAGCAGAGCGATTGCGATGCCTGGGCCGGTCATCGCGATGTATCGAGCGCCGATGGGGATGAAGATTGCGGGTATCACCGTTGAAATGCCGACCACCACCCAGAACTGGATTTGGCGCTGCAGCGATTCGATGGTGAAACTCGTGAGGATTCGCGAACCAATAAAGATCTGAAGACCTAAGAAAAAGACGTTGAAGTTCCATCGCATCAACCCCAGCCAGGCAGTGGTGATGAAAGAGATAATCGCGTCCATAGTTCCCCCAATAACTGCTTCGAGTTTACGCTCAGGGCGCACGCCCAATAACCCACAAGCGAGCGCCAACAAGGCAACAGTGTCGGGCTACCTGCGACAATAGACGCATGACTGCACACACTTCAGTAGTAACCATTAACACCAACCTCGGTGCCATCAAGATCAACATGTTTGGCAACCACGCTCCAATCACCGTCAAGAACTTCGAAGACCTCGCTTCGGGTGAAAAGACCGGCAAGCCGTTCTACAACGGCGTCATCTTTCACCGCATTATCGATGGCTTCATGATTCAGGGTGGCGACCCAACCGGCACCGGCATGGGCGGCCCTGGCTACCAGTTCAACGACGAGCCACACGCCGAGCTCACCTTCAACGAGCCATACAAGCTGGCCATGGCCAACGCTGGTGTTCGCGGCGGTCAGGGCACCAACGGCTCGCAGTTCTTCATCACCGTTACCCCAACCCAGTACCTCTGGGGCAAGCACACCGTGTTCGGCGAGGTAGCCGACCAGGAGTCGCGCGACGTGGTTGACAAGATCGCCTCGGTTGCAACCGACCGCAGCGACCGCCCACTAGAAGACGTTGTGATCGAGTCGATCGACATCGTCAAGGCTTAATCGCCCAACGACGAGACACAACAAGAACCGACCGACGATGACCTGCTATCGCCACCCAGACCGCGAGGCCTATGTGCGATGCCAGCGCTGCGAGCGAGTAATCTGCCCAGCCTGCCAGGTTGAAGCGTCGGTCGGTTTCTTGTGTCCGGAGTGTGCCGGCGGCACACCAACCAAACTCGCCGCAGCGCGCCGCCGCCAGGCCCGCGCCAGCCATGGCGGTCAACGACCCGTGGCCAGCCTGTGGCTAATCGGCATCACCGTTGCATTCTGGATTCTGCAGGTTTTGCCGGGCTCACTCGTCACCGACTATCTGGTGTTCTCGCCACTGTCGCTATTCAGCGAACCATGGCGCATGCTCACCGCTGGCTTTGCCCACGACCAGTCGAACCTCTTTCACGTGGGCCTAAACATGTATTCGCTGTATGTGTTTGGCCAGGTGCTCGAGCCGCTCCTTGGGCGCTGGCGCTTTACCGTGTTGTATCTGCTCTCGTTGCTCGGTGGCTCGGCTGCCGTGATGTGGTTCAGCGCGTTGAACACGTCGACCCTCGGCGCCTCGGGCGCGATCTTTGGCCTAATGGGTGCATACTTTGTGATTCTGCGAAAGCTGGGCGCACCGAGCGGGCAGCTCATGGGGTTGATTGCAATCAACCTGGCCTTCGGTCTGTTCTTGCCAGGGGTTAGCTGGGAGGCCCACGTCGGTGGGCTCGTTGCCGGTGCGGCCGTTGGCTGGCTGCTGGTCAACACCCGCAACTTAAACCAAAAGACCCAGCAGTTGCTGGGCCTTGTTGGAATCTTTGCTGCGATTTTGATCGCTGCGTATGCGGGATTCTTTGTTCGAGTGCTGCCACTAATCGGCGGCTACTACTAAACGAGAAGTTGGGCTGGCGTTACTTCCAGCGGGTCGACATCATGAAGCCGACCATCGAGATTCCGAAGCCAACCAGGATGTTCCAGTTCTCAATCGAGGCGATTGGCCACTGGGCGCTGCTGACGTAGTAGGTGATGATCCAGATCAGACCAAGCAGCATGAAACCAAACATGACCGGCTTGAACCAGACCGGGTTGGCCTCTTCGCCCTTGCGTGCCTTAGGGGCCTTTGGCTTGGCAGGCTTGACTGGCTTGGCAACCTTATCGGCCATTGCGACCTTAGGGGTGACGGCCTTGACCGCGTCTTGGTTTTCGTAATTGACTTCAGACATGCGCTCAAGTCTAGCCGAGCCTGCCCGCCGCGCGGCAGTGACCGTTAGGCTTAAATCGCTATGGTCAAAATCCTCGTTCTCGACAACTACGACAGCTTTGTCTACACGCTCAACGGCTATCTTCAGCAGCTAGGCGCGCAGACCGAGGTGCTGCGCAACGACGTGGTGACCGAGGCCGAACTGCCGGCCCTGCTCGAGCGCTTCGACGCCGTGCTAATCAGCCCCGGGCCAGGCACGCCAGCCGATGCCGGGCTCAGCATTCCAACCGTGAAGTATGCGCTGCGCACCGGCAAGCCTGTGTTTGGTGTTTGCCTTGGCCACCAGGCCATCGCCGAGGCCATGGGCGCAACCGTCACCAGCGCCGACGAGCTAATGCACGGCAAGACCTCGATGGTTGAGCACGACGATTCGCTGGTGTTTAGCGGCCTGCCGCATCCGTTCACTGCCACCCGTTACCACTCGCTGGCCGTGGTCGACTCGACCGTGCCAGACGACATGATCGTGACCGCACGCACCACCGCCGACCTCAACTCGAAGGGTGGCGTGATCATGGGCCTGCAGCACAAGTCGCTGCCGATCTATGGCGTGCAGTTTCACCCAGAGAGCGTGCTGACCGAGGGTGGCTACCAGATGCTGGGCAACTGGCTCGAGTCGATTGGCCTAGCCGGCGCGGCAGAGCGCGCAAAGTCGCTCAGCCCGATGGTCAAGTTCTAGCGCGAGCCACTTGGCCCTATCGACTAGGTCGCTAGGCGACTAGTTGGTCTTGCACTCCACATAAAGCACGATGGCGCTGCCCTGAGCAGCCTGCCCCGCAGGAATCGACTGGTCGAGAACCACGGTGCCCTGGGTGCCGGTGCACTGCGTCTGGCCCACCGGAGGCTTGGCCTCGATGGTCACACTCAAGCCAACCTCGGCGGCCTTCAGGCGCGACTGCGCGTCTGAGATGTCGAGGTTGCGCACGTCTGGCACCATGACCTGACCGTTCGAGATGCTCAGGTTTACGACGGTTCCGTCAGGAACCTGACCACCCGCAATCGGGTCAGAGCTAACCACCAGGCCGGCCTTGACGGTCGCGCTGTTGATCGGCGTGATCGTGCCGAGGGTCAACTTTGCGGCAGCGATGGCGGCGGTGGCGGTTGACTCATCCATGCCGGTGAGGTCTGGCATTTGAACCGTGTTCTTGCCGGTTGACACATAGACCGTGATCGTGGTGTTTGGCGGAACCTTGGTGCCCGCGACCGGGTCGGTGCGAATGACGCTGTCGGCCGGAACCGTCTCGCTGGCCTCGTAGGTCTTTGACACCATGAGCTTTTGGCCCTCGAGCGTGGTCTGGGCGCTCGCGAACGGCTGGTTGGTCACGTCGGCAACCGAGATGCCACCCTTGCCGTCGATGTTGAGGTTGAACGAGCCACCAAAGGTGAACAACCAGACCAGCAGGCCGACGACCACAACCACGCCGGCGCTGCCAAGACCCCACAGCAAGCCAGGCGATGGCTTGTTGCCGCGAACCGAATTCGCGGTCGAGGTAGCTGCGGTGTCGGTTGGAATGCTGACGCCAAGGCTCGCGAACGGGTTTTCGTCGCCCGTCACGATTTTTGGTTCGTCGTGCTGCGTTGGTGCCTGGGTGGTCTTGAATTCGGTAGGAATATGGACCGGCTGCTCTGCGGCTGGCATGACGGTGGTCTGGCCAAAGCCGAGGTCTGCTAGGTCGGCCTCGAAGTCGTCTTCGACTGGCTTTGCCGGCGCAACAGGCGCGACAGGCGCGACAGCTGGCAACACGACGGGGGCATCGCCGGCAATCTGAGCCGCATCGGCCGACGAGTCAAAACCGGCAAACATTGCCTCGATAGCTGCGATGTCGTCGTCGACAGGCGCTGCCGATTCGCTGTTCTCGACAGCGGCCGTCTGTTCGGTCTCGGTCGGTTCGGTCGGTTCGGCGATGGCCTCGGCAGGTTCTTCAACCGGAAGTGGGCTTGCGGCGGATGGAGCCGGGGCACCCATCGCGGCGGCAAGCATGTGCTCGCGGAACTCTTCGGCGGTCTGGAAACGCTCGTTGCGATCCTTGGCCAACGCACGCAAAACCACGGCATCGAGCTCGGCCGAAACCAGCTGGTTGAACTGCGAAGGCACAACGACTGCCTCGCTGACGT
>JBEEJX010000013.1:0-23814 GCA_041168965.1 Actinomycetota bacterium
CAGGCAACGAACACTTCTGGTATTCGCTCGATATGGTCGGAGCGATCGCCAAAAAAATAGCCCAAAGCCTGACAAAGATTGACCCAGCTCACGCAGGGCTTTTCGCGACCAACCTGACCGCTTTCGATGCCGACCTAAACTCGCTCGCGAGCGAGCTTGAGGCCCTGGCTGCGACCAATGGCGGCAAGCGCATTCTGGCAACCGAACCGCTGGCCGACTACCTAACGGCGAACGCCGGCCTGATCGACGCCACTCCTAGCGCATTCAAGGCCGCCATCGAGGGCGAGACCGACGCCCCGCTGCTGGTGGTCAAGGCAATGCGCGAACAACTGGCCGCCGGCCGGGTGGCCGCGCTGGTGCTGAATGCCCAGACCGCGAGCACACAGGTGTCGACGCTGGTTGCCGCGGCCAAGCTCGGCCATGTGCCTGTGGTTGAGTTCAACGAGTTTCAGCTCGATTCGACGCAGACCTACATCAACTGGATGAGCGAAAACATCCGCCAGCTTGCCGCAGCGCTCGCCGGCCTCGACCCAAAGGTGGGCGGCAATGACTAAACCCGTGCTCGAAATCAAGGGTGGCAGCCTGAGCTTTGGAGAACGCCGCCTCTGGAGCGGCCTCGACATCGAGGTGCAGCCACACGAGTTCATCGCGATCATCGGTTCGAATGGTTCTGGCAAGTCGACGCTCCTCAAGGCAATCCTTGGGCAGGTGCCCCTCGATGCCGGCAATGTCAAGGTGCTCGGGCGCAGCGTGCGCAACAAGCGTGGCCAGCGCGGCAATCGCCGCATCGGCTACATTCCACAAAACAGGGCCATGGATGCCGGCCTGCCGCTTCGCGGTCGCGACCTGCTTCACCTCGGGCTCGACGGCCACGAGTTTGGCCTGCCACACCTGCCGTTTTCGCGGCACACCCGCGACCACAAGCGTCGCGTCGACGCGATGATCGAGGCAATCGGTGCCGCCGCCTTCGCGCACAAAACCGTTGGCACGCTTAGTGGTGGCGAGTTGCAGCGCCTGCGCGTGGGGCAGGCCGTGATTGGCGCACCTCGCTTGATTCTGGCCGACGAACCGCTGAGCGCACTCGACCCGCAGCAGCAAAAAACCATCGCCGACCTGCTCGATCGCGAGCGCCGCGAACACGACTCGGCCGTGCTGTTTGTGACGCACGATGTGAATCCGGTTCTCGACTATGTCGATCGCGTTTTGTATCTGGCCAATGGTAGGTTCTCGATCGGCACACCCGACGAGGTTTTGCGCAGCGAGGTGTTGAGCGAGCTCTATGGCACCCCGGTCGACGTGGTTCGCAACCAGGGTCGCATCGTGGTCATTGGCACCCACGAACACGATCACCACCCCGACGAAGAGTGGAGCTAGCGCTATGAACCTGTTTGATTTCAGCGATTACGCCGAACTGTTGCCGCTGGTCACCAATTCACTGATTGCCGGCGCCCTGTTGGCAGTGGTTGGCGGCCTAATCGGCATCTTCGTCAACAACCGCGACATGTCTTTTGCCGTGCACGGCATCAGCGAACTCAGCTTTGCCGGCGCTGCCATCGCACTCTTGGTCGGTGCCGATGTGGTGCTCGGCTCGGTGTTTGGCTCGCTTGTTGCCGCCGGCATCATCGGCGTGCTCGGTTCACGTGCGCGCGAACGCAACTCGATCGTGGCGGTTCTGATGCCGGCAGGACTCGGCCTCGGCATTTTGGCGCTCTCGCTCTATCAGGGCCGTGCAGCCAACAAGTTCGGGCTGCTCACGGGTCAAATCGTTGCGGTCGATAACCCACAGTTGGTTTGGCTGGGTGCAATCAGCGTTGCCATCATCGTTGTGCTGTTGCTGATTTGGCGACCACTCAACTTTGCGAGCCTCGACCCCGAGGTCGCGGCCGCTCGCGGAGTGCCAACGCGAGCACTCTCGTTCCTCTTTATGTTGCTGCTCGGCCTCGCCGTCGCGGCCAGCGTGCAGGTCGTCGGCGCTCTGTTGGTGCTCAGCCTCTTGGTCACCCCTGCCGCCGCGGCCCTGCGCGTCAGCGCCTCAACGGTATGGGTTCCGCTGCTCTCGGTCGGCTTCGCTCTGGTTGCGGTGCTCGGCGGCATCCTGTTGGCGGTTGGCGCCGGTCTGCCGATCAGCCCATACGTCACCACAATTTCGTTCCTGATCTATGGCGTCTGTCGCGTGGTCGAGCGCCTGCGCGCTCGCCGATCGACCGCTGCACGGGCGGTGGCCGCATGACCCAGCCGCAGCCGCAACGCCGAAACACCCGACAAAAGGATGCGGTGCGCCACGCCCTAGGCGAGGCAACCGGCTTCGTCAGCGCGCAGCAGTTGCACCTGGCCTTGCGCAACCACGGTTCGACCATCGGCCTGGCCACGGTTTATCGTGCGCTCGCCGATCTTGCCGAGGCCGGCGAGGCCGACAGCCTGCAGGCCACGGGCGGTGAGGCCCTGTTTCGAGCCTGCACCCCGGCGCATCACCACCACCTGATATGCCGCGAGTGCGGAACCACGGTCGAAATCGAGGCCGAGCGCGTCGAAACTTGGGCCGACGAGATCGCTCGTGCCCATGGTTTTGCCGCTCCAACGCATACCATCGACATTTTTGGCGTCTGCGCGGCGTGTCGAACCTGATTTTTCTAATCGGGACTTGCTTAACGACCGCCCGCTCGCCTAAACTTGAGCAGTTGCCTGTCTAACGGCATTGTGCAACCACGTTTTGATCAAGCCATTGACCAAGGTTCATTCGAGCCGGTCGTTCTGGCTTGCCCCTAATAAGGAGAAGAAATGGCAGCGTATTGCCAGGTGACTGAGACCGGCCCACAGTTTGGCCACCACGTCTCGCACGCCCAGAACAAGACCAAGCGTCGCTTCAACCCAAACATTCAGAAGAAGACTTACTTTGTCCCTTCGCTGAAGCGCAACGTAACCCTGACCCTTTCGGCACGCGGCATCAAGGTAATTGACGCTCGTGGCATCGAGGCCGTTGTTGCTTCGCTGCTTGCTCGTGGCGAGAAGATCTAAGGAGCAGCTAAATGGCTAAGAAGGACAAGGACATCCGTCCAATCATCAAGCTGAAGTCGACTGCCGGCACTGGTTTCACTTATGTGACCAAGAAGAACCGCCGCAACGACCCAGACCGTCTCGTTCTGAAGAAGTACGACCCAGTCGTCCGTCAGCACGTCGATTTCCGTGAGGAGCGCTAAGAATGGCTAAGAAGAGCAAGATTGCCCGCAACGAGCAGCGCAAGGTTGTTGTTGAGCGTTACGCTGCAAAGCGTCTCGAGCTGAAGAAGGCTCTCGTAGACCCAAACAGCACCCCTGAGCAGGTTGAGGCTGCACGCCTGGGCCTCCAGAAGCTGCCTCGCAACGCATCGCCAGTGCGCGTTCGTTCGCGTGACGCAATCGATGGCCGCCCTCGTGGTGTGCTCTCGAAGTTCGGTGTATCGCGTGTTCGCTTCCGCGACATGGCTCACCGTGGCGAGCTGCCAGGCATCACCAAGTCGAGCTGGTAAGCAAAACTTTCGGAAACCCCGCCCTCGTGGCGGGGTTTCCTTTTTAACGAGATCGAGTGCGGTTAGCCGAATATCTTGAGCGCGCGCGGCGCATCCAAAGTTCAAAAAAAGGCCGAATGGGCCTGAAACCCAATAAAAACAAGGGAAGAACTGTTACGCAACACGCCGAACGAATTGAACTACAACGTTGTTATTCGATGTAGTTTGTTCAAGACATCACGTCACACCACTAGACATTCAGGAGGACACTATGTCGTCACTAAACAAGAGTGAGCTCGTAGCAGCTGTTGCTGCAGCAACCGGCGAGTCGCAGGCAGCTGTCAACCGCGTCGTTGACTCGATCTTCGAGACCATCGCTGGCGCTGTTGCCAAGGGTGGAAAGGTCACCATCCCAGGCTGGCTTTCAGTTGAGAAGGGCCACCGTGCAGCACGCACCGGCCGCAACCCACAGACTGGCGCAACCATCCAGATCGCAGCTGCAAACACCGTAAAGGTATCGGCAGGCTCGAAGCTGAAGGCTGCAGTCAAGTAAGTTTTCTTACTTCATCCCGTCAGGGCGTCATCTGAAAAGGTGGCGCCCTTTCGCTTTGCCCAAGAAGTCGGAATACTGCCTAGGCTTAACCGGTGAGTTTTTCTTTGGGCCGTCGCGTAGCGGTCGCGGTTGCTGTGGCCGCGGCGGCAATAGTCGGCACCCTGATTGGCCTGTTGATCGGGCATGCGGCCGACCCGCTCACGCTGGCCGACCCTGGGCCAATCGTGCGCTGGGGCCTGCCCATCGTCAAGGGAATGTTCGACCTGAGCCTTGGCGTTGCACTCGGCTCGCTGGTGTTTGCCGCGTTCGCGACGCCTGACTCTAGCGACGAACTGGCCAAGACCCTGAATCTGGCCGCGGTCGCATCGGCCTGCTGGACGCTTTTTGGCTTTGTGCACCTGATCTTCACCTTTGCCAACGTCTCGGGCGCGACGATCAGCACCGATTCCGCCTTTGGCCAAAATCTCTGGATGTTCATCACCCAGATTCAGCTGGGGCAATACCTGGCGCTGAACCTGATCGCCGCCGCATTGCTCACCCTGTTGTCGCTGACCATAACGCGGCTAAGTTGGGTTGCTGGTTTGGTGTTGCTTGCCGTGGCGGGTCTGGTGCCGTTGGCGCTGACCGGTCATGCCGCCGGCACCGCCAACCACTCGATGGCCGTCAACTCGATGGGCCTGCACCTGGTCGGCGTTTCGGTATGGGTCGGCGGCCTGGTCGCCGTCTTGGCGCTGGCGGGGTCGCCTCGCGCGGCCGACCTTATTCGCCGTTACTCGACGCTTGCGCTGGTGGCCTTCGCGCTGGTGGCTGTTTCGGGCGTTGCCGCGGCATGGGTGCGAGTCGGCAAGCTCGAGAACATGCTGACCGCATACGGAATATTGATTGCCCTTAAGTCTCTTGGCCTGTTGGTGCTGGGTGGCTTCGGAGCCGCGTATCGCACGCGGCTGCGTCGGTCGGCCGGCGACGGCAAACCGATCGTTGCCCGACTCGCGATCAGCGAACTGGTCGTCATGGCGGCAACCGCCGGCATCGCGGCCGCGCTCGCACGCACAGAACCGCCCGTGACCCAGGCCACGATCAACCCGACACCCGCGCAGATGCTCACCGGCGAACCACTGCCACCCGAGTTGACGGCTGCTCGCTGGCTGAGCGCATACCGAATCGACCTGCTGTGGCTGGTGTTGGCCGCATTCGCTATCGGCGCCTATTTGTATGGCGTTCGCCGGCTCGCCAAGCGCGGCGACCAGTGGCCAATCGGCCGCACCGCCTCGTGGATTCTGGGCTGGCTAACCCTGGTTTGGGTTACCTGCGGGCCAATCAACGCGTATCAGGAATACCTGTTCAGCGCCCACATGATCGGCCACATGATCTTGGCAATGGTGGTGCCGGTGCTCTTGGTGCCGGGTGCACCCGTGACCCTGATCTCGCGCGCCGCCAACAAGCGCCACGACGACAGCCGCGGCCTTCGCGAGTGGGCACTCTGGGCGGTACACACCAAATACGCGCAGTTCGTGGCCAACCCGCTCGTGGCCGCCATCCTGTTTGCCAGCTCGCTTGTGACCTTCTATTACACGCCGCTTTTTGCCTGGTCGACGCACGAGCACATCGGTCACGAATGGATGGTCATTCACTTTGTGATCACCGGCTATCTGTTTGCTCAGGCGCTCGTGGGCATTGACCCAGGGCCGGCCCGCCTGCCATTCGCTGTGCGGCTGCTGCTGCTGATTGCGACCATGGCGTTCCATGCGTTCTTTGGCCTCAGCCTGATGTCGGGGTCGGGCCTGCTGCTGGCCGACTGGTACGGCGCAATGGGCCGAACCTGGGGCGAGAACCCATTGACCGATCAACAGACCGGCGGCGCGATCGCCTGGGGCATCGGCGAGATGCCGACCGCACTGCTGACCATCATGGTTTCGGTGCAGTGGTTCCGCAGCGATGCCAAGGAGGCCAGGCGCCTCGACCGCGCGAGCGACCGCACCGGCGGAGCCGACGTCGACGCATACAATCAAATGCTTGCCAAGCTGGCCAAACGCGATGAACGGAGCGAACGATGACCCTCGCGACCGTCACGCTATCTGAAGAACAGCAGCATCTGTTCGACTACATCGAGTCGACTCAGAACCACGTTTTTGTGACCGGCCGTGCCGGCACCGGCAAGTCGACCCTGCTGTCGTATTTCATCGACAACACCGAAAAGTCGGTGGCGGTGTGTGCGCCGACAGGCGTGGCCGCGTTGAACGTTGGCGGCTCGACGATCCACTCGTTGTTCACTTTTCCGTTCGGGTTGTTGGGCGACGTCGACGTTGCCAAGCACCTGGGCAAGCGCACTCGCGAGGTGTTGGCCGCAATCGATGTGCTGGTGATCGACGAGGTTTCGATGGTCAGCGCCGACATGATGGATGCGATCAGCCGCGCCCTCGGCATCGCTCGTGGGCGCCGACGCGTGCCGTTCGGCGGCGCTCAGGTTGTGATGTTCGGCGATCCATACCAGCTGGCACCAGTGGTCAGCACGCCCGAGGAACGCGCTTATTTTTATGCGGGCGACAGCGGCGACGGCTATCGCAGTCCGTGGTTTTTTGACGCACACATTTGGCGCGAGACCGAGCTCGAGCGCTACGAACTGAGCCAAATCTTTAGGCAGAGCGACGAGGGGTTCAAGTCGATCCTCAATGCGATTCGCGATGGTTCGTGCACGCAAGACATGCTCGACGAGCTGAACCGCGCGGGCAATCGCTGGCCGCCGCACGACGACGTGATCAAGTTGGCGACCAACAACCACATGGTGAATTCGGTCAACGCCAGCCGCTTGGCCAAGCTCACCGACCTGCCCAAGACCTTCCACGGCAAATTCGCCTCGGGCGACCTAAAGACGTTTGGTCGCACGCTGCCGGCCGAGCCCGATCTGACCCTAAAGGTCGGTGCTCAGGTGATGTTCATCAAGAACGACGACGGCAACCTGAAGGATTCATCGGGCGGTCGAATTCGCCGTTGGGTGAACGGCACCATCGGGCATGTGACCGCGCTGCCGAGTCGTGGCGGCGTGACCGTGCGAGTCGAAAACGACATCTTTGAGGTTGGCGTTTCAACCTGGGAGAAGGTGCGTTACGAGACCGAGCAGGAGTTCGACGAAAACGCGCAAAAGTGGCGCGACATCGTGGTGCCAAACGTTCTTGCCGAATACCAGCAGATTCCGCTGCGCCTGGCCTGGGCCGTAACCGTGCACAAGTCGCAGGGGCAGACCTACGACGAGGCACAGATCGACATGGGCACGGGGGCCTTCGCGCCGGGGCAAACCTATGTGGCGCTCAGTCGCATCCGTTCGCTCGATGGCCTGTATCTGACCCGCGCGATTCAGATGCGCGACGTGCAGGTCGACCCCGACGTGGTGCGTTTCATGAGCGAACATCGACAGATCACTGAGAAGCTGTTCTAGATGTTGGCACGAATCGCGCGATACGTAACCGGTCACAGCAAGACCGTGTTGCTGGGCTATGTCGCGTTGATCGCGTTGTCGACGATCTGGGGATTTCAGGCCTTCGCAGGGCTAAAGGGCGGGGGCTACGACGACCCGAATTCTGACTCGGCGCGCGTCGCTCAAATTCTCGACAAAACCTTCGATTCGCAGAGCCCCGACGTGGTCGGAATCATCGACTTTGCCTCGTCGGCCGACGACACCGCGAATCGGTTGCTGGCCAAGCAGGTAATCGAAGACGTGACCGCGACCAGCGGGGTTTCCAAGGTGTCGAGCTATTACTCGCTCGGCGAGCCGAGCAGCCTCAAGAGCGACGACGGCAAAGCCGTCTATTTCTTCGTTAATCTTGCCGACAGTGCTTCGCACTCAAGCGTGGCCTCGGCGTTGGCCGACCAGTATGCGTCTCGCGTGCAGGGCGGCTCGAATGGCGGCGGTGCCAAGGTTTACATAGCCGGCTTTGCCGCGGTCACCGCCGAGTTGAACCACTCGATCGAGCACGACATCGTTACCGCCGAGGCCGTGGCGGTGCCAATCACTTTGGTGTTGCTCACGTTCGTCTTCGGTTCGCTGGTTGCCGCGGGCTTGCCGTTGTTGGTTGGTGGGCTGGCGATCGCCGGTTCGTTCTTCTTTATCTGGGTCTCGACCCGACTGACCGACACCTCGATCTTCTCGGTGAACCTGATCACTGCAATGGGACTTGGCCTAGGAATCGACTACGCGTTGCTGATGGTCAACAGGTATCGCGAAGAACGCAAGCGCGGCCGCCTGGTTGCCGAGGCCGTCGAGGTTACCGTTACCACCGCCGGTCGAACCGTGGTGTTCTCGGGTCTGACTGTCGCGTTGGTTTTGCTCGCCCTTGAATTCTTTCCGCAGTATTTCCTGCGGTCGTTTGCGCTCGCCGGTTTTGCGGTCGTGTTGCTCGCTGTGCTGGGCGCGATCATTGCCCTGCCCGCCGCGATGCGACTGCTGGGCGATGCCATCAACCGACTCAAGGTTTTGCGCGGCGATCTTGCGCCACGCGATCACGGTGCCTGGGCCAACGTTGCCCGCTTTGTGATGAAGCGCCCGGTGCCAGTGTTGATTGCCTCGGTGCTTGCCCTGGGTGGCCTAGTGTCGCTCGGCGGCGGCGTGCAGTTTGGCCAGGTCGACGACCGCATTCTGCCGGCAACCAACCGCGTGGTCGTGGCCAACGACGTAGCGCGCACTCGATTCGGCGGTCGCGAGGCTTCGCCGTTCGAGGTCATCGTCAGCGGCGCCACCCGCGACGAGCTAATCGACTATGCCGCCGACCTGTCAAAGGTGCAGCACATCGTGCGCGTGCAGAGCAGCCTCGGCATTACACAGGCCGGGCAACTCGACGACGGCTATGCGCCGATGTTCGCGAGCTTTGCCAGCGGCGACTACCAGCGCCTTCAGGTTGTGGGCAATGTTGAGCCGCGCTCGCCAGAGGGGCTCGCACTGACCGAGGCGGTTCGGGCGATCAAACACCCGACCTTCAGCGCTCTGGTTGGTGGCTCGGCAGCCACATACACCGATTCGCAACAGGGCATCGAGCGCAACCTGCCAATGGCCGCAACCTGGGTGATTTTGGCAACGTTGATTCTGTTGTTCCTGTTCACCGGTTCGGTATTGCTGCCGATCAAGGCCGTGCTGCTGAACTTTGGTTCGTTGGCGGCGACGCTCGGCTTTTTGAGTTGGGTGTTTATGTCGGGCAATCTGCGCTGGCTGATCGGCGACTTCACCGTCACCGGCACTATCGACTCGTCGACCATCGTGTTGATTGCGGTGGTGGCGTTTGGTCTGTCGATGGACTACGAGTTGTTCTTGCTCAGTCGCATCAAGGAGCAGCACGACGCCGGCAAGGGCACGACCGAGTCGGTGGCCGTTGGCCTGCAGCGCTCGGGCCGAATCATCACGGCTGCCGCACTGGTCTTGGCCGTCTCGTTCGTGGGTTTTGTCACTAGCGGAGTAACCATCATCAAAATGATGGGCATCGGCATCGCGTTCGCGATTCTGCTCGATGCAACACTCGTTCGCGCGCTGTTGGTGCCGGCCTTGATGCGCCTGTTCGGGCAGGTCAACTGGTGGGCGCCGTCTTGGCTCAAGCGCCTATTCGAGCGCACCGGCCTGGGGCACTAGCTCCAGCCGCGACGCTAGCTCCAGCCGAGGCGCGCGCTAACCACCGCCGCCTGAGTGTGCTGCTCGCGCGAAAGGTTTCCGCCACCGGTTTCGAGCGCAACCTCAAGCAGCGCCCGGGCGCAATCCTCGACCGACTTTTCTTGCGCCGAGGCGATCCGGATTCCGAGCGTCGGATACTGCTTTTCAAAGCGGCGCAGGCGATTCAGGTTGTCGGTCGCTCGTTCGGTGCCGCGAACCGGGTGTTGCCAATGCCGAATTAGGCCAACGAGTGTGCCGACAGCCCAGCTGCGCACGTGTTCGCCAGCGATCAGCGCCTCGCCTCGGCGGGCACGCCCAACGCCGATGAGCAACTGGCACAAGAACAGCTCATACTGCGCCGCCTCGTCGAACTCGACCGTGATCGCCTTGGCCGCGGCAGCCGCCGACTTTGCCGCGATGGCCGCCATGCGCTCGCCGATGTTGCCCGTCTTGTCGACCGTGACAAGGTATGCGTTTGCGCCTGCCAGCTCGAGCTCGGAATCGTTGAACACCGCGAACTCGAGCACGTGCCCATCGCGATAGACCACCTTCAGGCCGTGGGCAGTCTCGCGCGGGCGAATCGCTACCTGGTCGGCGTTTGGCAGCCACGACAGGTCTTGGCGAAGAGCCTCGCCGGTACCCTCGGTGGTCACCACGAAGAAGTCGTGGTCGCTCCACTCATCGAACCGCGAATGGTCGGCGGCCGAACCAACAAAAATCAACCCAATCACGTCGGGGTGGGCGCTCAGGTTCGCCGTCAACTGGTCTTCAAATTGCAGAAAAAGTTCGAGGGTCTTCACCCGATAAGTTTGCGGCATTATCGACCCGCGTTTCGATTAGTGTCGAGGAATGGCCGCAAGCAAATCCGCATATCGCAAGCTTTACCCGTCGCGCTGGAAGAACATCAATACCGGCTGGGCGTTGACCCTCATGGTGTTGCTCTTCGGTTTTGGCGTCGTGGTGGGCAACGCGGTGACGCTCAAGCCCGCACCGGTGGTGCCGGGCGACGTTGTGGTCGCTGGGCGCATCCTGAGTATCGATGCCAACGGGCAGGGCCGAATTCGCCTTGCCGGTGGCGGCGAGTATGGCTTTTATTACGCGACCGATGGCGTGATCACCAAGAAGGTCGTGGTTGGCCGCGAGCTAAAGCCTGGCATGTATGTCGAGTTCGCGATCGGCGTCGAGGGCATCAAGGGTTACTACAACAACACGCACCACCTGCAGCTGGTGACCGACGCGACCCTCGTCGACGGCAAGTACTAGCCGCTATAGGTCACTCGGCCGCTCGCAGGCTGGGCGTCAACCGCTAAAGTTTGTCTCATGTTGATGTCAGATCGCGATATTCGCGCAGAAATCGAAGCGGGCCGCATTGGCCTCGAGCCCCTCGACATGGAGCTGCTGCAGCCGTCGTCGATGGACGTTCGCCTTGACCGGTTCTTCCGTCTGTTTGACAACCACAAGTACGCCTACATCGACCCACGCGAAGAGCAGTCAGACCTCACCCACTTGGTCGAGGTGGCGGCCGATGAAGCCTTCATTCTGCACCCTGGCGAGTTCGTGCTTGGCAGCACGTATGAGTTTGTGACCCTGCCCGACAACATCGCCGCGCGCCTCGAGGGCAAGAGCTCGCTCGGTCGTCTCGGCCTGCTGACGCACTCGACCGCGGGCTTTGTTGACCCCGGCTTCAACGGCCACGTGACCCTCGAATTGGCCAACGTCTCGAACCTGCCGATCAAGCTTTGGCCGGGAATGAAGGTTGGGCAGCTGTGCTTCTTCCAGCTGTCGTCGGCCTGCGAGACGCCATACGGTTCGGCCAAGTATTTGAGCCGCTACCTTGGTCAGCGTGGCCCGACCGCGTCGCGTTCGTTCATGAACTTTCACATCACCGACGTGGGCAACGACCCGCTCGAGCAGTAGCGCCCACAGCCGCGAGGCTAAAACTTTGCGCGAGCCGCCAGCAGCAGCTGGTGGCTCGTGTGCTTTAACGCATACCTGTCGGCAGCGGCCTCGCAAAGGCGCTCGAGTTCATTGACGAGCACGAGCGATGCGGCGATGCGCGGCGTCAACTGAGCCAGCAGTGCCGCAGTGGTTTTGAGCGCGTTGTGGTGGCCACGCAGGTGAGCGCGCTCGTGCCACAGCACGGCCTCGAGTTCGCCTTGGGTCAGTGCGGTCAGGGCGCCTGACGACACGACGATGGTCGGGCGACCGTTGGCTCGAGTTGTGAACGACAAAACGGCCGGCGTCGCAATCGTCGAATATTCGATTCCAGCAGCAGTGCCGCCTGGCGTGAGGGTCGCCACGATTTGCGGATGCGCCGCGCGCGCAGCGACCACGGCCGGCTCAAGTCGCTGGTTGATCAGTGCGATGCTGATGCCCGCACCGGCCAGCAGGGCCCATGGGGCCGCGGCCAACAAGAGTGCCGGCACGAGGTGGCCGGGGTTGTGTTGGCTGGCCGGAATCTGAACCAGGTGCTGCCACAGGTTGAACAGGCTCTGCAGGGCCACAGTCACGGCCAGCAGGAGGGCGACCACGGCGCTTGAGAGTGCGGCGAACATCGAAAATATCGCGATATTGGGGGCGTTGTTGCCGCGACCCGGCGCGACCAGAGGCACCAGCGAGGTAACCAGCAGCACCCACTCGATGGCGAGGGGCAGCGCGATAGGCGAGAGGCTCACGATTAGTGGCTATTCGCCGTTCAGTGTTTCGCGAAGCTGCGCAAGGGCGGCAGGCGATAGGCCCTTGGCAAAGTGACTGAACGCAAGCAGTGGGTTGTCGCTCTCGGCAACCAGGCTGAGCATCACGTCGGCGGTGTGCTGCTCGCGACTGCGGGCGGCGCTGAACATCAGCGCGCGGCCCTCGCCCGCTCGGCGCACGACCATGCCCTTGTCGACCAGGCGACTCAAAACGGTCAGCACGGTCGTGAGCGCGAGGTCTGAATTGGTTGCGGCGTTGACCGCATCCTGCACCTGCTGCGAGGTCAGTGCCTCGTCGGTGTCGATGGCCCAGAGCGCATCGAGCACCGCGGCCTCAAGTTGACCGTGTTGGCGTTCGCGCTTGCTCATGCCCTCAATTCTACGAGTTGTCGAAATTGGTCAGTTCGGCGCGCGGTCTTGCGAATTCGGAGTCCGAGTACATTGGGTTCAGGCTTTCCGCGAAATATGCCAAGTCGCGACTTAGCCAGGCGATAACGCGTTGAATGTCGTGAACCTGACTCGAAAGATTTGGTTTGGCAATCGGCTCGTGGTGCGCGATTCGATTTCGCAATTTGTTGGCCGTCCACAAAGCGCCCGCAATTTGCCTTCGCGGCAGCGATTCTTGGGCCGAACCGATTTTGCTGAGATACCTGCTCCAGAGAACGGGCTCAAGAGGGGCCGAAAACAGAGAGCACCAGAACCCAAACGACATCGCCGTGACCATCTGATCTCGCGAATCTGAGCCCCTTGATTTTTGAGCAGCCTGCAGTTGTAAGGCGTTTCTGCCTCGCAGGGTCGCACCGAGCACCTCGTGCCATAGTCCTCCCTCTATCTCGAGGCTCGAACAAACCCCATTTCGCAATCCAACTTCGAGAAGCGACAGAAGTTGAAATGTTTGCATGGCCTCGTGCAACTCTGTGCGGTAAAGGGCAAGCGCAGCCACCTCGTCGCCGCGAGTTGATTTGAGATAGCGACCGAATCTCGGCTTGCTAAAAACTTGGCTGGGCCAGTCTTGAAGTTCCATCGGGCAAACCTAAGCATTCCTCGAGCGCTGTGGCTGAGTTATCAACAGGCTTCGAGACACGTTGACTGCCACGGCGGGGGAGCCTAAAATCTAATCGAGAGTTCCGGCCATTCCTATGACAGCGACAGCTAGTTACGAATCGGAGCCAAGAAAAAGATGGATGCGATATTCGCATCCATCTTTTTGCATATCGAGAACCCGTTACGCGTCGAGCACCGCCGGCTTTGGGTGCACGCGGCTGAGCAGCCAGGCGCCAACACCGAGAATCAGCATCAGGCCCCAGATGCCCCAAATGGTCGCATCCTTCACACCGAACGCGGTGTGCGCCACCGAGATCGAGACCGTCCACAGCGTTCCCGAAAGGAACGACACGGCTCGTCCGGTGGTCTGATACAGGCCGAAGACCTCGCCCTCGCGGCCGGCCGGGGTGAACCGCGAAACGAAGGTGCGGCTCGATGCCTGTGCCGGGCCAACAAAGAGGCAGAGCAGGAGCCCGAAGATCCAGTAGGTGATGGCGCCCGCCGAGGCAAACACAAACACGCCGGTGCCGGCGATCATGAGGCCAACCAGCGACGCCAGAATCACGGTGCGCGAACCGAGCTTGTCGTCGAGCACGCCGCCGACCGCGGCGCCGATGCCCGCAACCAGGTTGGCCGCGATGCCGAACAGAATGATCTGGGTCTGGCTAAACCCGAAGGCGAGCGAGCCGAGCACGGCGCCAAACGTGAAGACGCCGGCTAGGCCATCGCGATAAATCGCCGACGAGACCAAGAACTTGAAAGTCTCGGGTGCCTGGCGGCGCAGGGTGACCAGCTGCTTCCAGAGGGAGCGATATGACTCGGCGATCGACTCTTTCTTGTGGCCGGGTTTGGCTGCGATTTCGGGCACGCGCAGGGCCAGCGGCAACGTGAACACGGCCGTCCAGACCGCGGCAAACAAGAACACCACGCGCACTGAGAAGCCGTTATCGACCGAGGTCGCTGGGCCAGGCAGGATGAACCCGAACAGCGAGATGCAGAGCAACAGGATGCCGCCAACGTAGCCGAGGCCCCAGGCGTAGCCAGAGACCTTGCCGATGTTCTTTTCGGTGGTGACCGACTTGAGCATGGCGTAGTAGTTGATAAACGCCGACTCTTGAATCACCGATCCGGCGGCATAGAGCACGAGGCCAGCCAATAGGAATTCGGGCTTCGGCTCAATAAAGAAGCTGGCGGCCATGATTGCCACCAGAACGTATGTGTTGATCAAAAGCCAGAACTTGCGCTTGCCGGTTTCGTCGCTGCGTCGGCCGACCACCGGTGCTGTAATCGCGAGCAGGAACCCCGCGATTGCGGTGGCCACACCGATCTGAGCATCGACGTGCCCGCCCTTGCCGGCCACCGCCCCCGCCAGATAAACCGGGAAGACGAAGGTCTGCATGATCGTTGGGTATGGCTGCTCGGCCCAGTCCCAAAGGGCCCATGCCCAGGTTGCGCGCTTGCTTGCCTTGCTTGCCTCAGGTGTGGTCATGTGTTCAACCTAGCGGCGGGGCTTCGGGCGCGGGTGCGTGGTGCCCGAAATGTTGTAGAAGGGCTCGGGCATCACTATTCTTCTACTAGTTATTTACAGGGGGAAACGTGAAAAAAACTGTCTCACTCACGCTGTCTCTGGCGGTTGCTTCTGCAATTGCGCTCATCGGCGCACCGGCAACTTGGGCAATTGAGCGAAACGAAACTATCTTGCTATATTCCGATGATGGAGCTTGGAGCGTCGATTACCTCCAAGTAGATTCGCAGCAAAGGACTGTAATTTCCGGTGACTTGCAGGGCGACATGGGCACTGTTGTGGTTGCGACCCCGGATGGACCTGCCTATGTGAAGTATGCCGGCCTCGGCGCTGGTGACGGCCTCGCCGCCGCAGTTGAAGTGCAAGCGAATCAGGTTGCAGTTGCGTGGGACCCATCGCTCGACGCAACTTCCGTTGCGGTGCTACTAAATGGAGAAAAGCTCGATGTGCTCGACTCAGGCTCGGCTACCGCCCAAGTCGCTCCGGGTGAAAAACTCCAAGTCCAAGTCTTTGTGAATGACTCAACGTCGACCGATCGCAATGCAGTCCAAAGCCTCGAGTTTGCACAATTCTCTTTGGTTGCGCCTTTGAGTGCGACCATGCAGGCGACCGCCGTTGCGGCAACGACGCTTACTTTGCCAAGCAAAACCACCTACCGGCAGAACACCTTCATCCCAGACCCCTACGTGAATCTGGTTGCGAACGGCCCTTGTTCACCGCTTAGCCTCTACAGCTACCGATTTGTCGGCGACAATCGCTCATGGAGCCCGAATGATGGTGCGAGTCACAGAACTCGTATGGACGTTAATATCGACTGGACAGCTGGGCCAACGGTTACCACGGTTCGACACGTGGGAACGACGATTCGCCAGATTGATGATGTGAACGGCAATTGGCGCGAGGACGCAAGGCAAACCGCTTCCAACGCCAACATGAAAATCACTCTTTCAAGCTTGAGTGCGAATAGCGCAGCGTTGCACCTAGATCAAGACGTCGTTAATCCCTTTTGCAACACATTGGTCACCAATGGAATCGCTTCAACAAGCACCGTCGCCATCTACCGGGCGGGCTACGTGACGGGCTCGCTCAACTACTTGGCTATGCCAAATTACGAAATTTACTACCGCCAAGATTCGGGAGCATTCACGCCGTTAGCTCGGTTATCGCTTATGAGCGCAGAGTGCCTTATAAAAGGGCCTACCAGCGCATTTTGCCTTCAGGCCATTCAGTTCTAGGAGCTAAGCAATGACTAAACCGAGAACGCAGTGGATTGTTTTCCTGCTGCTGCCATACCTGGTCTCTGTCCTAGAAACATCAGGGGCTTTGGGCAAGCCTGACTCCGGATTCGCAGTCACCGGGGAATCGATCAGTTACGCAGTTGTCTCGGGTTTCACCATGCCACTGATGTACCTGGCGGTAGGGTATCCGCCGATGATGGCTTGGCTATGGAGTCTGCTGTTCGCTTTGAAGGCTCGCTGGGTTGAGCGGGGGCGCGACAAGCTCGTCAAAGCGGCAACCATTGCACGATGGGTTGTGGTTGCAGTCGGTGCCGTCGGCGCAACCGTATACCTGACTCAGTATTTGGTTGGAGGGTACATTTTGACTCGCGTGCTAGTTGCGACAATTGTTGCCGCATATTGGCCTTTGGTGCTTCGAAAGCAAACTTGAGTCGACAAGGCTTAGATTTTGCTGAGAGCGCTTGACAACAAAATCTCGTGATGTGAAACTTGAGTCAACACGGCTCAAGTTGAGCAGAAGGAGATAAAAACATGGCACGTGCAGTAGGCATCGACCTTGGAACCACCAACAGCGCAGTTAGCGTTCTCGAGGGTGGCGAGCCAACCGTAATCGCAAACGCGGAGGGCTTCCGCACCACCCCATCGATCGTCGCCTTCACCAAGGACGGCGAAGTTCTCGTTGGCGAGACCGCCAAGCGCCAGGCAGTCACCAACGTTGACCGCACCATCGCTTCGGTCAAGCGTCACATGGGCACCGACTGGACCTTCGACGTAGACGGCAAGAAGTACACCCCGCAAGAGATCTCGGCCCGAATCCTGGCCAAGCTCAAGCGCGACGCCGAGACCTACCTTGGCGAGGCAGTCACCGATGCCGTAATCACCGTTCCGGCATACTTCAACGACGCCGAGCGTCAGGCAACCAAGGATGCCGGCGAGATCGCTGGCCTCAACGTGCTGCGCATCATCAACGAGCCAACCGCTGCGGCACTCGCATACGGCCTCGACAAGGGCAAAGAAGACGAACTGATCCTCGTGTTCGACCTTGGTGGCGGCACCTTCGACGTATCGCTGCTCGAAGTTGGCAAGGACGACGACTTCTCGACCATTCAGGTTCGCGCAACCTCGGGCGACAACCGCCTTGGTGGCGACGACTGGGACGCCCGCATCGTTGAGCACCTGGTCAAGAAGTTCAAAGAGACCACCGGCGTTGACGTCGCAAACGACAAAATCGCTCTTCAGCGCCTGAAGGAAGCGGCAGAGCAGGCCAAGAAGGAACTCTCGCAGTCGACCTCAGCCAGCATCCAGCTGCCATACCTCAGCCTCACCGAGAACGGCCCAGCCAACCTCGACGAGACCATCACTCGCGCACAGTTCGAGTCGATGACCGCCGACCTGCTCGAGCGCACCAAGAAGCCGTTCAACGACGTAATCAAGGAGGCCGGCGTAAAGGTTGCCGACATCGCACACGTAGTGCTCGTTGGTGGTTCGACCCGCATGCCTCAGGTTTCAGAGCTCGTCAAGAGCCTGACCGGTGGCCGCGAGCCAAACAAGGGCGTAAACCCTGACGAGGTCGTAGCCGTTGGCGCAAGCCTGCAGGCCGGCGTTCTGAAGGGCGAGCGCAAGGATGTGCTGCTCATCGACGTGACCCCACTGAGCCTCGGTATCGAGACCAAGGGTGGCATCATGACCAAGCTGATCGAGCGCAACACCGCGATCCCGACCAAGCGCAGCGAAACCTTTACCACCGCAGACGACAACCAGCCTTCGGTGAGCATCCAGGTTTACCAGGGTGAGCGCGAGTTCACCCGCGACAACAAGTCGCTCGGCAACTTCGAGCTCTCGGGCATCGCGCCTGCGCCTCGCGGCATTCCTCAGATCGAGGTCACCTTCGACATCGACGCAAACGGCATCGTGCACGTTTCGGCTAAAGACAAGGGCACCGGCAAGGAAGCCTCGGTCACCATCACCGGTGGTTCGAGTCTGTCGAAGGAAGACATCGAGCGCATGGTTCGCGAAGGCGAAGAGCACGCTGCCGAAGACAAGAAGCGCCGCGAAGAGCAAGACACCCGCAACAGCGCCGAGCAGCTGGTCTACTCGACCGAAAAGCTGATCAAAGAAAACGACGAGAAGCTGCCTGAAGACGTAAAGACCTCGGTCACCGCCGACGTCGACGCGCTCAAGTCGGCGCTCGCCGGCGACGATGTTGAGGCCGTCAAGACCACCTTCGACACCCTCGTTGAGTCGCAGCAGAAGCTGGGCGAGGCAATCTATGCCGCCGCATCGGCCGAGTCGGCGACCGAGGGCGAGGCAGGGGCCGAGGCTTCGAGCGAAGACGTTGTCGACGCCGAGGTTGTCGACGACGAAGACGAGAAGAAGTAATGTCCGACGAGAACCTAAACCCGGAGGAGTCGAGCGAGGCTAACAACCTCGACTCGGCCCCAACCGAGACCGACGCGGTCGACGCCGAACTGGCCGACCTGGTCGACGAGACCGGCCCGATCAGCAAGGAGGCCGAGCTGCTAGCCGACCTTCAACGCCTGCAGGCCGAGTTCGTCAACTACAAGGCTCGCGTCGAACGCGACCGCGATCTGGCCCGCACCAACGCGGTGGCCGAGGTGCTGCGCGCGCTGCTTCCAGCGCTCGACGACCTCAGCCGCGCCGAGGCGCACGGCGATCTTGAGGGTTCGCCATTCGCATCGGTGGTCACCAAGATCCGCAATGCCGGCGACAAGTTTGGCCTCAAGCAGTTTGGCGCCAAGGGCGACAAGTTCGACCCTGAGCTCCACAACGCACTCGTGCAGACCCCAAACCCTGAGGTCACCGAGATGGTCGTTGCCGACGTTGTCGAACCGGGCTACACCCTGGGTGATCGCATGTTGCGCCCGGCCATGGTCGCGGTGTTCATTCCGGCCGAGGGCTAAAACCCAGGCCGAACCCGCAACGCATACTGAAACACAAACCACAACGAACTAAGCAGAGGAGGCAAAGATGGCTAGTCAAGACTGGTTCGAAAAAGACTTCTACAAGATTCTTGGTGTTGCCAAGGATGTCTCTGAGGCCGAGCTCAAGAAGGTCTATCGCAAACTGTCGCGCCAGTATCACCCAGACACCAATCCGGGCGATGCCAAGGCCGAGGCCAAGTTCAAAGAAATCTCTGAGGCCTACTCGGTGCTGAGCGACAAACAGCAACGCACCGAGTATGACCAGGTTCGTGCCATGGGTGGCGGTGCTCGCTTTACCGGCGGCGCCGGCTTCCCTGGTGGCGCGGGTGCTGGTGGCTTCGGCGGCCAGGGCTTTCCCGGTGGCGCGAGCGGCTTTGAAGATGTCTTCGCCAACCTGTTTGGTGGCGGCGGCGCGAACGGTTTTGGCGGCGGTTTTGGCGGCTTCGGTGGCCCTCAGCGCGGCGGCGACCTAACCACCTCAAAGACCATCGACTTCA
Organism: Actinomycetota bacterium; assembly: GCA_041168965.1. Lineage (GTDB taxonomy): Bacteria > Actinomycetota > Actinomycetes > Actinomycetales > Microbacteriaceae > Rhodoluna. The sequence continues at coordinate 19,606 of JBEEJX010000013.1, forward strand.
TCGATTCGGTCAAGGGTGCAACCGTCAAGATGCAGCTGCACGGCCACGGCGAACCGATCAACCTCAAGGTGCCGGCCGGCATCCAGGACGGTCAAAAGCTGAAGGTGCGGGGCAAGGGCCAGGCCAGCCCAAACGGCGGCGAGACCGGCGACCTAGTGGTCACGATTCACGTCAAGGCGCATCCGGTGTTCACTCGCGACGGCAACAACCTGCGCGTCAGTGTGCCTGTGACCTTTGCCGAGGCTGTGCTTGGGGCAACCATTCAGGTGCCGACTCTGGGCGGCGAACCGGTCAAACTCAAGGTTGCTCCGGGCACGCCAAACGGACGCGTCTTGCGCGTCAAGGGTCGTGGCGTAGTGACGGCAAAGGGCGAGGGCGACCTGCTCGCAACCGTCGAGATTGCCGTGCCAGCGCACGTCACCGAGAAAGCGGCCAAGGCGCTTCGCGAATTCGACGAGCTGCTGCCCGACGAAGACCCACGCGCGGATCTGCTCAATAAGGCGGGGTTGCTCTAAATGGAACAGCTCGACGAAAACAGCCCAATCTTTGCGATCGGCGTTGCAGCCGAGCTGGCCATGATGCATCCGCAAACTCTGCGCGACTATGACCGCATCGGTCTGGTCGTGCCCGAACGCACCGGCGGGCAAACCCGTCGCTACACAATGCGAAACGTCGCGCAACTGCGCGAGATCGCTCGCCTCTCTTCTGAGGGTGTCTCGCTCGAAGGCATCCGCAGAATTCTGGAACTCGAAAACCAGAATGCCGCACTCGTCAAACGAGTGGCTGAACTCGAGAAGGCTCTTGCTAACGAACTGATGGCACGGCCTGGCGCACGCGTTTTTGCCGCGGGCGATCAGGGTGTTGTCAGCATGGCAGCGGGCCGACGCCCGTCGCGCGCGACCTCGGTCGTGCTCTGGCGCCAGCGCTAGGAGGAACACAATGCAACAACAGAACCAAGAAGAACAAAAATCGGCACTCGAACAATTCGGTGTCAACATGACCGACCTCGCCAAGAACGGCAAGCTCGACCCCGTGATCGGTCGCGATGCCGAGATTCGTCGTGTATCGCAGGTGCTTAGCCGCCGCACCAAGAACAACCCAGTGCTCATTGGCGAGCCAGGCGTTGGCAAGACCGCGGTGGTCGAGGGGCTTGCCCAGCGCATCGTCGCGGGCGACGTTCCCGAGAGCCTCAAGGGCAAGCAGCTGATCAGCCTCGACCTGGCTGCGATGGTTGCCGGCGCAAAGTTTCGTGGCGAATTCGAGGAACGCCTCAAGGCCGTCCTTAATGAAATCAACGCCGCCGAGGGCGAGGTAATCACCTTCGTCGACGAGCTGCACACCCTGGTTGGTGCCGGCGCTGCCGACGGCGCGATGGATGCGTCGAACATGCTCAAGCCAATGCTTGCTCGTGGCGAGCTGCGCCTGATCGGCGCAACCACGCTCGACGAATACCGTGAGCGTATCGAAAAAGACCCTGCCCTCGAACGCCGTTTTCAGCAGGTGTTCGTCGGCGAACCGAGCGTCGTCGACACCGTCGCAATCCTTCGCGGATTGAAGGAGCGTTACGAGGCACACCACAAGGTGTCGATTGCCGACAACGCCCTGGTTGCTGCCGCCAGTCTGAGCGACCGCTACATCACCGGTCGACAGCTGCCAGACAAGGCAATCGACCTCATCGATGAGGCAGCATCGCGCCTGCGAATGGAGATCGATTCGGCCCCTGTCGAGATTGACGAACTGCGTCGTCAGGTCGACCGTCTCAAGCTCGAAGAACTCGCGCTTAAGAAAGAGAAAGATGAGGCCTCGAAGGAGCGCCTCGAGCGCTTGCGCGAAGACCTGGCCGAAAAGTCGAAGCAACTCGACGCGCTGAACGCGCGCTGGGAGGCAGAGCGTGCCTCGCTCAACCGCATCGGTGACCTCAAGACCAAGCTGGACGCGCTGCGCATCGAGGCTGATCGCGCCCAGCGCGAGGCCAACCTCGAGAAGGCATCACGACTGCTTTATGGCGAGATTCCGGCGCTCGAAAAGCAGCTGGCCGATGCCGAACGCGACGAACAGAACGACGCCGATCGCATGGTTGGCGACCAGGTCACCGACGACGACATCGCTGCGGTGGTCAGCGCCTGGACGGGCATTCCGACCGGCCGCCTGCTCGCCGGCGAGAGCGAAAAATTGCTTAACCTCGAGGCCGAACTGGGCAAGCGCCTGATTGGTCAAAAGAAGGCCGTCAAGGTGGTCAGCGATGCGGTTCGCCGCACCAAGGCTGGCATCAGCGACCCGAATCGCCCGACCGGTTCGTTCCTGTTTCTTGGCCCAACCGGCGTTGGCAAGACCGAGCTGGCCAAGAGCCTCGCCGAGTTTTTGTTCAACGACGAGAAGGCCATCGTTCGCATCGACATGAGCGAATATGGCGAAAAGCACAGCGTTAGTCGCCTGCTCGGTGCGCCTCCGGGTTACATCGGCTACGAAGAAGGCGGCCAGTTGACCGAGGCCGTGCGCCGACGGCCATACTCGGTGGTTCTGCTCGACGAGGTCGAGAAGGCTCACCCCGAGGTTTTCGACGTGTTACTGCAGGTGCTCGACGACGGGCGTCTGACCGACGGCCAGGGTCGTGTGGTCGACTTCAAGAACGTGATCTTGATTCTGACCTCGAACCTCGGTTCGCAGTTCTTGATCGACCCAGAGCTCGACGAGGCTCAGAAGCGCGAGGGAGTCATGGCCACCGTGCGCGCATCGTTCAAGCCCGAGTTCCTGAACCGCCTCGACGACATCGTGGTCTTTAGCTCGCTCGATCGCCTCGAGCTCGGTCAAATCGTCGAGCTGAACATCGACCGTCTGGGCAAGCGTCTTGCCGCCCGCCGCCTGCAGTTGGCGGTCACGCCGGCCGCACGCACCTGGTTGGCCGATCACGGTTATGACCCGATCTATGGAGCCCGCCCGCTTCGTCGTCTGATGCAACAGCAAATCGACGACCGACTGGCCAACCTGTTGTTGGCCGGTGAGATTCACGACGGTTCATCGGTGCGTGTCGACGTTGCCGAAGGTGGCGTCGAGCTCATCGTCACGCCTGGCGCCGACGAGCTCGAATAGCTGCGGCGGTCAGGCCGCTGAAACTGCGCGGGTGCTGGTGTGTGAACATCGGCACCCGCAACGCTTTAACTAGACTTTCGGCTATGGCAAACACAGACGAAACTCGTTCATTCGGTCAGGGCGCTCAGGGCGAACTCGCCGCTCCAAAGGCAAACAAGGTCAGCTTCTTCACCAAGCTGCGCTACAACTTCGACAACTCGATCGCCAACGGTGGCGCGTTCGTCGCATACATGTTGGGTGCGCTGGTCGTAGCGTCGATCCTGATTGTTTTGATCAAGTACGCGCTGTATGCACTGCCGTTCCTCTATGCGGGCGACCCACTGACCGCTCCAGACTTCAACACGTTCTGGAACCAGTTCGCCGGAATCCTCGGCAAGGGCGGCGAAGCCACCTGGGCAGAGCGCATCCTAGGAATTCTGATTTGGGCCGTCACCATCACCCTTGGCGCAAGCGTCACCGGTTACATGGTTGGCGTCATTAACCGAACCTTTGAAAAGCTGCGCAAGGGCAAGAGCCCGGTGATTCAGTCGAACCACACGCTCATTCTTGGTTGGTCGAACCGTGTCTACCCAATTCTGAAAGAGCTGGCGATCGCGAACGAAAACGTGGCCAAGCCACTCGTGGTGATTTTTGCCAACCAGTCGCGCGACTTTATGGAAGACGCGATTGCCGATCACATCGAGAATGGCCTCGGCAACCTCAAGGTGATCACCCGTTCGGGCGACCCGATGAACCCAACCGAACTGAAGCGCGCCAACGTTAGTGGCGCCAAGTCGGTAATCGTGCTCGACGCCGACGACTCGGGCGATGCAGCGGTCGTCTCGACCGTGCTTGCGGTCAAGGCAGTCAACAGCAATCCGGCCCTCAAGATCATCGCCGAGGTTGACGACGCACACACCGCCAAGGCCCTCGAGGTTGCCACCCAGGGTGCAGTGATTGCGATACGCTCGCACGACGTGATTGCTCGCGTGACCGCGCAGGCATCGCGCCAGCCAGGCCTCGCCGCCGTAACCCTCGACCTGATCGATTTCGATGGCGACGAAATCTATTTCGCAAACGTGCCTGCGCTCGCCGGCAAGACCTATCGCGATGCGTTGCTGGCGTTCAATGACGCTTCGG
>JBEEJX010000014.1:0-3862 GCA_041168965.1 Actinomycetota bacterium
AAGGTGGGCCAAGTGGATTCCGCTAGGGCCGGCACCAAGATCGACATCGAGCAGAATCACGTCGGGATCGAATTCATCGATTACCTGGCGTGCCGACGAGGTGGAATTTGCGGCCCGAACCTCGAAACCTGCACGTTTCAGCTCGTGCACGAGCAGGTCTTGCACCAGTGGTTCGTCTTCGACGACAACGAGGCGTCGGCTGGTGCCATTCATGCTTAAAAACTAACAAGCGCTGGTCACCCCCATCGCCACCGCGAGGGATTTCCCCCAGATTCTCGGCTGGCCAGAAATGCGTTACGTAACCTTTGGCTGGAACTTCATAACCAACCGAGGGAACAGTCATGCATTTCAAGCGAGTCACCCGCAAATCCACCTCAATAATTACCGCAATCGCCATGGCAGCAACGGCGCTAATCGGCGCAACGATTGGCGCAGCCCCAGCCCAGGCAGTGCAGCGCATCGACAAGCAGACCGGCTTCAACGGCCGTGCTTGGAGCGTGACCAGCCCTGACTCACAGGGCATCCGCTATGTGGGCGGCGACTTCACCTCGTATCAGGCGTGGAACACCGGACAGGCTGCGGTTGTTGACGCCACCACCGGTGAGGTTGACCCTGCATATCCAGCCGTCAACGGATGGCCCTATGAAAAGGCTGCCGCGCCAGATGGCAACGGCGGCTGGTACATCGGCGGAGCCATGTCGAGCGTCGGCGGCACCTCGGTTTCGCGAATTGCACACATCAACGCCGATGGTTCGCTCGATAGCACTTGGCATCCAACTGTTACTGGTGGTCAAGGCGTTCTAGCCATCGCCGTATACGGCGACGTAGTATTGCTCGGCGGTTCGTTCACGGCGGTCAATGGCACCGCACGCAATCGCATCGCAGCGATCAAGGCAGACGGCACGCTGCTTAGCTGGAACCCGAATGCAAACTCGGGTGTCATGAGCCTGGAGCTCCTAGCCGACACTGTTTACGTTGCCGGAAACTTCAGTTCGATCGCCGGCGCCACCCGCAACCTTGCAGCTTCGATTCGTCTCGATTCCCGCACCGGCGGCGCTTCTGGAACATGCCTGACTAACTGGGATGCGACCGACTGCCTCACCTCCTGGAACCCAAACGTTAGCGGCTGGGGTGTCAAGGCGATGGCTATCGCTGGTGCCGACACCTACCTTGCCGGCGCATTCTCGACCGTTGGTGGCCAGAATCGCACGGGTGTTGCCAAGGTGAACACAATCACAGGCGCCGTCGGCAACTTCGATGCACAGCTCGACTCTGAGGCTGCCGCCGTCGTAGTAGGCGGCGGCGTTGTCTACGTCGGCGGTGCTTTCACGAGTGCCGGTGGCGCAACGCGCAACCACCTGGCCGCATTTGACACCGCCACCAACGCGATGACCAGTTGGAATCCAAACGTGACCGGAAACGAAATCAACGGCATGACCATGCAGGGCAGCACCGTCTACTTTGCTGGCGTATTCAGCTTTGTTGGAGGAGTAGGTCGCAATCATGCCGCAGCCGTTGACGCGACTGGCGTTTTGACCTCTTGGGATCCACACGTAGCCGATCAAAACAATGGTTCTCAATCGCGTGTTTCGGGCATAGCCTCGACCCCGACACAGGTCTACATCCTCGGTGATTTCAGTGCAGTCGGCGGACTCCACCGCATGCACGCCGCAGCCGTTGACGCCGCCGGCCTGATCACTAACTGGGCGCCTGCCGTTAATGGCCCGGTCTTTTCCTTTAGCCGATCGGGCAACACCGTTTACATGGGTGGCAATTTCTCGATCATCAACGGTCAGTCTCGCTCGGGTGCGGGCGCGGTTGACACAACGGGAGCCGTAACAGCCTGGAATCCGAGCCCAGACGGTCGTGCCGTGAGCATCATCGCCACCACCAACAAGGTCTATATGGCTGGCTGGTTCAACAACGTCGGTTCGACTCCGATGCGAAACCTGGCGGTCGTAGACCCGACGACCGGCGCGCTCGACACCTCGTTCGATGCGCAGCTCGACGGTGCCGTGCGCACCATGACCCTTTCGGGTTCGACCCTGTTCATCGGAGGCGACTTTGCCAATGCCGGTGGTGCCGCGCACAACAACGTTGCCTCGCTAAACGCAACCACCGGTGCCATCAATTCGGCCTTCCAGGTCGACACAGGTGTTGGCACTCAAATCTGGTCGTTCCTCGAGGCAATCGCGGTGGTGGGCAACCGTGTCTACATTGGCGGTTACTTTGGTCAGGTCAATGGGCAGACTCGCAACTTCATCGCTGCGGTCGATAAGACAACGGGTGCGCTAGACACCGGCTTCAACCCGAATGTATCGAGCTGGGTGTTTGCAATCACGCCTTCGGTCGACCAGACCAAGTTATACATCGGTGGCAACGCAATCACGGTCACCGACGGTTCAAACAGTGCCCAGGGCATTGCCCAGGTTGATCCGGCAACGGGCGCGCTGAGCAGCTGGCGTGCCGACACCGGCGAGGTGCGAGGCATTTCGGTCTCGTCGTCGGTGGTCTATCTGGCCGGATCGTTCGACAACGTTGGCGGTCAATCGCGTCAAAACACTGCGGCCGTCGGCACGATCGGCGACATCCTTGACCCCTGGCCGATGAACCCATCGAGCAACGTAACCCTCGACGTAGTGATTCCGAACCAGGAGCCGGGCGCCGTGACCAGCTCACCGAGTGGCATCGCGTGTAGTGGTGGCACCTGTGCGTATGCGTTCTCGACCGGCTCAACTGTCACGCTGACCGCGGTGCCTGACTCGGGCCAGAGCTTCACCGGCTGGGCAGGCTCGTGCACCGGCACGACTGCAACCTGCACCGTGACCCTGGCGACCGCCGCGACCGCAACTGCGCACTTCGGTGCAGCCAGCGTGCCGGGCAACTCGAACAACAGCAGCAGCACGCCGGTTTCGACTCCGACCCCGACTGTGACGCCTAGCCCAACGGTTACGCCGACCCCAACCGAACCGCCTGTCGTTGTGACGCCGACCAAGGTTAACAGCGTCAAGACTGTGCGCTTTGCGCCTGGCAACGCGGTTCTAGATGCTGCCGACAAGGCGGTTCTTGATGCGATTGTGGCCGCGGGCTCGAATCTCAAGGCATTCGCCGTGACGGTTCAGGGCTTTGCCCAAAAGACCAAGGTGTCACGCCTTGACCTTGCCGTGGCAAACGCCCGCGCCAAGGCCGTGGCCGCCTATCTCAAGGCCAGGCTTGCGGCCGTGACGATCAATGTTGTGCCAGCACGTAAGGCAACCGACACGGCCGACACGGCTCGCCGAGTCGTTATTAAGTTGAGCGGCACAAAGTAGTCGCTTGAGTTAGCCAAAGCCGAAAATGCCCCGAGCAATCGGGGCATTTTTGCGTCGCGCTCGGCGCATACTGAATAGGTGAATCTCTGGCGAATCCTCGTGCATTACCTCAAGCCGCACTGGCTGCTGATTTTGGCCGTGATGGTGTTTCAGTTCGCGCAGTCGATGGCCTCGTTGTCGCTGCCAACCTTGAATGCCGACATCATCAATAACGGCGTGGCCAAGGGTGACACCGGCTACATTCTGTCGGTCGGCGGGCAGATGCTGCTGATCTCGCTCGGTCAGGTGGCTGCAGCGATTGTGGCGACATATTTCGGTTCACGACTAGCCATGACCGTTGGCGCCGCGATTCGCGGTGCGGTGTTCGCCCAGGTTGGCCGTTTCTCTGAGCGAGATGTGAACACCTTTGGCACGCCATCGCTGATCACTCGCTCGACCAACGACGTGCTGCAAGTACAAATGCTGGTGCTGACCGGCAGTACGATGCTGCTTTCGGCGCCGATTCTGGCAGTTGGCGGTGTCGTAACCGCACTCGGCCTTGACCTCAACCT
>JBEEJX010000015.1:0-4450 GCA_041168965.1 Actinomycetota bacterium
CCGAACGCCGAACACTGGCTGGGCACAGACTCGGCCGGTCGCGATGTGCTGGCTCGCCTGATCTATGGTTCACAGTTCTCGCTCGAAACCGCTTCGGTGGGCATCGCTGTGGCCTTGTTCATCGGTGTGATTGCAGGTTTGATTGCCGGCTATTTCGGCGGTTGGTTCGACACGCTGTCAAACTGGACCACCTCGTTGATCATGGCGCTGCCTGGACTTGTTGTGATCCTCGCGGCTGCGACCGTCCTCGGTTCGTCGATGTGGATCGCAATGGCGATCTTTGGCGTGCTGCTCTCGCCGGCATACTTTCGTTTGGTCTATGTTCAGGTGCGTGCCGTCAAGGCCGAGCTGTTCGTTGATGCCGCCAAGGTATCGGGTCTGGGCGATTTCAGAATCATCAGCCGTCACGTGCTCGGCGCCGTGCGTGCTCCGGTCATCATCCAGACCGGTGTGATTGCCTCGATCGCAATCGCGATTCAGTCGGGCTTGCTATTCCTTGGTCTTGGCGATGCCAAGGAGCCAAGCTGGGGTTCGTCGCTGGCCGACGGCTTCAAGAAGATGTACAACATGCCAACCCTGCTGGCTTTCCCAAGCCTCGTGATCGCCATTACGACTCTGGCCCTGGCTATCTTTGCTAACACCCTGCGCGACGAGATCGAGTCGGTCGACAAGGGTCGCAAGAAGACCAAGGCGGGCGCCGCTGTCAGCAACGCCCCAGCCAAGGTTGAGGTAATCGTGCACGCCGATGTGGCTCGCGATGCGAAGCCAAAGTTGCTCGACGTCAAGGATTTGGCCATTGGCTATCCAGATGGCAACGGCGGCGTCAAGCAGGTCGTGCACGGAATCACGCTCGACATTCGCAAAGGCGAGGTCATGGGCCTCATCGGCGAATCGGGCTCAGGTAAGACCCAGACCGCGTTCTCGGTGCTTGGGCTCTTGCCAAAGGGCGGGCGTCTCGTATCGGGTTCGATAGTCTTTGACGGCGTTCAGCTGTCTGGTGCAACTGCGAAGGACTACGACGCTGTGCGTGGCGGTCGAATCGCATACATTCCGCAGGAACCGATGAGCAACCTCGACCCATCGTTCTCGATTGGCACTCAGCTAATCGAACCAATGGTCAAGGTGCTAAAAATCAGCAAGCGCGAGGCGCGTGCCCGTGCCGTTGAGCTGCTGGAGCGCGTCGGCATTCCAAACCCAGCGCTCACCATGAAGAAATTCCCGCACGAAATCTCGGGTGGTCAGGCGCAGCGAGTGCTGATTGCCGGCGCTGTTAGCTGCAACCCGGATTTGATCATCGCTGACGAACCGACCACGGCCCTCGACGTGACCGTGCAGGCTGAAGTGCTCGATCTGCTGCGCGACCTGCAGGCCGAACGCCACATGGCCTTGCTGCTCGTGACCCACAACTTCGGTGTGGTCGCCGACCTGTGCGATTACCTGAACGTCATGAAAGACGGCCAGATCGTCGAATCGGGCAACGTGCTCGAGATCTTCCAAAATGCAAAACACCCATACACGCAGTCGCTGCTCAACTCGATTCTCGAGGGTGGCCCTGCGCGCGGCGCATACGTCGCACCGAAGGGAGACAACTAATGAGCGAACTGCTTCGCGTCACCGACGTCGACGTCACCTATAAGGGCAAGGGCCTCAAGAAAGACTTCAAGGCGCTCAACGGTGTCTCGCTCGACATTCGAGCCGGCGAATGCGTCGGTCTGGTTGGCGAGTCAGGTTCGGGCAAGACCACTCTTGGTCGTGCAGTGTTGGGTCTGGCTCCGGTTACGGCAGGCTCGATCACGATGGAGGGCAAAGAAATCGCCCACGCATCGCGTTCGCAGCGCCGCGAACTCGCCCGCGACATTCAGGTGGTCTTTCAAGACCCGTACTCGTCGCTGAACCCATCGATGAGCATCGAACAAATTTTGGCTGAGCCAATGATGGTGCGCGCCTGGACCAAGAACGACGCCTCCATTCGCGTTCGTGAGCTGCTTGATTCGGTTGGTCTGCCTTCGGATGCGGCCGATCGTCGCCCGAAGGAATTCTCGGGCGGCCAGCGTCAACGCATCGCCATCGCCCGCGCCCTAGCACTCGACCCAAAGCTAATCGTTTGTGACGAGCCGGTATCTGCACTCGACCTAACCACGCAGTCGCGCGTGCTTGACCTGTTTCTAGAGATTCAGCAGCGCACCGGGGTTGCCTACCTGTTCATCAGTCACGACCTCGCCGTTGTGCGTCACCTGAGCCACCGCGTCGCCGTGATGTATAAAGGCGAGATCGTCGAGTGGGGCGATGCCGAGCAGGTCACCTCGAATCCGCAGCATGCCTACACAAAGCGATTGATGATGGCTGCACCAGTGCCTAACCCGGTCGAACAGAAGGTGCGTCGCGACGAGCGCCGTCGTCTGCTCGATGCCGGCCTGATCTAGTCGGAGCACCGCAGCATCATGCCAAGGCACTCAGTTATTCGGCCAGTCACGCTCAAAAATCTGCGTTCCGACTTTGTTTGGGGCACCGCAACCGCGGCCTATCAGATCGAGGGTGGGGCGCGCGAGGGTGGTCGCGGAGTTTCAATTTGGGACACCTTTGCGCACACCGAAGGCAAGACCCGCAACGGCGACACGGGCGACATCGCCTGCGATCACTATCACCGTTGGGCCGGCGACCTTGATCTGATGCAGTCACTGGGGTTCCCGGCATATCGCCTCAATTTCAGCTGGGTTCGCCTGCAGCCGACCGGTCGCGGTGAGCTCAATGCCGAGGGTATCGAGTTTTATCGAAACCTGATTCAAGGATGCCTCGACCGCGGCATCCGACCTTTCGTAACGCTCTACCACTGGGATCTGCCGCAGACACTTCAAGACGAAGGTGGTTGGCCGGCTCGCTCAACCGCGCAAGCCTTTGCAGACTATTCGGCGCTTGTCGTTGCTGCATTCAAGGATTTGGTGCACGACTGGATCACCATAAACGAGGCCTGGTGCGTGGCCTTTTTGGGTCACAGTTGGGGTGTGCAGGCGCCGGGCTTCACAAACGACCGACTAGCCATTCGCGCGATGCACCACGTGTTGCTCGGTCACGGTTTGGCCGTCAAGGCAATGCGTGCGGTCGATCCAACGCTTCGCGTCGGCATCACCAACATCCTTTCGCGCGCACAGGCATACTCGCAAAGCGCGGCCGACCTCGAGGTCACCGAACAGCTCGATGCTCGCATGAACCAAATCACAATGGCGCCGGTTTATCTGGGCGCCTACTCAGAGTCGACTTTCAAGGTGTTTGGTGAGTTCGGGCTCAATCGTGAACCTGCCGCCGGCGAACTAGTGCAACCTGGCGACCTTGAGGTCATCTCGACGCCAACCGATTTTGTCGGTGTCAATCACTATCACTCGATGCTGGCTCAGGCCGACGCAAGCGAGCCTGGCGGCATCAAGATTCATCAGGCTCAGCCGAATCACCAGTCGAACTGGGGATGGCCAAATACTCCCGATGCGCTCTACGAAATTCTCAAGCGCGTCTCAGCTGAGTATTCGAGTCTGCCGATTTACATAACCGAGAACGGCATCACGCTCGACGACTATGTCGATCCAAACGGCGAAGTCAGCGACCCAGACCGCATCGATTATCTGAACGGATACATCAACGCCATCGGCCGTGCTGCCGGCGAAGGGGTAGACGTTCGCGGTTATTTCGCATGGTCATTCATGGACAACTTTGAGTGGGCCGAGGGCTACAGCAAGCGCTTTGGCTTGGTCTATATCGATTTCGCAACCCAAAAGAGAATTCCCAAGCGCAGTGCCGGTTGGTACCGCGACTTGATTCAGGAACACAAAAAGAAAGCAGGCAAATAATGTCGCACAACGCCAAGGCCCAAGAACTCGCCAAGCGCCTAACTCTCGAGGAGAAGGTCGCTTTCCTAACTGGTTTTGACTTCTGGAACACCGTTCCAAACGACCGCATTGGCCTGCGAAAGCTGCTTTTGAGCGATGGCCCCGCAGGTGTTCGCGGTGAATTCTGGGACGAGCGCGATAACTCGGCCAACCTGCCATCGGGTTCGTCGCTCGGATCGACTTGGTCGCGCTCGTTTGCAAAACGCTATGGCGATGCGCTCGCAATTGAGGCTGAACGCAAGGGCGTCGACGTAATTCTCGGCCCGACCATCAACCTGCACCGATCGCCGCTCGGTGGCCGTCACTTTGAGTGCCTCAGCGAAGACGCGATGCTCTCGGGTGCACTCGCAACTTCATACACAATCGGTGTTCAGGAGCGCGGCATCGGTGCGTGCCCTAAGCACTATGTGGCCAACGACTTTGAGACCCACCGCTACACCGCCAACGTCACGGTCGACGAGCGCACGTTGCGTGAGCTGTATCTGCGTCCGTTCGAAGACGCAGTGACTCAGGGTGGCGCCTGGACCATCATGTCGTCGTACAACTCGGTGAATGGCGCAACCGTTACCGAG
>JBEEJX010000016.1:0-10046 GCA_041168965.1 Actinomycetota bacterium
CGGCCCATTCAAAGTTATCCATGAGCGACCACTGAAAATAGCCCCGCACATCGGCGCCGCGCTCAACCGCCGAAGCAACTGCGAGCAGATGGTCGTTCAAATAGGCAATGCGGCGAACATCGTGGATTTCGCCGTCGACACCCGGCTCGTCGTCATACGCCACACCGTTCTCGGTCACATACAGCGGCGGCAGGTTTTCGTATTCGCGAGTCCAGCGCACCAGCAGGTCTTCTAGGCCGAATGGGGTGATTGGCCAACCCATGTCGGTCAACTGCCCCACCGAGGTGCTCTCCATCGCCAACCCAGTTAGCCGGTCGACCACGCGAACTCGATTTGGATTGTCAGCTGCCACGCGGTGGCCGATTCGGGTGTTGAAGTAGTAGTTCACGCCCAAAAAGTCGTGAGGCGCCGGAGTCAAATCACCCTCGTGAATCACCGAAGTCAAGGCGTCGCCATAAAGGCGATATGCCAACTCGGGATACTCGCCCTTGAAGAAGGCGTCCATCCAGAATCGATTTTGATTCAAGTCGAAAGCGGCGGCCGCGGTCAGTTGATCAGGGTCGGTGATGTCGTCGACGTCGGGGTGGCTCTGACTCAAAACCGGGCCAACCAACGCGGTTGGTGCGGCCTGCTTGATTGCGGCTAAGGCAAGGTTGTGGCCAAGAACCGTGTGATGCGACGCAGCAATGGCCTTTTCGAAACTTGCCTCGCCGGGTGCGTGATAACCCTGCCCATAGCCCAGCCACGACATGACCCATGGCTCGTTAATGGTTGCCCAGTGCTGAACTCGGTCGCCAAACGCCTCGGCCGCAGCAAACGCATAGTCAGCCAGGCGCTTTGGAATTTCGCGGTTAGTCCAACCGCCGATATCTTGCAAGCTCTGCGGCAAGTCCCAGTGGTACAGCGTTGCGAACGGCTTGATGCCGGCGGTCAGCAGCTCGTCGATTAGCCGGTCATAAAAGTCGAAACCGCGCTGTTCGCGACGCGCATCACCCTCGGGAAACATGCGAGTCCAGGCCAGCGAGAAACGGTATGCCTGGCTCTCGAGCGAAGTCATTAGAGCCACGTCGTCGCGATAGCGCAAGTAGTGCTCGTTGGCGCGCTTGCCCGACTCACCGCGAGCCACCTTGCCCGGAGCGTCGCAAAAGGTGTCCCAGATTGAACGCCCCTTGCCATCGGCATCGTATGCGCCCTCAATTTGATAGGCGGCGGTCGCCACTCCAAACAGGAAATCAGGACCAAACTTGGCCGTTGGCTGATTTGAGTCTGGCTGAACGTTCATGATTCCGACTCCTAGTCGATTCTTTCGATCTTGAAATAGTCGAGCTGGATTCCGCCCGCGGCGAGCGCTGCTGCGCCTGCCGAGGTGTCGAGGGCGGCCAGGTTGTGGCTCGCCGAGAGTCGCACGCGATACTGCCCCGGCCGAATCTCGGCCTCGCCGATCTCAAGATCGCGCCATTGCCCGCCCGTCGACGGAAATACCGTGCCGCGGTTGATGTATTGCTCATACGACTGGTTCTGGTTGCCGTCGTAAAACAGGTGATTGCCCAGCATCACGCGGCCGTTGAAGTCGCCCGCGGCGTTGCGATAACGCACCGTCACTCGCACGCGCTCTGTTGCGTCGGCATCGCGGCCACCCCAATCGAGCAGCACCGAGGCGCCGGTTTCTTGGCCGACGAGCTGGTCGACATAGCCGTGCCCGGTGTGACCGGCTAGCTCGTGACCAATGTGCGTGCCGTGACGCAAAGCGCCCGAGGTGGCACCGGCCGCGGCATCAAGCACCACAATCGTGCGGTTCGCCCCGGCAACTGCACCATCGCGCGACGGCTCAAACGGCAGGATTTCGCCGGCAGGGCCATAGGCGAATTTGTCGATCATCATCGAGCGCGAGGTCGACCGACCCGACACCCAGGCCGAGTGATAGAACGCATACCATTGGCCCTTGAACTCGACCATAGACCCGTGAATCGTGCCCGAATTGCCCGGGTATTCGGGAATGAAAACCCCGCCGGCAACGTATGGCCCGAGCGGCGACTTGGCCGTGGCAAAGCACATGCGTTGCGGCCACTGCTCGTTGTCGAGCGCCGGATAGGTCAGGTAATAGGTATCGTCGTGCTTGTGCATGAACGGCCCCTCGTATCCCTCGAGCGAACCGCTCAGGTCTGTGATCGTGTCGACCTTGACCGAGCGCAGGTCGTGGTTCAACTCGGCCATTGTGATAGCCCCGCGGCCACCCCAAACCAGGTATGGCGTCTGCACGCCGTCGATCTCGTCGACAAAGAAAGTCGGGTCTTGCCCCCACTCGACGCCCTCGATCACGCCGAGGTCTTCGAACGGGCCCTCGGGGCGATCGCTCACCGCTAGCCCGGTGCGGAAGGTCGAGGTTGCCTTGTCGAACGCACAGAACACCAGGTAATAGCGCCCCTGCCAAAAGTTGCAGTCAATCGCCCACATGTGGCTGAGCGCCCACGAGACGTGCTCGAGTGCCAGAATTTGCCCGTGATCGACCCAATTGACCATGTCGTCGGTCGAGACGCAGTGATACGACACCATCGAGTCGTGCGTGTTGGTGAACGGCTGGTCGTAAGACACATACGCATACAGCCGATCGCCAAATACATGCGCCGCTGGGTCGGCCAAGAAGACCGTATCGATTGCCGGGTTTGCCATTTGCAGACCCCTCCTACTTCCAGCTGACTGTGATTGGGGCGCGCCCCGCGGCCCGCTGTCCGGTTGGCGAATGGATTACCACCTCGGTGCCGACCTCGGCACCAAACGAGACCAGCTCAAAGTGATCCTGGTATTCGTATTCGGCGTTGTCGTCGATCGTGCCGAGCGCAAGCACGGCCCCCTCGCGCACAAACAGCGGCAGACCGAAGAAGTCATAGTGCTTGGTATGCCACTGACCACCGGCAAGTTTTTCGCCAGTCTGCAGGTCGGTCCACGTGCCGGCCGGCAGATAGAACTGCTTGATGCCGTCGGCGCGCATAACCGGGGCCACCAGCAGCGATGGCCCGAGCATGTATTGCTCGTCTAGGTGCCAAGCGTTGCGGTCGTCGGCAAACTCGAGCAGCATTGGGCGCATCATCGGAATGCCACGCTCGCTGGCCTCGATTGCGGTCGCATAGAGGTATGGCATCAGGCGCGCCTTTAGCTTCATGAAGTGACGCGTCACATCGACCGCCTCCTCATCGAAGGCCCAAGGCACACGAACCGACTCGTTGCCGTGCAGGCGCGAGTGCGAGCTGAGTGCGCCGAACGCCACCCAACGCTTGAATACGCCGGGGTCTGGCTGCCCCTCGAAACCACCGATGTCGTGGCTCCAGAAGCCAAAGCCGCCAAGGCTCAGGCTCAGACCGCCGCGCAGGCTTTCGGCCATCGACGGATAGGTCGACGAATTGTCGCCACCCCAGTGCACGGGCATCTTTTGGCCACCGACGGTCGCGCTGCGCGCAAACACGATGGCGTCTTCGGCCGAGTGCTCGGTGAGCAGCTCGTACACGCACTCGTTATATAGCTGGGTGTAAAGGTTGTGCATCTGCTCGGGGTCGCTGCCGTCGAAATAGACGCCATCGAGCGGAATGCGCTCGCCAAAGTCGGTCTTGAAACAGTCGACGCCCATCTCGAGCAGCGGGCGCAGTTTGGCCTTGAACCAGTCTCGCGCGGCCGGGTTCGTAAAGTCGACGATCGCGTTGCCGGCCTGCCACAGATCCCACTGCCAGACACTGCCGTCGGCACGCTTGATGAAATAGCCGTTGTCGCGGCCCTCGGCAAACAGCGGCGAGGCCTGCCCGATGTATGGGTTGATCCACAGCGAGATGCGCAGGCCATCGGCCTTGAGGCGCTGCAGCATCGCGGCCGGCTCGGGAAACACCCGCGGATCCCACTCGAAGTCGCACCACTGGTATTCACGCATCCAGAAGCAGTCAAAGTGAAAGACGCTAAGCGGAATCTCGCGGGCGGCCATCTCGCGAATAAACCCGCCGACGGTCTGTTCGTCGTATTCGGTCACGAACGAGGTGCTCAGCCAGAGGCCAAACGACCAGGCCGGCGGCAGCTTCGGGCGGCCGGTCAGCGCGGTGTATTTTTCGAGGATTGCCTTTGGGCTTGGGCCATAGATGTAGAGGTATTCGACGTGCTCGCCGGCAACGCTGAACTGCACCTGACTCACGGTCTCGCTGCCGACCTCGAACGAGACCCGGCCGGTGTGATTCACGAAGACGCCGTAGCCCTCGCTCGAGATGTAAAACGGCAGGTTCTTGTATGCCTGTTCGCTCGCGGTGCCGCCGTCTTCGTTGAACACGTCAACGGTTTGGCCATTCTTAATGAACGGCGTGAACCGCTCGCCAAGACCATAGATTTTTTCGCCAACGCCGAGCGCGATCTGCCCGTTCATGAAGCGGCCATCGGATGTGTCGGCATAAAATATGCCGCGTTGTTCCTGACGGGTCAGCGTGCGCACCTGGCCACCCTCGTGGCCGACGAGCTCGATCTCGAAGCGCCCCTCGGTCTTGGCGCGCAGCTCGAGGTTGCCCGAGCGAATGCTCAGCCGCTCGGCCGCGGCCTCGACGACCGGGCTTGATTCGCATGGGTCGAGCTCAAACTTGAGCGGCAGTCGGCCGCCACGGTGATGCGTTGCCCGCACTCGAATCACGTCGGTCGCCGGCGAATCGAGCTCGAGTTCGATAGTGCCGATGTTGAGCGTGTTGCCGCGGTGTTCGACTCGCTTGGTGGCGGTCAGGATGCGCGCTGCGGGCCGACCGACCTCGTCGGCAGTCACGTCAACGCGCTGCGACTGGGTGGCCGTAAATAGCGAAACACCCTCTCGCAGAAGCCAGTAACCGTTAGTGAATTTCATGGCGGTGCTTTCTTGGAGAGGGTGTTTCAGGTGTTGCTGCTGTTGCTAGAGGCGGGTCAGCGAACCACCACTGCGCTTGCGGGCAAGTGCGTCGACGGTTGCTGCTACCAGCAGAACGCCACCGGTGACCATCCAGTTGACACCGGCCGACATGCCGATGAGGCCCAGACCGTTGTCGATGATGGCGATTACGAATGCACCGATAGCCGCGTGTGCCAGGCGACCACGGCCACCGAACAGGCTCACGCCACCGACTACGGCAGCTGCGACACCCGAGAGCACGATTGCCTTGCCGGCGCTCGACTCAACGTTGCCGATGCGGCTCACGTTGAAGATGCCCGAGATCATGGCCAGCACCGAACAAATCATGAACGCGGTGATGCGAATTCGAGCGACCTTGATGCCAGCGCGACGTGCTGCCTCAGGGTTGCCACCGACTGCATACAGGTGACGACCGAAGCGAGTGCGGTCGAGCATGAAGGTTGCGATAAACAGGATCGTGAGCGCAAACGGGATTACCAGCGGCACACCCTGAATTGGCTTGAACGAGTTGAGCGAACGGTTCATGTTCAGGATCGCAACGGTTGCGCCACCCAAGATGGCAACGCCACCGACCTTCAAGATCAAGAAGCTGATTGGGCGGCTAGGCAGGCCAGCCTTGGTGCGACGAGCGCGGTCCCACAGGCCCATCGCGGTGGTGACGATCAGGCACAGCGCGAGCAGAACCCAACCACCCCAAACCGGCAGGCTGCTATTCATGATTGCCGAGATCTCGGGAACCTCGAGGCGCAGAACGCCACCGTCGCCAAGAATCATGAGCATCACGCCAGGGAACGCCAAATAGAAGCCGAGCGAAACCACGAACGACGGCACGCCGATTCGGGCAACGAACGAACCGATGACCCATCCGGTCACCAAGGCAAGAACGAAGGCCAGCGCGAGGGCCAGCATCCAGTTCATGCCACCGAGCTGCAACTTGACGAAGATCGCCATGCCGGTGCCGGCGGTAACACCGGCCGAGAGGTCGATCTCGCCGATCAAAATCACGAAAACGAGAGCGGCCGAGAGCATCATCAGGGTCGCGGCCTGAACAAACAGGTTCGCAAAGTTGATGAGGGTCAAGAAGTATGGGCTGAGGCTGGCAAAAAGCGCGGCCAGAATCAGCAGCGCTGCGATTGCCGGCAGTGCACCCATGTCGCCCGCGCGAAGGCGCGAGAAGTATGCCTTGAACTGGTCACCGGTGGTGCCTTCTTGGCCGGTCTTAAGGGTTAGTTCTGACATTATGCGTTCACCTGCTGCTTGATACCGGTGATGTAACCGATGACTTCGTTGTGGTTAGTTTCTGAGGTCTTGAGCTGGGCGACCATGTTGCCCAGGTAGAGAACCGCGATGTCGTCGGCGACCTTGAAGACGTCGGCGAGGTTGTGGCTAATCATGATGACCGCATAGCCCTGGTCGGCGAGGCGACGAACAAGGTTGAGCACCTGTTCGGTCTGGGCCACACCGAGGGCTGCGGTTGGCTCGTCGAGAATGACCAGCTTGGCCGAGCGAAGAACCGAGCGGGCGATGGCAACGGTCTGGCGCTGACCACCCGAAAGCGATGAAACCTTCTGGCGAACCGACTTTACGGTCTTCACCGAGAGGCTTTGCAGAGCCATTGCGGCCTGGTATTCCATGGTTGCCTCGTCGAGAGTCGCCTGCGACATCTCTTCGCGACCGAGGAACATGTTTTGCACGATGTCGAGGTTGTCGCAGAGTGCGAGGTCTTGGTAGACCACCTCAATACCCATGGCCGAGGCCTGGCGCGGGGTCGTGAGTTCGACTGGTTGGCCCTCAAAGAGCACCTGGCCTTCGTCGTAAGGCTGAACGCCCGAGAGTCCCTTGATCAGGGTTGACTTGCCGGCACCGTTGTCGCCTACCAGGGCGGTGACGCGACCGGCGTATGCGGTTAGGTCAACTCCCTTGAGCACGTCGACTGGGCCGAAGCTCTTTTTGATGCCCGAAAGCTGAACGACTGGAACGCTCATGCTGTTCTCCAATTCTTTTTGAAAAAAAGCTGTGCGCCAGCCAAAAGATCTGACTGGCGCACAGCCCGTACTACTTAGTTATTACTTGACGCCGTACTTGGCACAAGCTGCTGCAACGTCGGCGGTGCAGATGTCTGCAGCCTTTGCGTTGCCGTCAGCTACTACGGTTGCAACCTTGTCTGGACCAACCGAGACTGGGGTTACAGCAACGTATGGGGTGCCGTCGTCGAGCTTCTTGTCGGTCGAGACAGTCTCGCCCTTGAGGAGCTTGGTGATTACGTCGATTGCTGCGTTGACCTCAAGCTGGAATGGCTTGTAGACGGTTGCAGTCTGCTTGCCCAGCAGAACGTTCTGCAGACCAGCGACCGATGCGTCCTGACCCGAAACAGGAACGGTCAGGCCGTTCTTGTCGAGGATCGCGATGATCGATGCAGCGTTGTTGTCGTTTGGAGCCAGAACAGCGTCAACCTTGCCCTTTACAGCAGTGAATGCCTGCTCGAACAGGGTGCCGGCCTTTGCGCCATCCCAGGTTCCGGTCATGGTGAAGGCAGCCTTAGCGCCTGCAGGGTCGAGAACGCTGAGTGCACCGTCAAGGAACATCTTTGCGTTGCCGTCGGTTGGGTCACCCGAACCGTAGATGATGCTTGCGGTCTTGACGTCCTTACCTGCGGCTGCGAGGCCGTCAAGGATCATCTGGCCTTCGAGCGCACCAACGGTGGCGTTGTCGAACGATACGTAGTAGTCAGCGCCGGTGATTGGGCGGTCGTAGGCGATAACTGGAACGCCCTGGGCCTTAGCCTTCTTGGCAACCTCGATACCAGCACCCTGGTAGTCGACGAGAACCATTACGCCACAGCCCTTGGTGAGCTGCGAGTCGGCGATGGTTGCGTACTTGGCGGCGTCGCTCTGAGCGTTCTGGATGTCAGCGGTGAATCCAGCGTCGGTCAGACCCTTCTCAAGGGCTGGACGGTCGCCGTTCTCCCAGCGGGTGCCGCTGTCGGCGTCTGGGAGGATGACACATGCACGGGTCGACTTTGCGGTGTCGGTCGAGGCCGAGCAACCAGTCAGTGCGAGAGCGGCAGCCGATGCGACTGCAGCGATTGAGAACAGCGAAGACTTCTTCACTAGATCTCCCTTCTTTGCTTGAATGCGGGTTACCCCCAATGTTGCAAGGGGACTCACAGCGGAGTCGTGATTATGTTGCCACAAACAACAAACTCGCCTCGATGGTTTTGCTCTCAAACACCTAACAACTAGATAACAACCGAATAACGCGGCATTTTTGTGCAAATTGGAAGCGCTTGCAATCGAAATTCGTGTGAGTTTGTTGCTTGAACAGACAATCTCGCCCCGCAATCTGCTATAAATCGTGAGGGATTTCCGCCGCTTAGGCAGAAAACCGTTAGCAAATGCCGGAGGGCAGCCATGAAGCAAGACTTCGAATCGGCCAAGAAGCTAGGTCAGGGTCGTGACGCGGTGCGTCAACACAACCTGTCGACCGTGGTCAACCTCGTGCACCAACTTGGCCCAATCTCGCGTTCAAAGCTCGGCCAGCTAACCGGCCTAAACCGCAGCACCATTTCGATCCTCGTCGAAGAACTAACAAACCTGGGCATGGTGTTCGAGAGCGAGAGCACCTCGCGCGAGGGCCTCGGCCGCCCCAGTATTCAGGTCTCGGCGTCAGAAGAAGTAGTCGCGATTGCCGTTCACCCCGAACTCGAATATTTGGCGGTGGCGGCCGTGAGCCTGTCGGGTCAGGTGCTCCAAGAGGAGCGAGTCAGCTATGCGGCAGGCACATCGGTTCAAGCGATCGTTAAAGAATCGGCACGCCTGATTGAACGCCTGCGCGAAAGCGCAAAACCAGGAACCCGCATCGTCGGAGTTGGAGTTGCCGTGCCGGGTCAGGTGCGCTTTGGCGATGGCGTTGTGCGGCTGGCCCCTCACCTCGGTTGGGTCGAGGTGCCGCTAGCCAAGATGCTGCAGCAAGAAACCGGCCTGCCTGTCTATCTAGACAACGACGCGATGGTCGGTTGCAATGCCGAGCGCATGTTCGGCGCCGCGAAGAACTTCAAAGACGTGATCTATCTGTGGGGTGGGTCGGGCCTCGGTGGTGGCGTGGTGACCAACGGCGTGCAGTTGCGCGGAGCCACTGGCTACGGCTGCGAACTGGGCCACGTGCGAATCTCAGACTCGGCCGATCCCGACTACTCGGGGCTGGCCGGCACCCTCGAGGCAATCGTGCGCCGCGAAGATCTGGTTTCGGCGCTCGGGCTATCGGCAGTGAGCGACGAAGACCTCGAGGTTGCCCTGTTGAGCAACCGCAACCCCGCCGTAATCGAGGTCGTGCACCGGCAGCTCGATGCGCTCGGTCGCGCGCTCGCCAACTACGTCAACATCTTCAATCCAGAGGTGATCATCCTCGGCGGATTCTTGCGCAGCCTCTATTGGTTCGACCAGGAGCGCCTGCTGCAGGGCCTGACCAACGGTTCGCTATCGGCTTCGCGCGAGGCCGTGATTGTGCGCACCGCCGAACTTGGTTCGTTCAGCCTGATGCTCGGCTCGGCCGAGCTCGCATTCGAGCGACTGCTGGCCAACCCCGGCGGCATCGAGACCATTCCGGCCTAACGCGAACGAAGCGTCACGTTCGGCAGCTCGGGTGCCGGAATCCAGCCACCCAGTGCGTCGTCAAACTGCGGGTATGCGAGCTGTGCATCGCCGGAGTCTTGGTCGTTCCAGAGCGCTCGCATCGCAACGATTTCGTCGTGGCTGCGGCCGACGAAGTTCCACCACATCACGATCTCTTCGGTGAATGGTTCGCCACCGAGCAGCACCAGCAGGGCCGTTTGCCCAGCGGGCACGTCGATCCAGACACCCGTTCGGTCGCTCGCCTCGAGGTAGGCCAGTCGATTGGTTGCCAGCTCGACGGCCTCGACGCTTGCCGACCCCTCGGCAGCCAACAGCGCATACTGCCAGTCGGGGCGCAGCGGCAACCAGGTGCGCCCGGTCACGCGCAGTTCGACACCGGCGATTGGGGAATGCACCACGGCCGGCGAACGTAGGCCGGCGAATTCGCCGATGAAGACCCGACCGGCCGCGCCGTCGATCCGAAATTCGCGCGCTTGCTCGACATGCTGAAAGGCCGGGGCCGAATTGCGCACCGA
>JBEEJX010000017.1:0-7468 GCA_041168965.1 Actinomycetota bacterium
GATCCTGCTGGTGATTCCTGCAGTTATTTGGGATGCCGACAATCGTGGCCTGCACGACAAGGCTGCCGGCACCGTGCTGTTGCTCAAGTAGCAGCCAAGCAACAAGAAAACCCCGGCCAACCGGTCGGGGTTTTGCTTTTCTCGGCGCGCCGATTTAGCGGCGAGGAGCGCGGAACTTGGTTGGGTCGATGCCCTTCGGCATGCTGAGGTTCATTCCGACCGTCGAGAGGCGGTTTGCCACAGCGGTAATTTCGCCGCGAGTCAGAGTGCGCTTCATCTTGTAGATGGTGGGTGCCAGCTTGTGCAGCGGGGTAGCGTCGTCGTCGTTTGAGACCCACAACACGCTGATTGGCACACCGGCTGCGACACGAGCGATGCGCTTCTTTTCGTCGTCGACGAGCACGCGGGTTACGGCACGCTTGCCCTCGGCAATCAAGACAACGCCGGCAGGGCCAATGGCGCGATAGACGGCATCGAAGGTCTTAGGGTTCACGGTGCTCGGGCGTTCGCTGGTGCGCCAGCCGCGCTTGAGGGTGTTCGAAAGCACGGCACCAACGGCGCCCTGCTTGCCCTCTACGTTCGAATAGGCCACGCGCTCTGCGCGGCGCGACATCGTGATCAACGCGGCCAAGAAGCCCGCGAGTGAGCCCATCAAAACCAAGGTTGCGAAAGCAAAGCCGTTGGTTCCGCCGAGCGTAACTCCAAGCAACACACCCAGCAGAACGCCGGCGGCGAGTGCGCCAAGCGCATACCAAATCGCCTGCTTGTCGGCCTGAATGGTCATCTTGTAAAGCGAAAGGAGCTGGCGGACTGCGCCCTGCTTCTTCGGGGTTTTTGCTGCGTCTTGCTTAGCCATGACGTATAGCCTAGCGTCTGGTCTAGACAGCCTGGCCGAAGCCGTCGCGTGCCGCTGCGTCGGCCAAATGCTGCAGATGAGCCGGAATCGCGAGCCCCTTCTTCTGCATCGATTGGGCCCAGAGGCGACCGGCGCGGTATGAGCTTCGCACCAGCGGGCCGCTCAAAACGCCGAGGTAACCCATCTGTTCGGCAACCTCGCGCAGCTCGACGAACTCAACGGGCTTTACCCAGCGCTCCACAGGGTGGTGGCGAGGAGTCGGGCGCAGGTACTGGGTAATCGTGATGATGTCTGTGCCGGCACGGTACAGGTCTTCGAGTGCCTCGACAATCTCGTCGCGAGTCTCGCCCATTCCAAGAATTAGGTTCGATTTCGTGACCATGCCCGCGTCGCGAGCCTGGGTGATCACATCGAGTGAGCGTTCGTAGCGGAAGGCCGGTCGAATCTGCTTGAAGATTCGTGGAACGGTCTCGAGGTTGTGTGCAAAAACCTCTGGCTTAGCCTCGAACACCTTGCCCAGCAGTTCAGGATTGCCCGAGAAGTCAGGCACCAGAATCTCAACGCCCGTGCCTGGTGACTGCTCGTGAATCTGACGGATGGTTTCGGCATACAACCAGGCACCCTCGTCGTCGAGGTCGTCGCGGGCAACTCCGGTCACTGTCGCGTAGCGCAACTGCATTTGGCGCACCGAATCACCGACGCGGCGCGGCTCGTCGGCGTCAAAGTCGGCTGGCTTGCCGGTGTCGATCTGGCAAAAGTCGCAACGGCGGGTGCACTGCGAACCGCCAATCAGGAATGTCGCCTCGCGGTCTTCCCAGCACTCGTAGATGTTTGGGCAACCGGCCTCTTGGCACACGGTGTGCAGGCTCTCACCCTTGACCAACAGCTGTAGGGCCTGATATTCCGGACCCATCTTGGCTCGAGTCTTGATCCATTCAGGCTTTTTCTCGATCGGAACTGCCGAATTGCGTGCCTCGATGCGAAGGAGCTTCTTTTCTGGGCGGATGTCGGTCATAGTCGTACCTTGCTGATCTCGCCTAGGTGGCGTTTGATGACTTCTGCGGCCATGGCAGGCGTTACCTCTTTGCCCGTCATGGCGCTGATGGTGCTGGTGGCCGCATCGCGAATACCGCACGCGACGATCGCCTCGTATGGCTGTAGCGAGTTGTTGCAGTTGAGTGCAAAGCCGTGCATCGTCGTTTTTTCGGCAACACGAATTCCAATTGCCGCAATCTTTACGTGACCGCCCTCGATCGGGGCCCAAATTCCCGTGCGACCTTCGACGCGCTCGGTGAAGAGACCAAATTCTGCAACGGAGTCAATGAGCACCTGCTCTAGCCAGCGAACGTAACCAACGACATCGATTGGCAGCGGCAGTTTCATGATTGGGTAGCCAACGAGTTGACCAGGGCCGTGCCAGGTGATCTTGCCACCTCGGTCTACTTCGACTACTGGGGTGCCGTCGGTCGGTCGTTCCTCGTCTTCGGTGCGCTTTCCAGCCGTAAAGACCGACTCGTGCTCGAGAAGAATCACGGTGTCTGGCCGGGTTCTGGCCACTACCTCTGCGTGTATTTGACGCTGAAGCTCCCAGCCATCCAGGTAGCCCACGAAGTTTGGGTTTAGACCTGCGTCAAGAAATTCGGGCACCATTCAATCCTAAATCGCCGCGGCATGCTGGTTATTCCACAAGCAGGGTGAATACCTGAGAGTTGCCATGTTGTGCTGTTTTGATTGGCGCATGACGACCCGCAGACAGCCAGGAATCCCGGACTACCGCCTCATTGAAGATTCAGATTGGCGGCGCGCTGGACTGCTTCTTGCCGATAAACAAACCGGCGAGGAATGGACGGCGCGGCTCGTGAAGTACAGCGCCGACATCCGTTCCTCGACGGACATGGTCGACTTGTCTGCAGGAGACTCGCAGGGCGATGGGATGTCTAGCACGTCGCGCCTGGTCCAGGACGCCCGTGGTCGCATTTGGCGATTGCAGCGTCACGGTGGGCGATTGCAAGGTCGAAGGTTACGCCTTAGTCGCGACCCGAAGGCCTCGAGACTCAAGTCGCAGCGCGCATTGACGGCGGTGACGCTTGCTGCCTGCCTGGCTGGCGCCGCTGCGTTGGCCATAGCACCGCGGACCACGCTGGCTACAGAGCCCGTAAAGCCGGCATCGGAGGATCTGCCGACCAATTCGACCGAGGCAATCAGTCAGCCAGTGGCCACGTCGAAACCGAGCAAAATGTTGGTGTTCGGGGGAGTCGGCGTGACTTTGTTGGGTGACCCCAACCAGGCTCCAGCCATCGAACACACCAAACTGCCCGAGGATTAAAGAAAGAGGGCGCCGCTTGCGCGACGCCCTCGAATCCTTTGGCTATTAGAGGCCGAGGTTGCCCTCGAAGTTGCCCTCTTCGAGGCGCGACTTGACGTCGACCAAGAAGCGGCTAGCGTCCGCGCCATCTACGATGCGGTGGTCGTACGACAGTGCCAGGTAAACCATGCTGCGAACGGCGATCGAGTCGTTGCCAAGTGCGTCGGTCACAACGACCGGGCGCTTGGTCACAATACCGGTGCCGAGGATTGCAACCTGTGGCAAGAAGACGACCGGGGTGTCGAACAGGGCGCCACGCGAACCAGTGTTGGTCAGAGTGAAGGTGCCGCCACTTAGCTCGTCCGGCTTCAACTGGTTTGCACGGGTGCGGGCGGCCAGGTCGGCGATCTGGCCGGCAATCTGGGCAATGTTCAGAGTCGAGGCATCGCGAAGCACTGGGGTCAAAAGTCCACGCTCGGTGTCAACCGCAAAGCTGATGTTCTCGGTGCCGTGGTAAACGATGTTCTCGCCGTCGACCGATGCGTTGATCTTTGGGTGCACTCGCAGAGCCTCGGCAGCGGCCAGGGCAAAGAACGGCATGAAGTTGAGCTTGCCACCGGTTGCTGCTACGAACGCAGGCTGAACCTTTGAACGGAGCTGTGCAATCTTGGTGACGTCGACCTCGACCACGGTGGTGAGCTGAGCGGTCGAAACCATCGATGCGACAGCGCGCTCGGCGAGCACCTTGCGAAGGCGGGTCATCGGCTCTACGGTGCCACGCAGCGGCGAAGCTGCTCCCTGGACGTGTGCCGCTGCAGGTGCGGTAACAACGCCAGCGGCAGGAGCGGTTGCGGCGGCCAAGACGTCATCCTTGCGGATGCGACCACCGACGCCGGTGCCGGCCACATTGCCAAGGTCGATGCCGTTTTCGCTGGCAAGCTTGCGCACCAACGGGGTCACATAGCCAGCGTCGCTCGAGGCTGCTGGAGCAGCTACAGGAGCAGATACGACTGGTGCAGTAACCACAGGTGCGGCGACAACTGGAGCAGCCACAACTGGGGCCGCGACCACAGGGGCTGCCACTACAGGCGCAGCGACAGGTGCAGGCGCAGCAACAGGGGCTGGAGCAGCGACAGGAGCCTCGACTGGTGCGGCTACCGGTGCGGCTACCGGAGCTGCGGCAGCACCCGATCCGTCGCCGATGATGGCCAGCACAGCGCCAACCTCAACGGTCTCGTCTTCCTGAACCAAAATCTGCTCGATAACGCCAGCAACCGGCGATGGAATTTCGGTGTCGACCTTGTCGGTCGAAACTTCAACCAGCGGCTCATCTACGGCGATGGTCTCGCCGACCTTCTTGATCCAGCGGGTGACGGTTCCTTCGGTGACGCTCTCGCCAAGCGCTGGCAGACGTACTTCGCTCATTTTCAATAACTCCTTGTATGTCTTATGCGTGGGCGTGAAGCGGCTTGCCGGCAAGCGCCAGGTGGGCCTCGCCGATGGCTTCGTTCATGGTTGGGTGGGCGTGAATCAGGGTTGCGACGTCTTCTGGGTAAGCCTCCCAGTTGACGATGAGCTGGGCCTCGCCGATCTGCTCGCCGACACGCGAACCAATCATGTGAACACCGACGACTGGTCCGTTGTTGCGGCGCACGAGCTTGATGAAGCCAGCGGTGCCGAGAATCTGGCTCTTGCCGTTGCCACCCAGGTTGTATTCGTAGACCGAGATGTTCTCGGCGCCGTACTGTTCGGCAGCCTTGGCCTGGGTTAGGCCAACCGAGGCAACCTCAGGCTCGCAGTAGGTGACCTTAGGAATGCCGGTCTCGTCGATCACAACTGGGTTCATGCCGGCGATTTCTTCGGCGATGAAGATGCCCTGCTGGAATCCGCGGTGAGCAAGCTGGAGGCCAGGAACGATGTCGCCGGCTGCGTAAACGCCAGGAACCGAGGTCTGCAGGCGCTCGTTGGTCAGAACAAAACCGCGATCCATTGCCACGCCGTTTTCTTCGTAGCCGAGGCCAGCGGTGTTTGGGCCACGACCCACTGCAACGAGCATGATCTCGGCCTCGAGACGCTCGCCATTTTCGAGAGTGACGACAACGCCGTTTTCGTGCTGCTCGACGCCCGAGAAACGAACGCCAAGCTTGAAGTCGATGCCACGCTTGCGGAATGCGCGCTCAAGACCCTTCGAGACAGACTCATCCTCGTTTGGAACGAGGTGAGGCAGGCCTTCGACGATGGTCACATCGGCGCCGAACGACTTCCAGATTGAGGCGAACTCGACGCCAATCACGCCGCCGCCAAGAACGATTACCTTGCCAGGGACGAACTCGAGCTGCAGAGCGTGCTCTGAGGTGATTACGCGGCCACCGATTTCAAGACCAGGCAGGCTGCGGCTGTATGAACCCGAGGCCAAAACAAGGTTTGCACCGGTGTAGTTGTCGCCATTGACCTGGATGGTCTTGGCGCCGACCATGCGGCCTTCGCCCTGAACGACGGTGATCGCCTTCGAAGCGACCAGACCCGATAGACCCTTGTAGAGCCGGTCAACGATGCCGTCGCGGTACTTGTTGACCACAGGCATGTTGATTGCGCCAAATGCGGATTCGATGCCGTAGGCAGCCGATTCCTTGACCACATCGGCGACCTCTGCCGAGTGCAGGAGCGCCTTGGTAGGAATGCAACCGCGGTGCAGGCAGGTGCCACCGAGCTTGTCTTTCTCAATCAGCGCAACGGTCTTGCCCAGCTGTGCCGAGCGAAGTGCGGCAGCGTAGCCACCGCTTCCGCCACCAAGAATTACTACATCGAAATTGTGGTCAGCCACGAATCTTGCTCCAAACGATAGGGCGAATAGCCGTTAAAACTTTACTACCAATAGGTGTTACTTGGCCGCGTGCTCGGCCAGAGTCACCAGAGTGCGAACGTAGGAGCCCGATGCGCCCTTGCCAATGAAGCCATATGGGGCTGCATCGTTGTTTGCTGGGCCTGCAATGTCTAGGTGGGCCCAATCGATCTGCGACGACTCATCGCCCTTCTTGGCCGGACGCTCGCCGACGAATTCCTGCAGGAACAGGCCACCCACGAGCATGCCGCCGGCTGGTGCTCCCAGCTTCGCGTTGACCAGGTCGGCGGTCTCGCCCTCAAGGTTTTTGCGCAGTTCTTCGGCAAGAGGCATGTGCCAAACCAATTCGCCCGCGGCGGCGGCGGCCACTTTGAGGCGCTCGACACCCGAGCCGACACCCATCAGGCCGGCGTAACGGTTGCCCAGAGCAACGGTTGCGGCTCCAGTGAGGGTCGCAACATCGACGATGAGGTCTGGGTTTTCGGCGCTGGCCGAAATCAAGCCGTCGGCAAGAACTAGGCGACCCTCGGCATCGGTATTCGTAATCTCGACCGTCTTGCCGTTGCGATAGCGGATGATGTCGTTCGGGCGTGCCGCGGTGCCGCTCGGCAGGTTCTCGGCCATGCACATGTACGCGGTGACCTTGACGTTGAGGCCGAGTCGCGCAATCGCGAGAACCGCCTGATAGACGGTCGCGGCGCCGGTCATGTCGTATTTCATGCCAATCATTGAGTTGGCAGGCTTGAGCGACAAGCCGCCGCTATCGAAGGTGATGCCCTTGCCCACGAAGGCGAGGCTAGCCTTGGCGCCGCGCGGCGCATACTCGATCTTGACCATGCGTGGTCCGCGTGACGAGCCGGTGCCAACTGCCAGCAGGCCCACCATCTTGTCGGCCGCGAGCTTCTTTTCGTCCCAGACGGTGACCTTTACAGGCATGCCCTTGGTGTGCTTGGTGACGTGTGCGGCCACCGATGCCGGGAACAACTCGTTTGGGGGAGTGTTCACCAGGTCGCGGGTGGTGTGCACGGCCTGTGCTAGAACGCCGATGCGCTCGATTTCGGCGGCGCTGACCTTCTTGGTCGAGACCACGGCAACGTCTTTGAGCTTTAGGCCCTTTTGAGTGCCCTTGAATTCTTCGAATACATAGTTGCCGATTGCGGCACCCTCGAGCAGTGCGGCAACCTCGGCTGCATTGCGGGTCGGCAGGTCAAGGATCAACTTGGCGAAGGCACCCAAGCTGCGGCTAGCGGCGCCACCAATGGTTCGCATTGATTCGACGGTGCTTGGAGTCTTGCCCATTCCGATGATTGCAACCGTGGCGCCATTTGCGGCCTGCACGCGAGTCACTGCCTCGGCCGCGGTCGATACACCGAGTGCCTCGAGATTAAGGCCATCGAGCGCGCCGTTGGCTACGAGTGAGGAAGAAACACCCGAGTCAACGAGTTGAATCTTGTTATCAACCTTG
>JBEEJX010000018.1:0-16863 GCA_041168965.1 Actinomycetota bacterium
CGGATGAGCTCGAGCTGCCGTTCGACGAGCTCGAGCTGCCGCTCGACGAGCTCGAGGTCGAACCCGACGAGGTGCTGGTCGAGCCGCTCGAACCGGTCGAGGTGTTGCTCTTGGTTGCTGACGAGCCGCTCGATGCGGTGCTCGATGCGGTGCCCGTGCTGCTAGTGCTCGCGCTGGCCGACGGGGTGGCGCTCGTGGCAGGAGTTGCAGCGCTGCTTGCGGTGCTGGTCGAACCCGTTGACGAGGTCGTTGACCCGGTGTCGCCGTTTAGGCTGCCCGAAGCAAAGCTCGACGCGCTGGAGGCATTGGCCAGGCCGGCGTTGTAACTGCCGGCGAGGATGCCGAGCGTGATTACACCGATGGTTGCTTTGGTTGCGTTTCTCACCAGGCATACTCCTCTGAGTGGATTTGGTGCGCCGGAACACCGGCACGGGTTGCAGAATTGACCACCGATTTGGTCCAGCCATCTGGCCCACAAACGTATACGTCTGAGTCGGCGATGTCTGGGGCGATGGTGACCAGGCGAACCAGGTCTGGTCGGCCCTCTGGGTCGGCGTTTAGCCACGAGTGGCTGTTGGCGCGTGGGCCAGCAAAGACATGCAGATCAATCTTGCGAAGCAGCGAGATGTGACGCAGCTCGTTCAGCAGCGCGGCATCGGCCTCGTCGCGAACTCGGTAAATGATCTTGAGGTCACCGGGGCGCGAGGCCATCGACTCGGCCAGTGCGCGAACCGGTGGCACGCCGATGCCAGATGCGACCAAGACAACCTTTTCGCGGGTGCGGCGCTCCTCGGTGAACACACCGTATGGTCCTTCGAGAATCACGCGGGTGCCCGGCTTGAGCGACTGCATGAGCTTGGTGTCGTCACCGCGGTTGCCAACGGTAAAACGCACGTGGCTGTCGTTTGGTGCGGCAGAGATCGAGAATGGGTGCGGGCGCCACCACTGCTTGGCATTCATGATGCGCACCAGATAAAACTGACCGGCCTGGCCGCCAAGGCTGCCAACGTTTTTGCCGCCAATGTAAATCGAGACCGAATCGCTCGACTCGCGCACCACCGACTGCACACGCAGGCCGGCTCGCATGCTGCGAACGATTGGGGCCAAGAATCGGAACCAGGCCAGGTTGAGGGCCACGAACAGATACAACGTCACCCAAAAGATGGTCGGGATCGCCTTGCCGTGAATGTCTGAACCCATCGAGAACATGTGTGGCACCGCGGCCAACACTGCGACGTATGAGGTGAAGTGCACCAGGTACCACGCCTCGTAGCTCATCTTTTTGCGAGCGATCTTGATTGAGGTGACAACCACAACGATCATCAGGGCAAGCGAAACGCTGGCGAAGACGAGGTCTTGGATGCTGAGCAGCGAAACGTATTCGGCGATTACGTTCTTGCCGTCTTGAATCGCATACTGCCAAACCGAGGCGATGAAGTGCGCGATCACGATGTAGAGCACCGGCTTGCCGAGCTTCTTGTGGGCCAGGGTCGCGCGGTCGTGGCCATAGAACTTATCGATCCATGGCACGCGGGCAACCAGAAGCATGTGAATCAGCAGCAGGTCGGTGGCAACCAGCGCGCTTACACGAGTGAACGCGTTGAGGCCGGTCGCAAAGTCTTTGACGCTCGAGAAACCGCCGTCGATGAGCACCATGGCAACCACGGCTACGACCGTCGACCAGGCGATTGCCTCGATTAGGTCTTGAGCGCGCTTGAGCTTGAGGTGCTTGGCGAACCCCAGCTTGATGCGGCTGGTCGGTTGGGCAAGCACCAGCTTTGGTCGCTGGTTGTCTAGCACGTTGGTGTTCATAGGTTTCACTCTGGCGGGGTTAGTTGGGAGTTTGCTGAGAGCCCGCTTTAAGTGAGGTGAGAAAGTCAATAACCAAAGTCGGCGCCCGACTCTAGTCTTAGCGCATGACCGAAATTCCACTGGTGCGCACATTCACCGATGCCCACGACGTCGAAATAACCTTTTTTGAGTGGCCGGTCGCCGGCCCTCGCGCAATCGTGCAGTTGGTGCATGGCCTTGGCGAGCATGCCAGAAGGTATGACGAACTCGCGGCCGTGTTAAACAAGGCCGGCTATGCGGTTTATGCCACCGATCATCGTGGCCATGGCGAGACCGGGCTCAACATGATCGAGGCCGGTCAGGTCGTGCGACTCGGGCACCTTGGCATCGGTGGCATGCAGGCCGTCTTTGCCGACGAACTTCAGCTGCGTGAGATCATCGCCGACGAACAGCCAGACTCACCGGTCGTGTTGCTCGGCCACAGCTGGGGGTCAATGATTGCGCAGCGCCTGCTCGACGAACACTCGCGCGACTGGGATTTGGCCGTGCTAACCGGTTCGACCGTCTTGCTGCCAGGTGTGCTGCCGAGCTCGGGATTCAACAAACGCTGGAGCAAGACCCCGAACCCGACCGGTTTCGAATGGCTC
This sequence comes from Actinomycetota bacterium, assembly GCA_041168965.1. Taxonomy (GTDB): domain Bacteria; phylum Actinomycetota; class Actinomycetes; order Actinomycetales; family Microbacteriaceae; genus Rhodoluna. The sequence goes on from JBEEJX010000018.1 coordinate 2,439, forward strand.
AGCCGCGACCGAGCTGTAGGCGAGGCGTTCGTCGCCGACCCAAAGACTTTCCCCGAATCGGCCATGCAGGTGTTTGGCATTGCCAACTCGGCCCGACTGCTGGGGTTGCCAAAGCGCTCGATGGATCCGCTATTGCCCGTTTTGCTCATGGCCGGCAGCGAAGACCCAATCGGTGGCGAACGCGGCACCGGATGGCTTGCTAGCGCGCTGACCAGGGCCGGCGTGCGCGATGTGCACGCGGTGGTCTATCACGGCGCTCGTCACGAGGTGTTCAACGAGACCAACCGTCTCGAGGTTTATGCCGACCTACTGGCCTGGCTCGACGACCGCCTCGGCGATTAGGCCTTTTTGCCGTGCTCGGCGTTGAACTTTGCGACGTTCGGCACACGGCAGGCGGCCACGGCCTCATCCAGGTTTCCGGCCACTAGATCTTGGCTCTCTGGGTGACGCTGCATGTACATGACGGTGTATGAACAGACCGGCCAGACCTTTGCGTTGGCGCCGAAAGCGCCCTCGCGGATTGCGGCAAAGGCCTCGCGGGTCAGGATTGCCGCTAGGTTCTTGCCCTGGTGCGCAGGCGAGACCTCGGTGTGCACAAAGTTGAGCACGGTGCCGCCGTCGGCGCCCAAGCGACGCTCGTAGTCGACCAGGCCAACGCGCTCGTCGCCAATGAAGATCTCAAAGCGATAGTCGGCTGCGTTGTGAACCACGTGTGGGGCAGGTTCGGCTGCAACGGCGTGGGTGGCGTGCTCGGTCATGCTCGGGCGTCCTTTGCTGTTAATCTCTTGGATGTGTCAGGCATCCAGAACAAGGTCATCGAAGCAGACAACCTGTCTGCTCTAAAGACTATTCCTGACGCCTCGGTGCAGTTGATCTATATCGACCCGCCGTTCAACACCGGCCGCAAACAGACTCGTGGTGCCGCAACCAGCACTCGCACAGAAACCGGCGGGCGCGTTGGCTTTAAGGGCAAGCGCTACGAGACCATTCGCGAGACGGTCTTGAGTTACGACGACGAGTTTGCCGACTATTGGTCGTTTCTTGAGCCGCGCCTCGAGGAGGCCTGGCGAGTGTTGCACCAGACCGGAACGCTGTATCTGCACCTCGACTATCGGGAATCGCACTATGCCAAGGTTTTGCTCGATGCGCTGTTTGGTCGCGACTGTTTCTTGAACGAAATCATTTGGGCCTACGACTACGGCGGCAAGAGCAAGTCGCGTTGGCCGGCGAAACACGACACGATTCTGGTCTATGTAAAAGACCCGAGTGCATACTTCTTTGACAGCGCTACGGTCGACCGAGAGCCATACATGGCACCAGGCCTGGTGACACCTGAAAAGGTAGCCAAGGGAAAGCTGCCCACCGACGTTTGGTGGCACACCATCGTGTCGACCACCGGCCGCGAAAAGACCGGATACCCCACCCAGAAGCCGCTCGGAATTTTGCGTCGAATCATTCAGGCGTCATCGCGCGAGGGCGATCTGGTGCTCGACTTCTTTGCCGGCTCGGGCACGACCGGCGCGGCGGCGGCCTCACTCGGCCGCAGGTTCTTGCTGATTGATCAGAACCCAGAATCGATAGCGGTTATCGAGCAGCGGTTGGCAAAACAGGGCGTCGCCTTCGAACTGCAACGAGCGCTACCACGCAATAAGTAATAACGATCAGGATTGCCGTGATTGCCATGGCCATGCCAAAGTTCGTTTGCCCTGGGCGGCTAATCAGCTGAAACAGCTCGGTTGGCAGGGTCGCCTGATTGCCAAAGGCCAGCAGCGACGCAGCGCCATACTCGCCAATCGAAGCGATTGCCGCATAGCCGATGGCGGTGACCACAACGTGCCGAATGATTCCAAGCTCGATGTACCACCAGGTCTGACTCTGGTTTGCGCCGGCCGTGGCCGCGGCCTCGCGTTGCTCGGGCGAAATCGATTGCAGCGCCGGAAAAACCAGGCGCACCACGAGCGGCGTTGCCATGAGCGACTGGATGAGCGGCACCGAAAGCCACGATGCCCGCAGCGGAAAGGGTTCGCCGTTGAAGGTCACCAGATAGCCGAAGGCCAAAACCACCGACGAAATGCCCATCGGCAGAAGGAACGCCAGGTCGAGCAGCCAGGTGGCAAGGCCGTGGCCGCGATTGCGGATGTTGCGCGACAACAGGTAGCTAACCGCGAGGCCGATAGTCACGGCGAGTGTGGTCGAGATCGCGACATTGCGCAGACTATTGCCGGCGGCGGTGAGCACATCGACATTGAGCAGGTCGTGTTCACCGCGGGTTAGCAGCAGGGCGAAATTGCCGAAGCCCCAGGCGCCATCGGCGGTTTGAAAGGCGCGCACCAAGACCGAGCCGATAGGCAGAGCGATGAGACCCAAAATTGTTGGCGCGGTCACAGCAATCGCGGCCCAGTCGCGGGGGCCTAGGCGCGGCAGGTGCGAGGTCTCGTCAATCTGTTCGAGGCCAACCGCGCGCCGACCGATGCGCGTGCTCATTGCAAGTGCCGCAATCGTGAGACCGGTTTGAAACAGCGCCAGCAGCGCGGCCTTGCCCAGATCTAGATAGTCCAGCGCAGCCGAGGCAATCTCGGTTTCAAGCGAATGCACCAAGCCGCCGCCGAGCACCAGAATGATGCCGAAGCTGGTGGCGCAAAACAAAAAGGTGAGCGCCGCGGCCGAAACGACTGCCTGGCGAAGTTGCGGCAGCGTGATCGACATAAGTGTGCGAAGCCGACCCGCGCCGGCCAGCTCCGCGGCCTCTTCGAGTTCAGGGTCGAGCGTGGCCCATACGCCGCCGATGCTGCGCACCGTCAACGAGTAGTTGATGAACACGTGCGCGACGATGATCCAATACGACGAATTGCCAGCGACCCAATCCATTCCAATTGCGGAATACATCTCATGCAGTTTGCGGAATGAAACGAACGCGATGGCGACAACGATGGTTGGCAGAACGAGTGGAACGGTAATCAAGACACGCAAGAAATTGCGCCCGCGAAAGTTACGGCGATAGAGCACGTAGGCGCCGGGGATTCCAAGCACCAAGCAAATCAGCGTTGACAGTGCGGCCTGCCAGATCGTGAACCAGACCGCAGAAATCGTCTGAGCACCAAGCGCAGTTCCGGATAGTCCTGCGAAAAATCCCAGATTGAGAATCTTGATTAACGGCCAATAGAACAGCACCCCTACAAACAGTAGGGGTGCCGCCCAAAGAGCAATTAGCCGAAGATTGCGGACCATGCCGCCAGCCAATCCTTTCGATTCGCATTGATGTCGAGCGAGCCGCCGACCGGTTTGGTCGCGACCGTTGCCCACTTGGCCCAGTCTGCAGGAAGCACGGTGTTCTTCACAATCGGATACATGTACATCGCCTCAGGAAGGGCAGCCTGAAAGCTCTTGCCACGCAAGAAGTCGACGAACATCTGAGCGCCGACCGGGTTCTTGCCATTGGTCAGTGCGCCCGCGTATTCGGTCTGACGGAAGCAGCCATCCAGAATCGAGGCGGTGCCAGCCTGGCCATCCTTGCGAATCTCATAAGCCGGCGAGCTCGAGTAGCTCAAGACGATCGGGTATGCACCCTTGCCGGTCGAACCCGAGAAGTCGGTGTAGTAGGCGTCTTCCCAGCCAGCATCTACCTTCACACCGTTGCCCTTCAAGGCAGTCCAGTAGTTCTGCCAGCCAGCATCGCCATATTTGCCGACGGTCGCCACCAAGAATGAGAGCCCGGTCGACGAGGTGCTCGGGTTCTCGACCACCGTCAGATTCTTGTAGGCAGGCTGGGTGAGTTGATCGATCGATGTTGGCGCGGCAACCGCGTTAGCCGCGAACCAGGCCTTGTCGTAGTTCATGCAGACATCGCCAAAGTCGATTGCTGTGGCGCGGCCGGCAATCACGCCGTTCTGCAGCGCGGCACCCAGAAAGGTGTTGTCGATGCCAAAGAACGCATCGCCAATCGGGGCATCCTTCGTTAGCGCCAGCTTGTTGGTGAGGGCACCCGCGTCGCCGGCCTTGACCAGGGTCACGTCGATGCCGCTCTGCTGCTTGAACTCGGCCAGCAAGTCTTTGCTCATGACGAACGAGTCGTGAGTGACGACGGTGAGGGTCGGCAGGGCGGTCACGGTCGAGGTTGGTGTGCTGCTGGCACAACCAGCGAGCGAGCCAATTGCCGCAGCCGATGCCACAACGGCGATCAGCTTGTATGCGAATTTCGGAATATATAGCTTTTGCACTTTCGTGCCCTTCTGATCTGTGGGCCAGTTCGCAGACGAGCGGCCCAGATTTGGGGGCACGGGTTAGAGGTCCTCCCTGCGCTGGCATTACCCAGATCAGGTTCGACGGTCGAAGGCTACGGAGCCTTCCTCTCAGACCGGTGTTACCGGACTCCCGTGTTCTTCAATGTTAAACGAAATCCCCGCCGGCCCAAAGGTCGACGGGGATTCGAACAGCTTTCGACTGGTGATTAGCCCATCGATGCTTCTGCGGCCTCTTGCGCTGCCGACTTGTCGCGCAGCGGAGTTGCCTTGATGAAGAACGACATTGCAAACGAGACGGCGATGATCACGCCGGCCCAGGTGAATACGGTCGCTGCGCTCTCGGCAAAGCCCATCAGGAACGGGCGAGCCAGGCGCGGGTCAATCTGGCTTAGGAACGACGAATCGGTGCTGATCTTGTCGCCAAGGGCACTGCCGGCATCGCCGCCAGCCTGCGCAGCCTTCATTGCGTTAAGCACGTCGAGGTTCTTAGGGTCGGCCAGCACGGCAGGGTCTTGCATTGCGGCCTTCATGCCTGCGAGCACATCCGCGTTCTTGAATGCGTTGCCGATGTTGTCTTTCAAGCCGTTGAACAACAGCGAGATGAAGATTGCAACACCGAGGGTGCCGCCCATCTGACGGAAGAAGGTTGCCGATGCGGTGGCCACACCAACCTCGTGAGCAGGAACGGCCTGCTGCGCGGTGAGGGTGAGGGTCTGCATGAGCTGACCAAGACCGAAGCCGATCATGACCATGCCGATTGCCATCCACCAGTAGTCGGTGTCGGCGTTGAAGCCGGTCATGTAGAGGTAGCCGAGGGTCAAGAAGCCGGTGCCGATCGACAAGAAGATCTTGTACTTGCCGGTGCGCGAGGTGATCTGACCCGACAACATGGTGCCGGTCATCATGCCAAAGACCATTGGCAGCATCATGAAGCCCGACTCGGTTGGCGAGGCGCCCATAACGATCTGCAGGATCAACGGCAGGGTCATCATTCCGCCGAACATGCCAACACCAACGATTACGCCCATGACGGTCGAGGTGCTAAAGGCTGCCGACTTGAACAGGGCCAGCGGCAGGATTGCCTCGTGGCCAGCCGAACGCTCGGCGAGCACGAAGGCGATGATGCCCACGGCGCCAATCGCATACATCATGATGCTGTTGGTCGAACCCCAACCCCAGTCGCGGCCGTTCTCGGCAACGATCAGCAGAGGCACAACGGCGATGATGATGGTGAGTGCACCCATCCAGTCGATGCGGTGTTTCTTTGGGGTGTGTGGAACGTGCAGGAACATGACGACCATGTAAAGCGCAATTGCACCGATTGGCAGGTTGATCAAGAAGACCCAGCGCCAGCCCGAGATCCACATGATCTGGTTGATGCCTGCGAACAGACCACCGATCAGTGGGCCAAGAACCGACGACGAACCGAACACTGCCAAGAACATGCCCTGGTAGCGAGCGCGCTCACGCGGCGGCACGATGTCGGCCAAGACGGTGATTGCCAGCGAGAACAAACCGCCGGCACCGATGCCCTGAACCGCACGGAACACGGCCAACTGGCCCATGTCGCCCGCGAAGCCGGCGAGTGCCGAACCAAAGATGAATACGGTGATCGCGATGATGAACAGACGGCGACGACCAAAGATGTCGCTGAGCTTGCCATAGATCGGGGTCGCGATGGTCGAGGTGATGAGGTAGGCGGTGGTCACCCAGGCCTGGGCCTCAAGACCCTTGAGGTCGTCGGCGATGGTTCGCATGGCGGTACCGACGACGCTCTGGTCGAGCGCCGAAAGGAACATGCCCGACATGAGACCAATTAGCACCAGCATGATCTGGCGCTTGGTCATCACGCCGGTTTTGGCCGATTCGGCCGCTGCGGCTTTGCGTGCTGCACGTGACAAAGGTGTATCTCGTTTCTGAAAAGTTAGGCTTTAAACGTGGTTAAGCCTAAACGTGAAAAAAGTTCTAAATCGAACAACAAGCCTTGGGCGTTAACCATTCCCGCTGCATTGGTATGCGCCGCGCTCGCCGCTCCTTCGGCCAACGCCGCCGATCCAGCAGCCACCGCCACTCCGGTGCCGACCGCAACAATCTTTGCGACCCCAACGGCCAGCCCTACCGGCAGCCCCACCGCGAGCCCGACGCCAAGCGCTAGCCCCAGCGGCACGCCGAGCAGCACGCCGCAGCCGACCTCGATTCCGCGACCGAACATCCAGTCGGCTTCATCGCTGCTCGTGGTCGTAAACAAACAGCGCCCGCTGAATCCAAAGACCTATGTGCCCAAGCCGCTCGCCTATGTCAATGGTGCCCCGTTGCTCAAAGACGCGGCCGTGGCGTTGGGGCAAATGGCGGTCGCAATGAAGAAGGCGGGTGCCGGCACGCTTTGGCTCAACTCGGGCTATCGCAGCTATGCAACGCAGGTCGTGGTGCACGACCGCGATGTGCGCATGCTCGGTCTGGTTGCCGGCGAAAAACTGGCGGCCCGCCCAGGCTACAGCGAACACCAGACGGGCCTCGCCGCCGATGTCTCGGCCCTTGGTCAGGGTTGTTCGATTCAGGTGTGTTTTGCCAAGACCAAGGCGGGCAAATGGCTGGCCGCAAACGCGTGGCAGTACGGCTTTGTGCTGCGCTACGAAAACGGTCAAACGCCGACCACGGGCTATCAGTTTGAGCCGTGGCACTTTAGGTTCGTGGGCGTCGAGGCCGCGACCGACTACCGCTCTAAGCGCAGCAAATCGCTCGAGGCATACTGGGGATTGCCGGCGGCGCCGACCTACTGATTTCGGCTACTGAACGCGCTTGCCGAGCTCTGCGGCAATGCCAACGTATGTGTGTGGGCGCAGCGCGAGCAGGCGGTCCTTCGCATCTTGGCTGATGTCGAGTTCGTTCACAAAGACGGCCAGGTCGTCGTGACCAACGCGCTTGCCACGGGTTAGTTCTTTGAGCAGAGCGTATGGGTCGCTGATGTTCGAACGACCGGCGGCAACCTCGGCGCGAATCACGGTCTGAATCGCCTCGCCTAGCACCTCCCAGTTGTCGCTCAGGTCGGCGTCAAGAACGGCAGGCGAAAGTTCGATCTCGCCAAGGCCGCGGGTCACGTTGTCGATTGCCAGCAGCGAGTGACCAAAGCCAAGGCCAATGTTGCGCTGCGATGACGAGTCGGTCAGGTCGCGCTGCAGACGCGAGGTCACCAGGGTTGCGGCCAGGCTGTCAAGAATCGCGCACGAGAGCTCGAGGTTCGACTCGGCGTTCTCAAAGCGGATCGGGTTGATCTTGTGTGGCATGGTCGACGAACCGGTCGCGCCCGCAACGGGAATCTGCTTGAAGTACGCGAGCGAGATGTAGGTCCAGATGTCGGTGCACAGGTTGTGCAGGATGCGGTTGAACAGGCCGACGGCACCGTAGAGCTCTGCCTGCCAGTCGTGCGACTCAATCTGAGTGGTCAGCGGGTTCCAGGTGAGGCCGAGCGAGCTAACGAAGGCCTCCGACTCGGCAGCCCAGTCAACGCCTGGAGCGGCAACCACGTGAGCCGAGAAGGTGCCGGTGGCACCCGAGAACTTGCCCAAATACTGCTGACCCTTGATGCGGTCGAGCTGGCGCTGCAGACGGTGCACAAACACCGCGAGCTCCTTGCCCATGGTGGTCGGCGTCGCCGGCTGGCCGTGGGTGCGGCTCATCATGGCCGCGTCAATGTATTTAGCGCTGAGTTCTCGCAGCTTTGCCATGAGCTTTTCGGCGCGAGGCAACCAGGCCTCGGCAACGGCGTCGCGCACGGTGATCGCATACGACAGGTTGTTGATGTCTTCGCTGGTGCAGGCAAAGTGGGTGAGTTCGAGCAGGTCTTCGCGGCCAAGCTCGCTCAGCTTGCCACGAATGAAGTATTCGACGGCCTTGACGTCGTGCTTGGTGGTTGCCTCGGTCGCGGCAAGGGTTGCCACGTCGTCGTCGCCAAAGTTGGTCACGATTGCACGCAGCGCGGCGGCCTCGGTCAGGTCAATCGGGGTGTTGGTGCCCAGCAGGTCGCGGTTGGCAAGGTGAATCAGCCACTCGACCTCGACCAAAACGCGGGCGCGGTTGAGGCCCGCCTCGCTCAGATAGTTGCCAAGGTCGGCAACTGCGGCACGGTAACGGCCATCGAGGGGGCTGAGGGGCTGCACAGAAAGATTGCTCACCCGTCTATATTGCCCGACTTATCCCCAGATTTTGCCGCGACAACCCAGTCAGGATGCACCTGCCGCAACCTTTTGTAATGCAAACCACGAGCCAAGCAATCGACCACGCGATCACGATGCTGCTGCATGCCGTTCCGGATCCGGCATGGTGGTCTGGCCCAGCGGCCACCGCCTGCGCCGACTCGATCGAGCGGCTAGCGGCCGACCTGCGCGGATTGCAATCGCGCGTGAATTCGGTTTGGCCGGCGAACCTCTAGTGTTCGGCGATCGGGCTATTGCTGGCGAAGATGGTTTTCAGGTGGCTGGCGGTGGCAGTGTGCGGGCCTCGCGCGCCGAGCTCGATCGCGTGGCGGCGTGCGTCGAGGCGGCAAAGTTTGCGCTGCTCGAGCAACTCAATTTGCCGCACTGGGTTGGCGCACCGGTCGCGCACACCTTTTCCGGGCAGGGATTGTTTGCGTTCGAATTGCCCGGGTTCATCGATCGGCTGTCGGCGCTACAACGCGGCTGCGTGGTTGCCGGCGAGCAATATTTTGGCCTCGAGCGGTCGTTGGCACACGAGATGGCCGACGCGGCGGCAGCCCAAATTCCCGGGCTGGCGACGGGGCTTGGAGCCGTCGCGCCATCGGCCGGACTGTTTCGCGAGGGCGAAATCTCGATAACTCGAACCGGCTTCGCCGGTGGCATCAGTCCGCCACACAGCGTGGTCGAGCTGGCGCAAAGGCTGCAGCGCACCTCGACCGATGGCGATCTTGGCCAGGTTGCCGAGTTCCGGTTGGAGCGATTTGGTCAGCGAGTGATTGTGTACGTGCCGGGCACCAAGGCTTGGTCGCCGGTTGCGGGCGAAAACCCGCTCGACCTCACGTCAAACGTGCGCGCGATCTCGCCGCAGACCGCCAATCAGGCGGCCAGTCAAAGGGCGCTGCTGGCGGCGCTCGCCGCGGCCAACGTCGGGGTAGGCGATCGGGTGCTTTTGGTCGGGCATTCGCAGGGCGGAATCATCGCGGCGAATATCGCCGCCCAAGCCCACGAATTTCAGGTCGAAGGGCTCGTGACCTTCGGCTCGCCGATTGCCGGCGTCGAGGTTGCGCCCGACACCAACGTGTTGGCGCTTGAGCACACCAGCGATCCCGTTCCACAGCTCGATGGCGGGGCGAATCCCATCCGCGAAAATTGGGTAACCGTCACCGAACACAAGGCGTTGCGACCAGGCGAAAGTCTGGTCGGGGTGCACGACTTGGTTGGCTATGTGCCGCTGGCCGCCGAGGTCGACGCGGCACAGCAGGTGCGACTGCAGGGCCTGCTCAACAAGATTCGCGCATTCGCGGGTTTCGATCCAGGCCGAGCCGAGTGGTTTGCGGCCCGCAGAACGAGCTAACGCACGGGTCGCCTGCGGCTAAAGAATGCGCAAAAAGCGCAGCACCCAGTTGGCCACCATCGAGGCAACGCTGATAATGATCGCGCCGAGCATGGCCCAGCCGAGCGAATCGATGCCGAGGCCGGTGGTGGTGAAGCCATCGATCGTCAGAGTCTGTTCGCCGAACAGGCTCGACAACCAGGCAACGAAAAGCAGCAGGGCGCCGTTGATCACGAACGAGATCAGGCCAAAGGTGAGCAGATAGATCGGAAACGCCAAGACCTTGATGACGGGCGCAATCAGCGAACTGACCAGACCAAAAATCGCACCAACCAAGAGGTATGAAAGGGCAATCTGCCAGGTTTCGGTGCCGAAATACGAGTGAAAGTGAATTCCAGGCACGATCGAGGCCGCAACCCAGAGGCCAACCGCGTTGATAGCGCTGCCGATCAGAAAACGAATCATGAGTTGATTGTGACACGAGCAAAGTAGATTAGAGGGGTGATTGCTCAAGACTCCAGCGTGCCTATGGTGCAGCTGCTTTCGCCCGAGGGTGAATACAGCGTTGCGCCGCAATATGCCGAGTATGCGAAGCTCGTGCAGGAGCTCAGCGAAGCCGATTTCCTCAAGTTTTACAGGGATATGGCTCGCATCCGTCGCTTCGACTTTGAGGCCAACGCCCTGCAGCGTCAGGGTCAGCTCGGACTCTGGATTCCGGCAATCGGCCAGGAGGCCGCCCAGATCGGCTCGGGCTATGCCGTCGGCCACAACGACCACATCTTTCCTAGCTATCGCGAGCACGGCGTGGCAATCACCCACGGCATCGACCTCATGTCGATTCTCAAGATGCTCCGCGGCGTCAACCATGGCGGCTGGAACCCAGACGAAACCCGTTTTCACCTATATGCCATCGTGCTCGGCACCCAGACCCTGCACGCGGCCGGCTATGCGATGGGCGTCAAGTTCGACGGCAAGACCGGCACCGGCAACCTTGCCGACGACCAGGCCGTAATCACCTATGTTGGCGACGGCGCGACCGCCGAGGGCGAGGTCAGCGAGGCCATGCTGTTCGCCGCCAATCACCAGGCCCCGCTGGTCTTCTTTGTTCAGAACAACCAGTGGGCAATCTCGTCGCCAACCCACAGCCAGACTCGCGTGCCACTGTTCCAGCGCGGCGCCGGCTTTGGCGTGCCCGGCATCCGTGTCGATGGCAACGACGTTCTGGCTTGCTACGCGGTCACCAAGAAGCACATGGATGAAGCCCGCGGCGGCAAAGGCCCGTTCCTCATTGAGGCCCTGACCTATCGCATCGGCGCTCACACCTCGAGCGACGACCCAACCAAATACCGCTCGTCAGAAGAGGTCGAGTATTGGAAGGCGCGCGACCCGCTGACTCGTCTCGAAAAGTTCTTGCGTCGCCAGGGCATCGGCCAGGACTTCTTTGACGAGGTGGCCCAGGCCGGCGAGCAGTTGAGCGAAGAGATTCGTTCGGCCACCTTCGCGCTGCAGAACCCACCGGCTCAAAACATGTTCAAGTACGTCTATAGCGAGCAGCACCCGCTAATCGAAGAGCAGCTCGCGTGGCTCGAGGCATACGAATCGTCATTTGGCGACCAGTCGCACCTGACCGTTGCCGACCCGAGCCAGATTCCAAACATCGGGAGCGTGCACTAATGGCGAACTTCGTTGAGATGACGATCGCCAAGGCGATCAACGCTGGCCTGCGCAAGGCGATGACCGAGAACGACAAGATTCTGCTGTTCGGCGAAGACATTGCCGAGCTCGGTGGCGTTTTTCGTGTGACCGAGGGTCTGCACAAGGAATTCGGCCAGAACCGCGTCTTTAACACCCCAATCGCCGAGGCCGGCATCGTCGGCACCGCGGTTGGCTTGGCCATGCGTGGCTATCGCTCGGTAGTCGAGATTCAGTTCGACGGATTCATTTTTCCGGCGTTCAACCAGATCACCACTCAGCTGGCCAAGATGCAGAACCGCAGCGAAGGCGCAACGACCATGCCGGTCGTGATTCGTGTTCCTTACGGCGGCGGCATCGGTGCCGTCGAACACCACAGCGAAAGCCCAGAGGCATACTTTGCACACACCGCGGGCCTTCGCGTGATCAGCCCGTCGAACCCGAACGACGCCTACTGGATGATCCAGCAGGCCATCGCCTCGAGCGACCCGGTCATGTTCTTCGAGCCGAAGCGTCGTTATTGGCAGAAGGGCCCGGTCAACCTTGACGAGCCACCTGCCGGCATGCACACCGCGCGCGTGCTGCGCGAGGGCAACGATGTGACCATCGCCACGTATGGCCCAATGGTGACAACTGCCATGCAGGCAGCCGAGATTGCCGCCGAAGAGGGCCACAGCCTCGAGGTAATCGACCTTCGTTCGATGAGCCCAATCGACTTCACCACCATCGTCAACTCGGTCAAAAAGACCGGTCGTCTGGTGGTTGCCGCCGAGGCAAGCAACTTCGTTTCGGTTTCGTCTGAGGTGGCCGCGCGCGTTCACGAACTCGCGTTCTATCACCTCGAGGCTCCGGTGCTGCGCGTTGGTGGCTTCGATGTGCCATACCCAGCGGCCAAGCTCGAAGAGATCTTCTTGCCAGATGCCGACCGCATTCTTGAGGCCGTCGACCGGGCACTCGCCTACTAAACGAGAGGCTGCACAATGACCCAGCTCGCATACTTCAACCTGCCAGACGTTGGCGAAGGCCTGACCGAGGCCGAGATCGTCTCGTGGAAGGTTGCCGTTGGCGACCAGGTTTCGGTGAATCAGATCATCGTCGAGATCGAGACCGCCAAGTCGCTCGTTGAACTGCCTTGCCCGTTTGCGGGCGTGGTAGCCGAGTTGCTCGCCGCCGAGGGTCAGACCGTCGAGGTTGGCAAGCCGATCATCGCGTGCCGAGTTGTCGATGGTGCAACCGGGGCCGTGCAGACCACGAGCATTCCAGTGATTGACCCAGCAGTTGCGGCGGCAGCGTCCAGCGCACACGAGGCCGTCGCCGAGGCAGCCGCAGCAGCGGCCGAGCGCTCGAGCACCGAGCAGGCCTCGAAGCCTTTCCCGGCCAAGAACCCGACCCTGGTTGGCTATGGCGTCAACGACGCGGCCGGTGCCTCGCGCCGCCGCCACGTGCCTGCCGCCGCGCTCTCGGCCTCAACAGCTGCCGCAGCCGCGCTGCCGGTTGTTGCCAACCCGGCCACCGGGCTCTTGAACACCGCGGCTCTGGTTGCCGAGGAGTCGGTAATCGCCAAGCCGCCGGTGCGCAAGCTGGCCCGCGACCTGGGCGTTGACCTGACCAAGGTCACCGCTACGGGCACCGCCGGCGAGGTCACCCGCGAAGACGTGCTCGGTCACTCGAGCCAGGCCTCGGTGTTCCGCAACCTCAGCACGCCGGCTGCGCCGAGCGAGCGCGAGGAGCGCATCCCGGTTAAGGGTGTTCGCAAGGCTACTGCCGCGGCAATGGTTCAGTCGGCTTTCACCGCTCCACACGTCAGCATCTTTGTCGACGTCGATGCAACCCGAACCATGGAATACGTCAAGCGCCTCAAGTCGTCGACCGACTTTGCCGGCGTCAAGGTAACCCCGCTCTTGATCATGGCCAAGGCCATGATGTGGGCTGTTCGTCGCAACCCAACGGTCAACTCGACCTGGACCGACGAAGAGATCATCGTGCACAACTATGTGAACTTCGGTATCGCTGCTGCAACGCCACGTGGTCTGATCGTGCCGAACATCAAAGACGCCGACAAGATGTCGATGTTCGAACTAGCCAAGGCAATCGAGCAGCTAGCGCTGACCGCTCGCGAGGGCAAGACCCAGATTCCCGAGATGTCGAACGGCACCATCACGCTCACCAACATCGGCGTGTTCGGTGTCGACACCGGCACCCCGATCTTGAACCCGGGCGAGGTCGGCATCGTTGCCCTCGGCTCGATTCGACCAAAGCCTTGGGTGGTCAACAACGAGATCGTGGTTCGACAGATCACCACCATCGGTGCAACCTTCGACCACCGCGTGGTCGACGGCGACGTTGCCTCGCGCTTCGTGCAGGATGTTGCCTCGGTGATCGAAGAGCCTGCGCTGCTGCTCGACTAGCCAAGGCTTATTGACAACGATTATCAATAGCGTTTAGCCTTGGCCCGTGCCAAAGTTTCTTCGCAACGCCATCGCTGCGCTCCTCGCGCTGACGATGGCGTTTGCGCTTTCGGGTTGCGCCGCAGAGCAAACCCCAAACGACGGGCGCATCCGTGTGGTCTCGGCAACACCGGTTTGGGCCTCGGTGGCGGCGCAACTTGGCGGCCCGCTGGTGGTGGCCCAACCGCTGTTGTCAGGCGCCGGGCGCGACCCACATTCATATGAGGCAACGGCTCGCGACCAACTCAAGGTCAACAAGGCGCAACTGCTGATTGTCAACGGTGGTGGCTATGACACGTTCCTATCTGCGTTGGCAAAGCGCGCCCCAGCCAACGCGAAGCGACTTGTCATCGACGTTGCCGAATCGGCTGCGGCTGGCAACCAGGCTGGCAGCGCGACAGGCAACGAACACTTCTGGTATTCGCTCGATATGGTCGGAGCGATCGCCAAAAAAATAGCCCAAAGCCTGACAAAGATTGACCCAGCTCACGCAGGGCTTTTCGCGACCAACCTGACCGC
>JBEEJX010000019.1:0-2686 GCA_041168965.1 Actinomycetota bacterium
CGGCCGGTGGTTCGCAGGTAGTCAATGGTCACCGAGTCAATCGGGAAGATAGCAACGGTCGAACCGAATTCTGGCGACATGTTGCCGATGGTGGCGCGGTTAGCTAGCGGCACCGAGCTGACGCCCGCGCCGTAGAACTCGACGAACTTGCCGACAACACCGTGCTTGCGCAGCATTTCGGTGATGGTCAAAACCACGTCGGTTGCGGTTACACCGGTCTGGATGGCGCCGGTGAGCTTAAAGCCAACCACCTTAGGAATCAGCATCGAAACTGGCTGGCCGAGCATTGCAGCCTCGGCCTCAATGCCGCCAACGCCCCAACCGAGCACACCGAGACCGTTGACCATGGTCGTGTGTGAGTCGGTGCCGACGCAGCTGTCTGGGTATGCCTGCAGCTCGCCATCGACCTCGCGTGCCATCACGACACGGGCCAGGTACTCGATGTTTACCTGGTGCACGATACCGGTGCCAGGAGGAACCACCTTGAACTCCTCGAAGGCGGTCTGACCCCAGCGAAGGAACTGGTAGCGCTCGCCGTTGCGCTGGTATTCGAGCTCGACGTTACGCTCAAAGGCATCTGGGGTTCCGGCAACATCGATCTGAACCGAGTGGTCAATGACCAGCTCGGCAGGCGCCAGCGGGTTGATGCGCTTAGGGTCGCCACCGAGAGCCTGAACGGCCTCGCGCATAGTTGCCAGGTCAACGACACAAGGAACACCGGTGAAGTCCTGCATGATCACGCGGGCTGGAGTGAACTGAATCTCGGTGTCTGGCTCGGCCGATGCGCTCCAGTCGGCAAGAGCCTGAATCTGAGCAGCAGTTACGTTGGCCCCGTCTTCGGTGCGCAGGAGGTTCTCAAGAAGGATCTTGAGGCTGTATGGCAGGGTCTTCGAGTCGACCGAGTTCAACTTGAAGATTCGGTAGCTCTTGTCGCCAACCTTGAGGACGTCTGATGCGCCGAAACTGTTCACCTTGGACATGCTTGTCCGCTCCTAACTAAATAGCTGCGTTGCTAGTGGTCAAATCTATCAGTTGGCACGCCGGTGCATGACCTTGCGCACCAGTAGCCACGCGGTCCAAAGGCCTAACGCATACAGCGGCAGACCGAGAACCAACTTCACGGTTGCGAGAGCCTCGAGACTGTTTGTCGCATACAACGGCAGTTCGAAAGCCAGTCGAACCACAAAGACCGCGCAGAGCACGAGCGTGGCGGCCGAGAAGAGCGCGAGTTCGCGCTTGTCTTTGCGCCAGGATGTGCCCTCGCCGAGGATGAAGCCAAGCAGAACACCTACGAGTGGCCAGCGGAGCAGGACCGAGACGCCGAGCGGGATCAGATAGGCAATGTTGGTGATCAAGCCCGACAAAAAGTAGTCGCGCGTTTGGCCACCGGGACGGAAAGCCATCCAAGCCGAGAATCCTGCAACTGCCGCACCGACTAGAACCTGCATCAGGGGCTGACGCTTGGCCAGTCGGACGATACCGAAACCGGCTACCGGCAAAATCGCGATAGTCACCGAAACGAACGGGTTCTTGGTGATCAACCAGGCAACCAAGAACAGAAAGCTTGGCAACGAAGATTCGACGATGCCCATGCGGCCGCCGACGCTCTCGAGCAACGACTTTGAATCGACTACGGGTTTGCCGTCTTCATCGAGGCGGATGCCCAAGGCACGGGCCACCGCCGCGCGGTCAGCTGGTTTTTCGGCCATTACAGGCTGGTCACCTGAGGTGCCTGGCCAGGAATCTGAATCGGCAGCAGGTCCTTCGGTGGCATGGGCACCTCGCTGCGGTGCACGACAACGGCGCGGAATAGGTCATCGGCGTCGGCCGCGGCCTTTGGATCGGTGAGTGCAGCACCTGAAATGACACCGCGCAAGAACCAGCGTGGTCCGTCGACGCCAACGAATCGAGCCAATCTGGTGCCGACCACGGCCCCGGCCTCATTTGCGACTGGCAATTTGGCAATCAGCTCAGGCCCAAGCGAACCAACGCGCTCCTCGGTTTGGCCGCCCTGGCTGTTGATCGACTCGGCGAGCTGGCCCTTGACCTCGGTCCAGACACCCTCAGAGCGTGGCGCAGCAAAGGCCTGCAGCTGAATGCTCCAGCTGCCGGTCTCGAGCGTCACAGCGATCGGTTTGCCGGTTGCTTCCTCGACCTCGAGCTTGACGCCCACGTTGTCGATGGCCGGTACACGAATCGAGCCGAGGTCGAGATACTGACCGTCGTGGCGAACTTCGGTCGAGTCGAGTGGGCCCGCGGTGGCGCGGTCGGCAGGCGCCGACTTCAGGATTGCGTTCATGGCCTTAGTTCTTTCCAGATGATCCGAAGCCGGTGTCGCCGCGCTCAGTGCCAGGCAACTCCTCGACCTCGATGAATTTGGCGGTCTCATACTGCTGAATAACGAGTTGGGCGATGCGGTCGCCGCGAGTGATCTCGAACGGAGTGTCCGATGTGTTCAAGAGGGTAACGAGAATCTCTCCTCGGTAACCCGAATCAACCGTGCCGGGTGCGTTCAACACGGTGATACCGTGCTTGGCGGCAAGACCCGAACGAGGGTGCACGAGACCCACGTAGCCGTCGGGCAATGCAATCGAGACACCGGTAGGCAGCAGCATGCGCTGACCGGCAGGAATGACCGCGTCTTTGGTGCAACGCAAATCTGCTCCGGCGTCGCCAGCCTTGGCAT
>JBEEJX010000020.1:0-8903 GCA_041168965.1 Actinomycetota bacterium
TTTAGACGCAAGAAGCCCCCGACCGGTTTGGTCGGGGTCTTCTTTTGCTTGGTTCGAGCTACTTCTGGGTGGCGTAGGTCACATCGGCACGTCGACTTGCGGCCGACGAATCGAGAGTGCCCTTGCCGCTGGCTGCGCTGGCCTTGATGCCGTGCGACTTGAGCCAACCCAGGATCGCCTTGGCGCGGTTAGCCGACAACAGCGCATCGCCGCGGTTGTTGGCGGTGCTCTGCGCCCAGGCGGTCACCACGATGCGGCCGCCGGCAGCCTTGAGCGCGGCAAGCTTGGCTTGCAGTGCGGCGATGGTCTTGGCGCTTAGCGCATACGAACCAGCTGCGAAATAGACCGAGAAGGTGCGGTCGACACTCGGGGTGCCGTTCGAGCCTGTGCCCGAACCCGCATCGACCTTGGTGACCACACGGAATGCGGCAGGCATCAGAATGCTGAATCCGCTGCCGGTCACGGCAACGTTGCACGCGCCAACTTCGAGCTTTGGCAGCACGACCGAGATTTGACCGGCGCCAACCACGGTGAACTGCACGCTAACGCCGTTGATGGCAACCGAGGTGACCTTGTTCAGGTTGAATCCGGTCAGTGTGACGGTGGTTGCGGTCGGGTCGATTTGACGCTCGACAACAGGGCCAAGGCGCACCACGCTGCTGTCGATGCCGCCGCTTGCCGCCGGGGTCCACTGCGCATAGAGCGTCGCGTTGGCGCTAAACGCATAAGCGGCTAGGTCGGCGTATGCGGTGCCCGAACCATTCGCCACGGTGTTCCAGCCGACGAAAACAAAGCCACCGCGAGTGAACGAGTTGGCGGTGAGGTTGGCGGTGGTTGCGCTGACCTGATTGGCCATGGTTCCGGTGCCGAGGTTGGCATCGAAGGTCACGGTCTTGGTGGTGACCGCCGTGCCGCTGAATGCCACCGAATAGATGTTGCCGTTCAGCTGGATGTCGAGGCTGTGCGAACCGGTGGTCAGCGTCAAGGCGCTACCTGGTGCCCAGGTGACGGTGAACGCACACGACTGGCCATAGCTGAGGCTGCCACCCGAAAAGTTGCAGGCCGCGGTCGAGCCGTTGGCAGCGCCGACAGCCGCTAGGCCAACGCCGGTGCTGATCGACGAGTTCGAGATGGTGCCCGACAACGAGGTCGAGTCGCCGATGTTCTTCAAGAAGAACTGCTTGGTGTTGGTCGAACCGACCGAGACGGTGCCAAAGGCGTATGTGCCTGCGGCCGAACCGTTGAGCGTCTCGCTGATCTGGCCCGCTCCGCGCCAGCACGCATACAGCGTGGTGCTCGACGTGAACGGATAGCTGCCGCTGTCGTTGTAGCCGAACGAACAGCTGGTGCTGGTCGACCAGAAGGCGAACACGTGGTTTGCCTTGGTGAACGCGTTGGCCGTTAGGTTGGTGGCGCTCGAAGCGGTCTGCGCGGCCATGGTGCCGGTGCCGCCGTTGGCGTCGAAAGTGACGGTGTATGACGGTGCGGCGCTGTAAAAAGCCAATCCAGCGGCATAGTTTTGATTCGGATCCTTGAAGACGGTGGTCTGGTCTGTTCCTGCGGCATCGACCTTGTAAACCCAGCCATTGCCGTCGTCGAAATATATGTAACCGTTGTAAAAGCCCAGGCCGGCCACATACATCGCGTAACTAACGGTTGGCCAATTGTTGAAAGCCTCGGCCGTATGCGACCAGCTCGGCGAACCGGCGGTTGTGTCATAAAGCCAGAAGTCAGCCATACCACTGCCGTTTGAGCCCGAAACCGAAATCATGCCGTTGGTGACTGCCAATGAGACAGTGACCCATACTCCCAGGTCGTTCGAGTTGAAGGTTAGAGCAGCATTCGTGGCAAACAATGTGTCGCTGGTGCCGTTTAGCGCCTGCGTGTGAACACCATCGGATTCGACCCAGAACAGGTCGGTTGAACTTGCGCCAATCTGGTTGCCGTACGACCACGAGGCGGCAACAGGATGAAACACGCTGGCTCCGATGTCGAATCGAGTTGGCACGCCACCGCTGGTCGAAACCTTGAAAATGCCATTGTTCGGCTCGTAGAGGTAAAGGCTCGAACCCTGAACCGCGACTGAGACGACCGAGCTGGCAACACCCGCGGCTACCACCTGGATGTTGGCACCTGTCAGATCCGACTTAACCAAATCGCTACCCTGCGTGAAATAAAACGACGATGAGTCGGCGGCGAGCGCCGTGCCAATTGTTGGGGCCACGGCTTGGGTCGGCGTGGTGCCGCTCAACGGCATGGTCTGCAACGCATAGGTTGTTGCCGCTCCGTTGGTTCCTGCCCAAGCCAGCGCTGGTACACCCACGGCGTGGGCCGGCACCGAAGCGGCCACCAGACCCGTGGCGGCGAGCGCAACGCTGGCAATGACGGATGCGATTGATTTGATGATGCGATTGAACATGGTTCCCCTGTTTTAGCTGGATGCCTTAAGCCTAAATCACATTTCGAATATCGCTCAAAACACCCTGATAGACGGTTGGGTAGTCTGGAGAGATGCCGTCAACCGCAAGCTCCGAGAAGACCCGCCAGGCCCTAATTCTTGCCGCACAGGATTGCCTTGCTAGCGACCAACTTGGAATCTCGGTTGCCAAATTGACCGAGCTTGCCGGCGTCTCGGTTGGCTCGTTGTATTCGCACTTCAAGGATCGCGAAAACCTATTTGAACAGGCCGGTGCCGAATATCTTGCTGGCTTCTTGCCCGCGCTCAACAGGATCCTCGAATCGGCACCGAACCCCGCAATCGGCCTTGTTGGCGCGCTCTATCACCTGACCGAACTGCCGACCATAGACCCCCGCGCCGGGCGCATCGTGCTCAATGGTGGCACCAGGGCACTGAACCAAATGCGCTACTACTCGACCGAGCCGAGCATGGCGATTCGTCAAGCAGTGCTCGCGGGCAGCATGTCAGCTTTGGACGCCGAGGCCTTTGTGATCAGCGTCATCGGTGCCTTTCAAATGGTCATCACGCGCCAGCTTTCGCTGCACGCCACCCCCGACCTGCCGCTGCGTGTAGCCCTGCAGTTTGGTCACCAACTTGGATTCGACGACGCGGCAATGACCGCGTATTTGGGCACAATTTCTAGCGAGGAGCTGCTGAATGGCTGAGGCAAACACAAGCGCAACCGGTCGCGGCTGGGTTGCCAAATATGTTGGCGCCGGCCTGATCTGGGGCAGTTCGTTTCTGTTCATCGCGATCGGTGGCCAGGCCTTGCCTGCTGTCGGCGTCGCATTTTGGCGCCTAGCAATCGGTGCGGTCACCATGTTTATGATCGCAAAGGCAACCGGCGCACGCATTCCCACCGACCTACTTTCGTGGGGCAAGATGTGGGTTGCCGGCCTCTTCATGAGCGCGATTCCATTTGTGCTGTTTGCCTATGCCGAACAACACACCTCGAGCGCGCTGGCCGGCATCATCAACGCCGCAACCCCCGTGATGACCGTGCTCATGATCCTGTTGTTCTTTCGCGAGGAACGCCCCAACCGGCAAACCTTGATCGGTTTGGGCATCGGCCTGGTCGGCGTTGCAGTGGTGCTCGGTGTGTGGCAGGGCTTTGGCGCAACCGAGCCAACCGCAGTCTTGGCGCTTGTCGGAGCAATCGCCTGCTACGGCTTTGGCACTCCATACATGCGTCGCTTCGTGGCGCCGCTCGGGCTGCCAGCGGCGGCCAGCACCTTCGGGCAAATCGCGACCGCGACCGCGACCCTACTGCCGTTCTATCTGTTTGGACCGCTGACGATCGGCACCGTCGACCTAAAGGTCGTGGCCGCGATGCTCGCGCTGGGCTCGCTCGGCAGCGGAATCGCATACTGGTTGTATTACGGCGTGATCTCGGCGGCGGGCTCGACCGTGGCCTCGTCGGTGACCCTGATCACTCCCCTGGTGGCCGTGACCCTCGGCATCGCGCTTTTGGGCGAACAACTGCACTGGTATGAACCAGTCGGCGGACTTATCGTAATCGCGGGAGCCGCGTTTGCCCAGGGCTACTTTAGGCGCAAGCGCTAGCTGCTCGCCGGCCGATTTGGCGGCCAGTGCGACGCGGCCCACTCGGCCTGAGCGGTGATGGTTAGGCTCGGGTTCACACCGGGATTGGCGCTCAGTGTGCTGCCGTCCCACACGTGCAAGCCTGGCTGACCAAACACTCGCAGCCGGTCGTCGACGACACCCTCGGCGGGGCTTGCCGCAATCACGCATCCGCCAATGAAGTGTGCGGTCAGCGGGATGCCAAACGGCTCGCCGATAACGGCACCCGGGGTCGCGCCGATGTCGTCGGCGATAGACCGAGCCACCTCGTGACCAGCCTGCACCCAGCTCGGGTTGGCCTCGCCGTGCCCCTGACGGCTCGACAGCCGTTGGCCGCCAAATATGCCACGCTTGGCGAACGTGACCAGCGAGTTGTCGCGAGCCTGCATGACCAGCAGAATCAGCGTGCGTTCGGGCCAGCGTCGAAGGTTATAAAAACTCGGCAGTCGCAACAGGTTTCGTGCCGTCGCCGCAAGAAGGCGGGCGGGTGTGGGGCGGTCGCGGTCGGGGTTGCCCGAACGACCGCTGGCGAGCACGCTCTGCAGAAGGCCCATCGCTCCACTGCCTCGGCCGTAACGCACCGGCTCGATGTGGGTGTCGGGTGCGGGATACACCGACGATGTGATGGCGCTGCCGAGACTAAAGTCGTGGTCGTCGTTGCCGGCAACCACACCGAGCAGCGACTCGGAATTTGTGCGACTCAGGTGCCCGAGCCGATCGCTGATGCCGGGCAATCCCCCGGCTGCACGCGAACGCTGCAACAGCTTGGCGGTGCCGAGTGCGCCGGCCGCGACGATGACCTGCGGAACTGTGATCGTGCGTGACTTTCGCGTTCCTGGTCCGCTGCCCGAGGCGCGAAGCCGCAGCCGGTAACCGCCATCGACCTGTTCAATCGTGTCGACCGTGGTGTCGGGCAACACCTGTGCTCCGGCCAATTCGGCGAAATAGAGGTAGTTCTTGACGAGCGTGTTTTTGGCCCCGTGCCGACAACCGGTCATGCACTCGCCGCAGTTGGTGCACGCCGCGCGCGCTGGCCCCCGGCCACCAAAATGCGGGTCGCCGTTGGGCGCATCGGCCGGCACCTCAAAGGTCACACCAACCGGGGTCGGTTTGAAGGTGTCGGCGAATCCCCCGCGTTCGGCGGCACGGCGCAGCACCATATCGGCTGGCGAAAAGTAAGGGTTCTGCACGACCCCGAGCATGCGTTCGGCGGTGGCGTAATGCGGCGCAAGATCGGCCTTCCAGTCGCGCATGGGCGCCCAGCTGCCCGTGTTGAAGAACTCATCCGAAGGCCGATAGAGCGTGTTGGCATAGACGAGCGAACCACCGCCGACGCCAGCGCCCGACATGACCAAGACGTTATTGAGCAGGTCGATGCGTTGAATGCCACGCAGGCCAACCCGCGGAAAGAACAGGAAGCGCCGCAGATCCCATGAGGTCTTGGCGAACTGGTGATCGGCAAATCGCGAACCGGCCTCTAGAACCAGCACCCGGTAGCCCTTTTCGGTCAACCGAAGCGCCGCCACCGAACCGCCAAAACCCGAGCCAACCACGACTACGTCGTAGTTTTCGAAGCTCGGGCTGGCGGCGGTCATGACGACTTGGCTTTGCGACTAGGGGTGACGCAGTGGGCTTGCCGGCAGGCGCTCTTGAGCGACCCAACGCTCGTTGAAGGCGGCACTCGAAGCCATTAGGTCAAGGAACGGCTTGGCATCAAATGCCTCGGGGCCGAGCACGCCGGCGCCACGCCACGTGCCATTGGCCATGAGCTCGAGGGCAATCACCGGGTTGAACGCGGTCTGCACAACCACACACTGGGCGTCGTATTCGGCCATCGTCTGTGCGTTGTCGGCAACGTGATACAGGTAGGTTGCGCGATCCTTGCCATCGAGGTCTTTGCCGGTGACGAGCACACCTGCGCAGGTCTTGCCGGTCATGCGCGGGCCGATGCTGGCCGGGTCTGGCAGCACAGCGGCAACCATGTCACGCGGAGCCACGTCGACCGGGCCTTGCGCCGAGCGCACGCGATGCGGCTTGGTCTGGTCGAGGCCCAGGGTGTGCAGCATCTTCAACACGTTGATGAAGTCGGCGCCCAGGCCATACTTGAATGCAAATTTGTTGGCCTTGATGTGCCGCGGCAGCATCGTGACCTCTTCGTGTTCTACGTTGACGCACTCGACGGCGCCGATGCCCTCAGGAAACTCGAAGATCTCGGGTTCGCTGAACGGTTCGGTCGTGTACCAACCCTTGGTGCGGTCGAATAGCACCGGCGGGTTGAGGCATTCCTCGATGGTGGTCCAGATCGAAAAGCTTGGGGCAAAGATTTCGTTGCCGTGCTCGTCGCGCACAACGAGGTTCGAGCCGTCCTTGACGCTAACCTCGTCGATCTCGCTGAAGAGGTAATCGGCCGCGTAGCGAGTGAGCACGTTCGAAAGGCCCGGCTCGACGCCAACACCAACGAGGGCGAGCTTGCCCGCGCGTTCCCACTGGTCGTGAACCGCATACTGGGCGTCGCCGAGTTTGATGCCCGGCTTGTGGAAAGGGTCGGTCTCGTGTGGCTCTGACAGGCTCATTGCCATGTCTAGGTAGTTCGCTCCAGCGGTGAAAGCGCCGCTGAATACGGTTGGCAAGAACTTTGGCTCGACCGCATTGACCACGTGGGTGATGTGATGGTTGCGAGCCAATTCGGCGACGTTGGCCGCGCTCGATGCGTCGATCTTGGCCGGCAAGAACTTGGCTGCCTTGGCCTCGCCGTGACGGCGACGAATCCATTCGATGGTGCGCTCGGCACGACCATAGTCGTAGTCCGAAACCACGATTAGTTCATAGAAGTCGCGCTTTGCGGCGACCTTGGCGATTGCGTCTCCGACGCCACCGGCGCCGACTAGCAAAATCCTCATCGATTTTCCTCAGGTTTGCCTGCTCCGTGGGAAGAATCGGGAGCTGCTCCTAGCGTAGCGTCAGGTCGGCGGCCGAGTCGGCAACCCAGTCGATCAGGCCCTGCCACGGGCCAAAGCCGTCGTCTTTGCTGAAGTGCTTGGCGCCGGGCAGGATTTGCGCCGCTAAACCGAGCGCATCGCCGAATGTGGCTTGGATGCCCCTTGGCGACCACGGGTCGGCGTCGCTGCCGAGCAGCGTGATCTTGCCCGCCGCGGCCCTAACGTTGGCGAGAAACTCGTCGTTGTCGAGCGCAAGGTCATAGCCAGGGATGCGCCCAAGCAGCGCCGGATCTGCCGGGGCCACGAGCAGCACGCGATCGAACTTGGCGGGCAGAAGGCCAAGGCCCGCGGCCAGAATCCAGTTGACGCTGCCCAGCGAGTGGCCGATGTAAATCAGCTCGCCAAGTGCGGGTGAAAGCTCGGCGGCGAGCGCCATTTCGGCCAGCAGCAGCGCCTGCCAATCGGCGACGACGGGCGCCTCGGGGCTAGGAAACTGCGGGTAGTGCACCTGATGACCGGCGTTGCGCAAGGCAACCGCGGCGCGATGTTGCCAGTGCTCGACTGGGCGGGTGTTGGTGTAACCGTGACCGATGACGACTCTTGCCATGTGGCGAGTCTAAAGAGTCGAACGGCGCTGCGCTCGATTCGAAAGTTTTGTTACGCGTCGCCCAGCGAGCGCGGGCGAACGATCACGAAGGTCACGCCGATGGCCAGCACATAGAGACTCATGATCATGACGCCGAGCCCCAGCGTGTTGCCCGAGCCGAGGTTGGCATACATTGGCGCCGCCAGGGTCGAACCCAACGAGCCCGCCACCATGTTTAGCGCGGCCGCAGTGCCAGCCTCGGCGCCGTGACGGGTCAGGGCTAGCGTTCCAAGCGGGGCAAACGAGCCACCCATAAAGAACGTGAAGGTCATGAGCGCTGCCTGCAGCATCCAGAATGGGGCATCGACCATCGCCGCCATATAGATCCAGCCGCCGACCAGAATTTGGGCGAACAAGATCAGCAACACCACCCACTTGAGTTGCATGTGCTTGGCGATGTATGCGATGACCTGCACACCGACATAGGCCGAGGCCGAGTTCAGCACAAAGAAATAGCCATATTGGCTGCCCGTGAAGCCGAACTTATTTTGATAAACGAACGGCATGACCGACAAATAACCAAAGAGCGCGACGCTATTGAGCACGCCGACCAACACGATGCCCAGATAAGGGCGGTCTTTCAAAACGTGGGCGAACCGCGAAAGCATCGCCTTGATGCCGCCGTGTTCGGTGCGCCCGCTAGCCGGCAGGGTCTCGGGCAGCACACGCATGGCAGCCACTAGCAAAATTGCGCCATAGGTTGCAATGATGGCCGTCATGGCGCGCCAGTCGATCACGTTGAGCAGCAGGGTTGCACCGAGCGGACCGATGAACCACGACAGCGCCTGAATCAGAAACACGCGCGACATCATCTTCATGAGCGCCAGACCGGCATACAGGTCTCGCATGATTGCGTTGCCAACCACCTGGATCGAGGCGGCGGCCATGCCCTGCAATACGCGACCGATCGCGAACATCAAGAGGTTCGGAGCGGTCAAAACCACGACGCCGGCAACGACATAAATTGCCGCGGCAACAATGATTGGGCGCTTGCGGCCGAGGGCATCAGAGAGCGGCCCGGTGATCAGCTGGCCAAGGGCAAAACCGAGGGTCAAGGCGCTCATGGTCAGCTGAATCTGAGCGTCGGAGGCCATGAAGGTCTTGGCGATCGATGGTGCGGCAGGCAGGTATGGGTCGAGCGCGAACGGCTGCATCGCCATCATGCCGCCGAGAATCAGGATGTAAACCCAGCGTTGGCGTTGGGAAATGCCGTTGGCGGTGCTCAAGGTCAAGGGTTATTTGTGCTTTCTGCGGGCAATGATTACTGCTGCCCCCGAAC
>JBEEJX010000021.1:0-9443 GCA_041168965.1 Actinomycetota bacterium
GAGGCTGATGCTAGGCCGTTCATGCGAATCGGACCATTGCTGGTGCGAATCAAGAGCAAGTTGGCGGTGTTCGTGTTCACACCGAATTCAATGCCCCACCATGCACCCGTATATGCACCAACACCGCCCGAAGATGACGCCGGGATGGTGAGTGAGTTCCAAGTGGTCGTTGAGGTTCCGCCACCGATGGCAACCGCGCCACCGTTGGTGTCGATGGCGTACGCCGTTGCCGAACCGGGCATGCCGAACATGCCGCCGTTAGTGCCGTCGGTGTCGGTGTGCGCGACGACGTTTAGCGCTTGACCGGTCGAGGTCAGGCGCGAACCGCTCTGGAACGTAATGTTTCGCGAGCTCTTCAATGTGATGGTACGAGCCGCCGTGGCAGCCTCGTTTACCGTCGCGGTGCTCGAGAAGACGACGTCACCGGCCGTCGTGCTCGCCGCTGCGGCAACCGCGCGCAGAGTAACGTTGCGGTTTGCAAGTTCGTTCTGCAATGTGGTGACCGAGACGTTCGATGAGGTTGCCGTCGCAAGCCAGACACCGGTAGTTCCGAAGAACGATCCCGCGGTGTCGGTCGAACCTGAAACGACTGTCAACGTGTCGGCATACCCTCGCATGGTCACGGATGTGACCACGTTTCTATAGCCGGGCACCTCGAATGTTAATGAGACAGAGGAACCTAAGGATGTGCCTGTCACCCAGAAGTTGCTGAATGTAGCTACGCCGGTTGCGTCAGTGTTTGCGGTCAGAGTGCCACCGAGGGTTCCAGCCGAAGTTGAAACCAGAGTGACAGTCACACCCGACGTGGTCAGGTTGGCGCTGTTTGAGTCCTGCAGCTGAATCTTGGCCGACTGAAGGCAAGCCTCGGCGACGTTGTACAGGCAGCCGTCAGGTGCCTGCGAAACGGCAAGCTTGTTAGCGAGCCAGGCCATGCGGACCAAACCGCTACCGCCAGAACCACCGTTGGTGCGCTGATTAGAACCGTTTGTGGTGCCTGCGTTACACGCCATACCACCACCACCACCACCACCGAGGCCGCTGGCGCCGTTGTGACCGGTCGTACCACCGTTGGTGTTGTAGGTGACGTCGTCTAGGTTGTAGCGATAGTTAGCACCTCGGCCACCACCACCGGAACCACCAGCTGCACCGAGAACACCTGTGGTTGAGGCGTTTTGGCCGTCGTAACAGGTACCACCACCGCCACCACCCGAAGTCACGAGCGTAGGCATCCAGGTCAATTCCGCGATCGAGGTGCCGTTGGTGCCCGTGCTACCAATGATCACCTGGCTGGCCGCATTCTGGGGGTTAATCGGACCAATCGCACCGCTCGCACCGGCTGCCGTCGAACCACCGTAACCACCAGTACCACCTGAAGACCAGGTGGTTGACTGCCAACCGCCACCGGCGGCACCACCGTTGGCGCCATACGACAGGCCAGCGCCGCTGATGTAGGTCACACCGCCCGCTGTGGCATTCGCGCCGCTCCAGACACCACCTGAACCACCGGCACCAATCGTGATGGTCGCGGCTTGGCCTGCGGTAACGCTCTGACCAGCACTCCAGCGGATTTCGCCACCGCCACCACCGACACCACCGTCAGGACCACCGCCGCCACCGCCGCCGACGGCCATGACCTGCATGGTCGAGACGTAGGCGGGGATGGTGACCGTCGTTGATGTGGTGACCGAAACGACGCAGTAGTTGCCGTTCTGCACCACGGTCGCATAAGCCGTGTTGCCGACGTCAACCGTGCAGGCACCGGTTGAGCTGCCCGAACGGATAGTGCCTGCGGTCGCCGCCGGAACAATCGGGTTGGCCGCGACGAGCGCCAGGCCGGCCGCGGCAATCGCCAGGCCAGTGCCGAGGCGTTTGCGCAGCTTGGCGCCACGCCAAGTCTTAGCCGGCGGCACGATATTTCGAGTATGCGAAAGCGCGCTGGCAAGCATTTGCTTGATAGCCATCGGCGCTCCTCGCGTAATTCGACCGTTCACGAAGCTCGGCGGCGGTAATTTCCGCGTCATTTCGGGCTTTTGGGTGCGACAAGACACACCCAAAGGCCTTGTTAGTTTATTCTTCAAACCTTCAAGGACTAGTTGAAATGTTCGGGTAGACCGAACATCGAAACCGTGCCGCGGCGAGGCAAATTTGGACGGGCCTTAAAGCGAAAAACCCGCCCGGCCGAAGCCGAACGGGTTTTTCAGAGAGTAAGAAAACTTACTTAAGGGTGACCTTTGCGCCAGCAGCCTCGAGAGCAGCCTTTGCCTTCTCAGCGGCGTCCTTGTTTGCACCCTCGAGAACGGTTGCAGGTGCACCGTCAACGAGAGCCTTTGCCTCGCCCAGGCCGAGGTTGGTGAGTGCACGAACCTCCTTGATGACCTGGATCTTCTGGTCGCCAGCAGCCTCGAGAACGACGTCGAACGAGTCCTTCTCTTCAGCAGCCTCAGCAGCAGGAGCTGCAGCTGCAGCAACTGCAACAGGAGCAGCAGCGGTAACCTCGAAGACCTCTTCGAACTTCTTTACGAAGTCGCTGAGCTCGATGAGCGAAAGCTCCTTGAAAGCGTCAATGAGCTGGTCAGTAGTCAGCTTTGCCATTTGATTTTCTCCTTGATTGGATTTTTAGGTTTTGTTTGTAAAGCGGGTGGTGTCTTAGCCCTGCTGCTTTGCACGAAGCGCGTCGACGGTGCGAACGGCCTGTGAAAGCGGAGCCTGGAAGACGTAAGCAGCCTTGTACATCGAGGCCTTGAAGACGCCTGCGGCCTTGGCCAGCAGTACTTCACGCGATTCGAGGTCAGCAAGCTTCTTAACCTCATCTGCCGAGAGAGCGACGCCATCCATGACACCGGTCTTTACGACGAGAAGAGGATTTGCCTTAGCGAAGTCACGCAGAGCCTTTGCAACGGCGACAACGTCACCTGAAACAAATGCAAGAGCGGTTGGTCCGAAGAGCTGGCCGTCGAATGCGTCGACGCCTGCCTCCTTCGCAGCGATCTTGATAAGCGTGTTCTTTGCTACGGCGTAAGTTGCGTCCTTGCTGATTGAACGGCGCAGCTCCTTGAGCTGAGCCACAGTAAGGCCGCGGTACTCGGTCAGAAAGACGGCATTCGAGCTCTTGAACGAGTCAGTAAGCTCGGCAACGGTCTGAACCTTGTTCGCCATGGCACTCCTTGGATATCTATTTGCCGGCAGCCCCTGGAAAACAAAAATGGCCCTGGCGCAAGCGCACAGAGCCTTGAAATTCGCGAACGAATTGAAGTTCTAATGTCACCTGCGCTGGTTGTCACTCGTGTGAACCTTCGTGCTTTTTCAAATGAAAACGCAAAACCGGCGGTCTTTGGCTTCACATAGTTTAGCCAATTAGACCGCCGGTCTGCAAGTGTGAGTTTTAGCTCACGCCGTCGTTTTTGCTAGTTGCCTAGCCGTCGCGACGCTCGAACTTCTTCTTGTCGCGCGGACGCGGAGTGCCCTCTGGGCGATCCGACCAGCGGCCACGGCCGTTGCCACCGAAGTTGCCGCGCTTGCCACCATCGCGGCCACCGAAGCCACCACGACCGCCATCGCGACCACCGTCGCGGCCGCCGCGTCCACCGCGGCTGTCGCCGAAGTCGAGCACATCCTGAACAGGAGGCGGAGCGATTGGGCCGGCGAGCTCTTCAACGATCTCGCTGCTTGGGCGAACCTCGGTAAAGATGCCCTGGCGGTCTGCGCGACGCAGCAGGTCTTCCATACGACGGAAACGCGAACGGTAAATCAGGGTGACAACGGTGCCTGATGAGTGGCCACGACCGGTGCGACCAGCGCGGTGCAGGTAGGTCTTGTATTCCTCAGGCGGGTCAACCTGAATAACCAGCTTGACGTCGTCGACGTGGATTCCTCGAGCGGCAACGTCGGTTGCCACCATTACGCGCACCTGGCCAC
Source organism: Actinomycetota bacterium (assembly GCA_041168965.1). Classification (GTDB taxonomy): domain Bacteria; phylum Actinomycetota; class Actinomycetes; order Actinomycetales; family Microbacteriaceae; genus Rhodoluna. The sequence goes on from JBEEJX010000021.1 coordinate 3,916, forward strand.
GAGTGAATCGCTCGAGGTTGCGGTTGCGCTGGTTCTGGTTGAGGTCACCGTGCAGACGCGCGGCTGGAACGCCGGCCTCGGTCAGGCTCTCAGCCAAACGCTCGGCGGTCATCTTGGTACGGGTGAAGATCAGCGACTTGCCCTCGCCCTGAACCAGACGCAGCAGCACCTGGCTGCGGTCGTCAGGCTCGACCACGAAAACGCGGTGGGTGATGTTGGCGGTGTCTGACTCCTCGTTCGGAACCTCATACACGTATGGGTTTGGCAGGAACTCCTTGACCAGCGAGTCAACCTCGCGGTCGAGGGTTGCCGAGAACAGCAGCTTTTGGCTGTCGCCCACGGCGCGCATGACACGACGAACGCCCTCGATAAAGCCGAGGTCGCACATGTGGTCGGCCTCGTCAACAACCAGAGTCTCAACGGCGCTGAGGTCGATGATGCCCTGAGCCATGAGGTCTTCGAGGCGTCCAGGGGTCGCAACGACTATGTCGATGCCGCGACTCATGGCCTGTTCCTGCTTGCGCTGTGGAACACCGCCATAGATGCAGACGCTGTAGAAACCAACCGGCTTGGCAAGTGCCTTTACGGTGCGGTCAATCTGGTCGGCCAACTCGCGGGTTGGAGCCAGGATGAGCGCGCGTGGCTTTCCTGCCTCGCGTGGCTGCGAGCCACCTGCGACCAGCTTGGTGATCAGCGGAACGCTAAACGCGATGGTCTTGCCCGAACCGGTCTTTCCGCGACCGAGCACATCCTGGCCACCGATTGCGGCTGGGATGGTTGCGGCCTGGATTGGGAACGGCTTCTCGGCGCCGAGGCTAACCAGAGCCTCAACGAGTCGAGGGTGCAGGTTCATCTCTTCGAAGCTCTCGACGATTACTGCGTCTGAAGCCTCTACCGAGTCGAGACGGTCAAGAACCTTGTCTTCGAAGAATGCCTTCTTGTTTGGGTTCTTGCCGCGTGCGTCGCTAAAGGTGTTGTCGCGCGAACGGTCGCGCTCCATGCGGTCGGCGCGGATTGGGTTGCGCTGCTCGCGGTCGTCGCGGTTGAAGCCACCCTCGCGTGGTGCGCGTGCCGGGCGGTCGTCGCGGTTGAAACGGTCGTCGCGGTTGAAGCCACCCTCACGTGGTGCGCGTGCCGGGCGGTCATCGCGGTTGAAACGGTCGCGGCCAAAGCCACGGTCATCGCGGTTGTCGCGGTTGAAGCCGCCGCCCTGACGGTCGCGGTCGCCACCACGGTTGAAGCCACGGTCGCCACGGTCGCGGTTGAAACCGCCCTCGCGTGGGCCACGGTCGTCGCGGTTGAAGCCGCGGTCATCGCCCGCACGGCGAGCGCGGTCGTCGGCGGTGTGACGAGGCTTGCGGCCGCCGTCGAAACCTGGACGACCGCCTGGCTGCCAGTCGCGGCCACGGTCTTCGCGGCCATCGCGCATCTCGCGGTCGCCTGGGCGACCAGCGCCAAAGCCACGAGCCGGACGCTCGTCGCGGTTGTAGCCGCCACCCTGACGGTCGCGGTCACCACCACGGTTGAAACCGGGACGGTCGTTGCCGCGGTTAAAGCCCGGGCGGTCGCCACCACGGTTGAAACCTGGGCGGTCGCCACGCTCTGGGCGATCGTTACGGTCGTTGCGGTCACGGTCGAAACCGCGCGAACCACCGTCGTTGTTGGTGCGAGCAGGGCCCTGCTCAAAGAAAGGGGTGCGCTTGGCGCGCGGGGCGTCGTCGCGGTTGTCGCGGTGAGGCGCGCGGCCGCCACGACCATCTTCACGAGGCTTGAAATTGCCGCCACGCGATCCGCCCTTAGGCGCGCGCGACGAAGACTTGCCGAAATTAGGCATAGTTGTGCTTTTCCTTTTTAGTTGTGTGGCGTTTGCAGGGAGTAGCTGCTGGCGCCGATGGGCTAGTCGAACAGCGCTAAACCCACACACAAGAAAAATCCGCTAACCAAGGCGGTTCTTATCTAAAGGAAAAGACTCATGCATCACAGCAGTGGCGCTTCGGTGGCCACGTGTTTCATTCGATGCATTGCAAACGACTACTGTCACAGAAATGTAACGAAGCCAAGGCTACCGCAAAAAGGCAGCCTTGGCTAGGGGTAATCGTTACGGGTTTATTAGCCGATCAGGTTGCGCTCGCGCAGTGCGGTGCGCAGGGCCTCGTCGGTCGGCTCGACCAAAAACGCGCCATCGGCAAACTTGATCACCGGAATGTTCTTGCGGCCCGAAATGGCCTCGGCCTCGGCCGTGAACTCGGCGCTCTGCTCGACGTTGCGCTCGTCGAACTCAACACCCTCGGCAGCGAACACTGCCTTCGCGCGGCGGCAATCGCCGCACCAGTCAGCGCCGTAATAAGTAACTTCTGCCATGATCTGCTCCTAACGCAGTCGATTTTTGTCTGGAATGACCAACACTTCGCCGTCAAAAGTGATTCCCGTAAGGTCGCGAACCACGATATCGGCCTCGGTGTCGAGAGCCTTTTCGCTAACGCCAACCACGAGCCCAACGCCGGCCTCGAGCGCGGCGATTGCGCCCGCAGGGGCATCCTCGAACACCACGCAGTCTTCGACCGCAAAACCTAGGCGCTGCGCACCCAACAGGTATGGGTCTGGGTGCGGCTTGCCGTTGGCGACGTCTGCGGCCGTAACCAGAGTCGGCGGCACCAACAGGCCAGCCGCCAGCAGTCTTGCGCGGCCGAGGTTTGGGTTTGCCGACGTGCAGACGGTCCAGGTGCCCTCGCGCAACGAGTGCACCAGCTCCACGGCGCCAGGCAACGCTACCGTCGCCCCAGCCGTTAGCTGCTCGAGCTCGTTGATGCGGTCGTTGGCGGCCTCGAACAACTGGGGTGCAACCTGCTCGCGCACCTTGTCTTCGGCCCGCCGCCCCGCGTTCTCGGGCACATCCCACACAAACTGCGGAGCGAATTCGGCCGCCCACTGGCTCCACGCGTCCAGCGCCGCCTGGTGCGAGTCGACTAAGACGCCGTCGTTGTCAAACAACAGGGCGCTGGCATAAAACTTCACGCGACCAGTTTAGTTTTGCGCCGCGGCAGCCTCAGGCTCAGCCCCAGCCTCGGCGGCAGCGGTCGAGCGATTGCGCAGCGTGATGGTCAGGTACGTGCCAACGATCACGAGCAGCACGAGCGCGAAAGCCGGAGTGAGCTCCTCCCACAGCCACTGCCCCGTGATTGCCATGACGCCTGCTTGGGTGGTCGGCTTGCCGTTGACGTCGAAGGCTCCGTAGTTATAGAGCTTGTCGACGGCCTGAGCGGTGCTGCTAACCGAGATGATGCTGACTACGCCAGCAAACGCGATGCTCAACACAAAGTTCAAGTTCGAGGCGCCGGCGGCGAGCGACGCGAACATGGCGCGCGGCTTGGCCAAAACGGTCTCGCCAACCTTCGCGCGGTTAGCAAAACGCGTGCCGGCGACGATGCCGCCAATGACGATGGCCTGAATCAATACCCATACCCAGGTTTGCAGCGCGGTCTTGGTGGCATCATAAATCAGCAGGCCAAGAACGATGGCAAACGCAGTGGTCAAAATTGGCACGGCATAACCGAGGCCAAGGTTGCGACGACGAGCACGCGCGGCCGCCTTGGCCAGCTCGTCTTCGTGATCGTGGTTTTCGCCGTCGGCACGAAAAACAAAGCCACGCAGAATCACATAAACCACCATCGCGGTAGCCAACACGATTGGCACATACACCCCGAGGATTCGCACATATAGCGCCGCGTTGCGGCTCGAATAGTCGTTGAACGCCGACATGAAGTTGCCAAACACAAAGATCACGCCGAGTGCCAGACCAATCCAGACCATCAGGTTGGTGAATCGATGCGCGGCGCGGGCCAGGCCATTTTCTTGCCCCAGAGCCACTCTTGCCCGCAGCGCAATCTGCTGACCCCATAGCGAACCGACCGCAATCGCAACGATGGCCGCCAAGAACAGGTATGTGCTCCAGTTCACAAACGTTTGCGTCGGCTGCGTGTAGCTGCCGTCGACGGTCTGCGCATAGCCATAGGTGTCGCGCTCATAGAGCGCCTGGATTAGAGCCCCCGTGAAGAGCAGCCACGCGGTCAAAAGCGAACCGAGTGGAACGATGAGTGCAATCTTTGGTGCAGACAACTTCTTCATGGCTAAAGGCTATGCCTCACCCCGCGAAATGTCGCGTTAAATCTGTGGCGTTAAATGCGAAGACCCCGCAACTTGTGGTCGCGGGGCCCTTCTAACAGGAGGATGTTAGTCGCCTTCAACTTTGATGGTCTGAATGGTTCCGGTGATGGTTCCAACCAGGGTGTCTCCGTCGAATTCTGAGGTTGGTGCATCCTTGACGATGCGACCAAGGCGCAACACGACGATGCGGTCGGTGACCTCAAGCACGTGTGGCAGTGTGTGCGAAATAAAGATGACGCCGAGGCCCTTTTTCTTCGCGGCCTTGATGATCTGCAGAACCTCGCCAGCCTGGCGTGCGCCGAGGTGGTTAGTTGGTTCGTCGAGAATGATCACCTTGCGAGCCCAGGCCACCGAGCGACCGATGGCCACAGCCTGACGCTGACCACCCGACAGCTGCGAGACCGAACGGTTCGAAGCTGGCACGGCGATTCCGACCTCTTCGAGGTTGCGGTGCGCCTCGTGCTCCATCTCTTTCTTGGCCAGGAAGCCAAAGAAACCGAGGATGCCCTTGACGAAACGCTCACGACCGAGGAACACGTTCTGCGACACGGTCAGGTGCGGGGCTAGGCCCGAGTCTTGGTACAGGGTCTCGATGCCGGCCTCGAGAGCGGTGCGAGGTGAATCCCAGCTGCGCTCCTGGCCATCCAAAAAGATCTGGCCACCGTCTGGTTTGTGGGCTCCCGAGAGCACCTTGACCAATGTCGACTTGCCGGCGCCGTTGTCGCCAACGAGGCCGATTACCTCACCGGCGTGCAGCTTGAGGCTTGCTCCATCGAGTGCGACGACCGAGCCGTAGCGCTTTGAGACGTTCTTGACTTCGTAGATAACTTCGCCAGCCATTAGCGTTGTCCGTTCTTCTTCTGCAGGGTCTGAGCGGCTACTGCGGCTGCAATCAGAACTGCTACGACTACCTTCTTCCAGTCTGGCGCGACACCAATCATGATGAGGCCCGACTGAACGGTGAACAGGATCAGGGTGCCCAGAACGGTGCCCCAGATTCGACCCACGCCACCCATGAGGCTTGCGCCACCGATGACCACGGCCGCGATTGCGTCGAGCTCACGACCGGTGCCCGACGAAGGCGAGCCCGCACCGAGGCGGATGTAGACATACATGCCGGCGAGTCCAGAGAGTGCACCAGAAAGTGCATAAATCTTGGTGATGTGCTTCTCGACGTTGATGCCGGCTGCGCGAGCGGCGAACGAGTTCGAGCCGATTGCGTAGGTGTAGAGACCGAAGCGGGCCTTGTGCAAGAAGAGTCCGGCGATTGCAACCACAACTGCGACCAGAATCACGACGACCGAGAACGGGTTGGTGTTGTAGTCCATGGCGGCAATCAGGTTGAAGTCGTTAGGGCCACCGAT
>JBEEJX010000022.1:0-3466 GCA_041168965.1 Actinomycetota bacterium
TTGGGCATCACGCAGATCTTGGCGCACTCGAGTGCCGATGCCACCAACGACAACGCCATCCTCGATAGTGACCATTAGTCGGTGTTCGCTTGCCAACTGCAAAACACTCTTGCGAACCGGAACAACCCAACGCGGATCAATCACGGTGCAGCGAATGCCACGGGCCTCAAGGAGCGAGGCCACCTGAAGGGCGATCGCCGACATGGCACCGACGCCAAGAATCAGGACATCCTTGCCGTTCTCGCACAGAACATCGACGCCGTCTTTGGTGCGACGAATTGCGTCGATGGATGCGCTGGCCGACCCCTTGCCGAAGCGAATCATGGTTGGTCGGTCTTCGACGGTCACCGCCTCGCTCAACACCTCGCGAAGGCGAGTCGCATCGCGCGGCGCGGCAATTTCAATGCCAGGCACCACCTGAAAAATAGCCAAATCCCACATGCCGTGGTGCGAGGCGCCATCTGGGCCAGTGACGCCGGCTCGGTCGAGCACGAACGTGACACCGGCGTTGTGCAGCGCGACATCCATGAGCACCTGATCAAAGGCGCGATTCATGAAGGTCGCATAGACGGCTACCACTGGGTGCAGGCCACCGAAGGCCATGCCGGCGGCACTAGCCACGGCGTGCTGTTCGGCGATTCCAACATCAAAGACTCGATTTGGGTATCGCTCGGCGAACCGATGCAAGCCGACAGGCTTTTGCATTGCCGCCGTGATGCCGACCAAGCGCGGGTTGGCGTCGGCTAGCTTCGCAATCTCTTCGGCGAAAATGCCGGTCCATGATGGCCCAGAGGCCGCCTCGAGCGACTCGCCTGTCGTCGGGTCGATCTGCCCGACCGCGTGGAATTGGTCGTCTTCGTGAAGCATCGCAGGGTCAAAGCCCTTGCCCTTTTGCGTGATGACATGCACCAGAACCGGTTGCCCGTAGTTCTTCGCCTGGCGCAACGCAGTTTCAACCGCCACGAGGTCGTGGCCGTCGATTGGTCCGATGTATTTCATGTCGAGATTAGGGAACATGCCCTGAGGCACGACTGAACCGAAAATGCCCTTGCCGGCAGATCGGGCCGCACGATAAAAAAGGCGACCAAGGCTGCCGAAGGCGTTGAAGAACCGCTCGGACGACCGGTAAAGACGACGATAGGTCGGCACTGTACGGATGTTGTTCAAGTACTTCGCGAACCCGCCGATGGTGGGCGCATACGAACGCCCATTGTCGTTCACCACGATCACGAGACGACGGTTGTTGTCGTCGGTGATGTTGTTCAGGGCCTCCCAGGTCATGCCGCCCGTGAGTGCGCCGTCGCCGAGCACAGCCACCGTGTGGCGATTGCCCTGCCCTGTCAGGCGGTATGCCTTGGCGATGCCGTCGGCCCACGAAAGCGAACTTGAGGCGTGCGAGCTCTCGACGATGTCGTGTTCCGACTCGGCTCGCTGCGGATACCCCGCGACTCCCCCGAGCTGGCGAAGAGTGCTCAGGTCTGCACGACCCGTGAGCAGCTTATGCACGTATGACTGATGACCGGTGTCAAACACAATCGAATCGATTGGCGACTCGAAGACGCGGTGAATGGCCAGCGTAACCTCGACGACGCCAAGGTTAGGCCCTAGATGCCCGCCGGTCTTGGCAACGGCGTTGACCAAATATGAGCGAATCTCGGCAGCAAGTTCGCCGAGTTGAGCCTGCGACAGTTTGTCGAGGTCACGTGGCGAGGCAATGCTGCCGAGAATACTCATAGTTAGAACAATCCCGAAGGACTGCAGTCTGTTCCCTTAGGCGACCAGGCTGCGGAGGACATACTGCAGAATTCCGCCGTTGCGGTAGTAGTCGGCCTCTCCCGGGGTGTCGATACGGACGACCGCGTCGAACTCAACCACTGGCTTGCCCTCGGCCGAGTGCGAGGTTGGCTTGGCCACCACGCGCACGGTCTTTGGAGTGTTGCCGGCATTCAATTCGACGACGCCCGAGATCGAGATCTCTTCGGTGCCGTCGAGACCGAGCGAATCCGCGTTCTGACCAGCCGGGAACTGCAGCGGCAGCACACCCATACCAATCAGGTTTGAACGGTGGATGCGCTCGAACGATTCGGCGATAACTGCCGAAACACCGAGCAAACGAGTGCCCTTGGCCGCCCAGTCACGCGATGAGCCCGAGCCGTATTCCTTGCCACCAAAGATCACCAGTGGGGTTCCGGCAGCCTGGTAGTTGACCGATGCGTCGTAGATAAACGCCTGTGGGCCATCGGCCTGAGTGAAGTCGCGGGTGTAACCACCTTCGACGCCATCCAGCAGCTGGTTCTTTAGACGAATGTTCGCGAATGTTCCACGGATCATGATCTCGTGGTTGCCTCGGCGCGAGCCGTAGCTGTTGAAGTCGACTCGCGAAACACCGTGCTCGGTCAGGTACTTGCCAGCTGGCGAGTCTGCCTTGATCGAACCCGCAGGGCTGATGTGGTCGGTGGTGACCGAGTCGCCCAGCTTGGCCAGCACGCGAGCACCAACCACGTCGGTTACTGGGTCTGGCTGCTGCTTCATGCCGTCGAAGTATGGCGCCTTGCGAACGTAGGTCGACGCGTCGTCCCACTCGAAGGTGGCGCCGACAGGGGTTGGCAGCGAGCGCCAGCGGTTGTCGCCGTCGAAAACAGACGCGTACTGGCTCTTGAACATGTCGCTGTTGATCGAGCTATCGATGGTCGACTGAACCTCTTCGGCGGTCGGCCAGATGTCGCGCAAGAACACGTCGTTGCCTTCGGTGTCTTGACCGAGTGCGTCGTTCTCAAAGTCGAAGTCCATGGTGCCAGCAAGCGCATACGCAATGACGAGCGGAGGCGATGCCAGATAGTTCATCTTTACGTCAGGGCTGATGCGACCCTCAAAGTTACGGTTACCCGAAAGCACCGCCGTCACTGCGAGGTCGTTGTTGTTGATGGCTTCGCTGATCTCGTCGGCCAGAGGGCCCGAGTTGCCGATACAGGTTGCACAGCCGTAGCCAACCAGGTTGAAGCCGAGTGCGTCGAGGTCGCCGGTGAGTCCGGCCTTGTCGTAGTACTCGGTAACGACCTTTGAACCAGGCGCGAGCGAAGTCTTGACCCAAGGCTTTGCCTTGAGGCCCTTGGCGACGGCCTTGCGAGCCACCAGACCTGCAGCAAGCATGACCGATGGGTTCGAGGTGTTGGTGCACGAGGTGATCGACGCGATAGTCACGTGACCGTGGTCAATCGCGAAGTCGTGGCCCGAAACCTGAGTCGGCTTGCTTGCCTCTGGGGCGTAGCTAGGCAGGGTCTTCTCGAACGATGACTTGGCCTCGCTAAGCACGATGCGGTCCTGAGGACGCTTTGGACCGGCGATCGAAGGAACAACTGTGGCCAGGTCGAGCTCTAGGTATTCGCTGTAGCGCGGCTCGATTGAAGGGTCGTGCCATAGACCCTGCGCCTTGCAGTAAGCCTCGACGAGGTCGAGCTGCTCCTGG
>JBEEJX010000023.1:0-2778 GCA_041168965.1 Actinomycetota bacterium
GACCAGGATCATCGGGGCACCAAGGTTGGTGGCAACTCGAGCGTTGAACGAGAACTCGGCAGGGCTAAAAACATCGTTGTAGTCGCTGCCCAAAATCAGCACAAAGTCGCACTTGGCCTCGAGGGCCTTGAATCGATCGACGATCTTGCCGAGTGCCTGCTCGGGGGCCTCGTGCATCTCTTGATACGAGACGCCGACGCACTCTTCAATCGATGCGCCTGCAGTGGCGGTGGCCAACAAGAGCTCGAGCACCTTGTCGTCGGTCGAGTCGCTCGGCGCTACCGAACGAAAAACGCCCACCGAAGCGTGCTGCTTGGTCAGAGCCTCGAGCACGCCGAGAGCAATAACCGACTTTGCCGTGTGCCCCTCGACCGAGGCGACATAAACGCTGTGTGCCATGCCAACAGGCTAGCCGCTTTTCGGGTCGTTTGGATGCGAATGACTTGGCGGCTGGCTTGGCGGCTGGCCGCGCAACGTTCTAGCGCGCAGGCGCATCCGGTTAAAGAATTCGACCCCGCCGCGAGGGCGAGGCCGAATTCGATAAAGCGTTTGTTACTTGTCGGCGATGCCGAAGATCCAAGGCGCAACCAGCATGATGCCGTAGCCGAGGGCCACCAGGCACACTGCGAACGAAACGTAGGCACCGAGGCGGTTGAGCACCTCTGCGCGCACGGCCGCGGTCTTGCCCTTGTTGGCACCAGGCACTGCATGCTGAGCGTTGGTCAGCAGGCGCACACCCAGCGAGAAGAACCCGACAACACCAACGGCAAAGATGATGGTGGCTTCGAGAACCTGAAGGAACTTGTTCCAGTCGATAAGTTCGAACATTTACTTCTTACCCTTCTTCTTGCCGGCCTTCTTGGCAGCCTGAGCAGCCTTGGCAGCGGCCTTCTTGACCTGACGAGGCGAGGCAACAACCTCGCTGGCGCCCTCGATCTCGCTGGTTAGGTTGTGGTGCGCGACCTTGTTGCGCTTCGAGATCTGGAAGATCGCGACGATGGCAGCAATGGTGATCACCGCATCGGCGATGAAGCCGAAGGTGCCCAGCTGAACGAGGTATGCCGAAAGCGCACCGACGATGCCGGCGGCTGGCAGGGTGAACAGCCAACCGACCACGATCTGGCCGGCCTTGCTCCAGCGAACAGCGCCGCCCTTGCGACCGAGGCCCGAACCGATGACCGAACCCGAGGCAACCTGGGTGGTTGACAGCGCGAAACCGAGCTTGCTCGAGGCAAGAATTGCAACACCGGTGGCAACCTCGGCAGCGAAGCCCTGCGCAGGCTTGATCTCGCTGAGGCCGGTTCCCATGGTCTTGATGATTCGCCAGCCACCCGAGTAGGTGCCGATTGCGATGGCGAGCGCCGAGGTCAGCACGACCCAGGTCTCGACGTGGTCGCCGTTTGACTGCAGACCCGAGGCGACCAGAACCAGGGTGATAACACCCATGGTCTTCTGGGCGTCGTTGGTGCCGTGCGAAAGTGCGACGAGCGACGACGAGAAGATCTGACCGATGCGGAACTTGCCGCGACCGGTGCCGATGCCCGACTTGCTGCGCGAGCTCTGGGTGCGAGCGGTGATGATGTATGCGACGCGGGTGGCCAAGAATGCGGCCAAACCTGCGATTGCCGGTGCGAACAGCGCCGGCAGCACAACCTTCTCGACGACCTTTGCGCCGTTGATTGCGCCCATGCCCGCAAACGCGATCGCCGAACCGATTAGGCCACCGAAGAGTGCGTGCGACGACGACGAAGGCAGTCCGAGGAACCAGGTGGTCAGGTTCCAGAGGATCGCACCGGTAAGACCGGCGAAGACCATCTGGGCGCCGAGCACGCCGACGAACAGGGTCTTTTGCGCATCGTCGTTGATGAGCGATACCGAAATTGCCTTGGCAACCTCGGTCGAAAGGAATGCACCAACCAGGTTCATCACAGCGGCGATGCCGACTGCGACCTTTGGCTTAAGTGCGCCAGTCGCGATTGGGGTTGCCATCGCGTTGGCAGTGTCGTGAAAACCATTGGTGAAGTCGAAGAAGAGGGCCAATGCCACTACGACGGCGACTACGAAAATCGGATCCATGCCAATCTTTCTCTGAGTTAACTAGGTGTCTAGCAGTTGAACACTATTGAAACTTGGTAAACACACGGTAAACAAAGCACAGATGTCGCATTAACCGAATTGCGCGACTGGGTCGGCTGAGTGCCTATTTTCCGCCGCGCAAAAGCTCGGGCCAACCCAAAATCGCGGCTGGCGACCAGATGCTTTGCGGGTCGTAAGCGACGCGCCAGACGCCGCCATGGATCGCCGAATCGAGCAGCGCCCTTGGCTCGACTGGCTGCTTGGCTGGCTGCTTAGCTGGCAGCTTGGCCTCGCCCTTGAGGTGGCCGATGAGCACGGCGGTCAGTAGGTCACGCAGCATCCATGGCACAAATGTGGTCACTCCAAATGAGCCGGCACCGCGGAAGGCGGCACGCACAACGCGATAGTCAAGCGTCGAATGAGTCTGCGCCGGAGGGGCCACCTGAAACCAGACGTTATGACCGGCCGCCTGAGCAACCTGTGCGCGCCAACGCTCGATGCGCTTGGCCAACAGGTATGAACTGCCCTGGCGCACGGCCGAAAAGTCGACTAGAGCCAACTCGCGGTCGTTTGGCGAGGTGAGGATCGCTTCGGGGTGCGGAGCCAGCGGCCCACCGAACGGCCGCAACAGCAAATCGCGGATGCGCCTGCCCAGCCCACGCTTTGCGTGTGCGGCGATGCTCGCCTCGAAGACCTCGCGAG
>JBEEJX010000024.1:0-14876 GCA_041168965.1 Actinomycetota bacterium
ACCGTCACGTCGTTTCGTCAGTTGGCGATCAACGCATCCGGCTCGGTCTCAAAGGGCGACCGCGTCTTGGTTGCCGGCAAGTTGCGAGTGCGCGACTGGGAGAACGGCGAACGAAGCGGCACCGCTGTCGAGGTCGAGGCCGAATCGATTGGCCACGACCTGAGCTGGGGCAGTTCGAATTTCACCCGTACCGTGCTGGTGCGCGAACACGATGGTGCCGATTCCGCCGGCGAGAATGGTGCCGATTCCGCCGGCAATCTGGTCGATTCGAGTGCCGACGCCGATGCGCTCGCCGCAGAACCTTCGCCCAAGAATCTATAGCCGAACATGGTCGAAGTGCGGTCGGCTAAACTTGAGCCCAAAGCGTCATTTGGCCTCGGTTTCGCGACCGCACTTCATGCCAGACGCCTTCCAATCAAGCGAAAGCGAACAGAGTTTAATGGCTGAATTCATCTATCAGATGATCAAGGCGCGCAAGGCGCACGGCGACAAGGTAATCCTCGACGACGTGACCCTCGCGTTCTTCCCGGGCGCCAAGATCGGTGTAGTTGGCCCTAACGGCGCCGGCAAGTCGTCTGTGCTCAAGATCATGGCTGGCCTTGACACCCCTAGCAACGGCGAGGCGCGCCTGAGCCCTGGTTTCACCGTGGGCATGCTCATGCAGGAGCCACCGCTTGACGACTCATTGACCGTGCTGGGCAACGTGCAGCTGGCCGTAGCCGAGACCAAGGCCAAGGTAGACCGATTCAACGAGATTTCGGCCCTCATGGCTGAGCCAGACGCCGATTTTGATGCGCTGCTCGAAGAGATGGGCCAACTGCAGGAGCAGATCGACCACCTCGACGCCTGGGATCTCGACAACCAGCTCGAGCAGGCCATGGATGCCCTGCGTTGCCCTCCTGGCGACATGGCGGTTACCCACCTCTCAGGTGGTGAGCGTCGCCGTGTGGCACTCTGCAAGCTCTTGCTCGAGAAGCCAGACCTGCTGCTGCTCGACGAGCCAACCAACCACCTCGACGCCGAGTCTGTGTTGTGGCTCGAGCAGCACCTCGCCAAGTACCCGGGTGCGGTTCTTGCCGTAACCCACGACCGATACTTCCTAGACAACGTTGCCGAGTGGATTCTTGAGCTCGACCGCGGCCGCGCCTACCCATACGAGGGCAACTATTCGACCTACCTAGAAAAGAAGCGAGAACGCCTCGAGGTTCAGGGCAAGAAGGACGCAAAGCTTGCCAAGCGCCTGGCTGACGAGCTCGAGTGGGTTCGTTCGTCGCCTAAGGCTCGTCAGACCAAGTCGAAGGCTCGTCTAGCCAAGTACGAAGAGATGGCCGCCGAGGCCGACCGCACCAGAAAGTTGGATTTCGAAGAGATCCAGATTCCTGCTGGTCCTCGTCTTGGCAACATCGTTCTCGAGGCCAACAACCTCCAGAAGGGCTTCGATGGTCGCTCGCTGATTGACGGCCTTACCTTCAGCTTGCCGCGCAACGGTATCGTCGGTGTCATTGGCCCTAACGGTGTCGGAAAATCGACGCTGTTCAAGACCATCACCGGCCTCGAGAGCCTCGACGGCGGCGACCTGAAGATCGGTGAGACCGTCAAGATTTCATACGTCGACCAGTCACGCGCGGGCATCGACCCGAACAAGACCCTCTGGGAGGTCGTTTCGGGTGGCCTCGACTTCATGCAGGTCGGCAACCAAGAGATGCCTTCGCGTGCCTACGTTGCTGCCTTCGGTTTCAAGGGTCCAGACCAGCAGAAGCCGGCAGGAGTGCTCTCGGGTGGTGAGCGCAACCGTTTGAACCTCGCGCTCACGCTCAAGCAGGGCGGAAACCTGTTGTTGCTCGACGAACCGACCAACGACCTCGATGTCGAAACCCTCACCAGCCTCGAGAACGCGCTTCTTGAGTTCCCTGGTTGTGCCGTGGTCATCACCCACGACCGTTGGTTCCTCGACCGAGTCGCGACCCACATCCTTGCCTACGAGGGCAACGACGACAAGCCTGACCAGTGGTACTGGTTCGAGGGCAACTTCGAGGCCTACGAAGAGAACAAGATCGCGCGCCTCGGCCCAGATGCCGCCAAGCCACACCGCTCGACCTACCGTCGCCTAACCCGCGACGGCTAGGCGCCGGAACTGCGAAACCCCCGACCAATAGGTCGGGGGTTTCGCATTAGCCTGAGCGATTCGCTCGCCGAACCTAGCCGAACAGTTCGGCCAGGGCGTCGTCGAACACCACGTTGTGTCGGTCGACATCGGCCTTCGTGGTGGTCGGGCACATGAGTGCCATGTTGTGAAACGGTGTCAACAGCACGCCGCGGTTGGCTAGGTAAAGGTGCAAGAAGTCCTCGAGTTCGCCGTCGGCCGAGTTGTAGGCATCAGTACCGTTGGTTGGGTATGGCTTGGCAAACCGGTATTCGGCTCGTGCGCCCAGCTGGTTGATTGACCAGTCCAGGTCGTACTTGTCGAACAACTCCTGAACACCGGTGGTGAACTCGGTCGCCAGGTTGATCATGCGCTCGAAGTTTTCCTTCGTGAGAACCTGTTCGAGGGTCGCGCGCGCCGCAGCCATCGATAGGGGATTGCCCGCGAGGGTTCCGCCGACTCCGCCCATGTCGACCAAGTCGAGGTCGGTGCGCTCGAGCACGCGAGCCGCGAAGTCTTCGCTCAGCGCATACGCACCGATCGGAATACCGCCCGCGATGGCCTTGCCGATAACGAACACATCCGGCTCGAGCGCGTCGCGACGGGTCATGCCGCCCCAGTCGGCCGAGAACGTGTGGGTCTCGTCGATGATCAGCAGGGTGTCGTATTTGCGAGTCAGTTCGCGCACACCAGCCAGATAACCCGGCTCTGGCAGCACGATGCCGATGTTGGTCATCGCAGGCTCCATAAGCACCGCGGCCACATCGCCTTTCTTCAACTGATGCTCAAGGCCTACAAGGTCGTTGAATTCGGCCACGCGCGACGTCATGGTCACATCGACAGGCGAACCAACGTTGCCAGGGCGACTCATGCCCTCGCCGTCTGGCCCAACCACGATCAGCGCCTCGTCGACCGAGCCGTGATAGCAGTATGAGTTCACCAGAATCTTAGGCTTGCCGGTGATGGCGCGAACCAGGCGAATCGCCCAGCGGTTGGCGTCGGTCGCGGTCAGCGAAAAGCTCCACTTGGCCATGCCAAAGCGCTCGCTCAGATTGGCAGCAACCGCCTCGGCGTCTTCGGTTGGCAACATGGTGGTTAGGCCGCCGTCGACTGCCACGCGGTCGGTGATTGCCTTGACCACCTCTGGCGCCGAGTGGCCCGCCATGGCGCCGGTGTCGCCTAGCGCAAAGTCGATGTATTCGTTGCCATCAATGTCGCGCACGCGGTTGCCCTTGGCGCCATCGAAATAGATCGGAAAGCCGCCGGCCTTCTTGTTCATCCAGGTCATTGGCACTCGGCCAAACAGGTGCTCGGCATTGGCGTATGCGGCAGCAGACTTTGGGTGGTTTGCGGCAAAGGTCGCGCGTTCGCGATCGAACAGGTCGTTGAGTTTGGTGCGGTCTAGGTTTGCCATGGCAAATGCCGCCTTTCTGGGTCCCCCGTCGAATCAACTTCGATTCGACTACTGCCCGGTAACCAGAGGAATTGTGTTTAGTTTGCCACGAATATGGCTCAACCTCAGCAGCCGTGCGCTGCCCGCGCGAAGCTAGTCGGCTGGCCGGAATTCCGGCACGCGAACCATGCCCTCTTGGGCGACGGTCGCCAACAACGACCCGTCACGAGAATAGATTCGACCGAGCGCAAGCCCGCGGCCGCCCTGGGCCGACGGCGACTCTTGCACATACAGCATCCATTCATCGACTCGCGCGGGGCGGTGGAACCACATCGCGTGATCGAGGCTGGCCGAACTGAGACCTGGATGCGCCCACGAAATGCCGTGCCTGCGATAGACGCTCTCAAGGATCGTGTAGTCGCTGACATAGGCCAGTGCCGCGGTGTGCAGCGCCTGGTCGGCAGGCAGAGGCGACAGCGCCTTGAGCCAAACGGCCTGGTATGCCACGTGTTCGCCCTCGACCTTGAAATAGATAGGGCTGCCAACGTGGCGCATGTCGAACGGCCGTGCCTTGGCCCAATACTGTGCGCGAGGATGGTCGATTGCCCCAACCAGTTCGGCTGCGCTCGGCAGATCTTCGGGCTGGGGCAAATCGGTTGGCATATCGAGCTGGTGATCTAGGCCAGCATCGGCAATTTGGAACGATGCGATCATCGAAAAAATCGGTTCGCCCTTTTGAAACGCCTGAACTCGGCGAGTCGAGAACGAGCGGCCGTCGCGCAATCTGTCGACCGAAAAGGTAATGGGCAGGTCGATGTCGCCCGGGCGCAAGAAATAGCCGTGCAGCGAGTGGATGAATCGGTCGTCGGCAACGGTTCGGGTTGCGGCCACGACCGATTGGGCTAGCACCTGACCGCCATAAACGCGACCGTGGGGCATCCACTGCGATGGACCGGTGAATATGTCTTCGGTGGTGCGTGCGCCACCCGCGTCGGCAAGGTTTAGGGTGGCAATCATTTGGGCCACCGGGTCGCTAGGCAGCTGTGCAGTCATGATTTCGCCTCGTCTTAATGTGGCTTGCTGGGTCGACACAGGCTAGTTTAGACACCTGTATGAACCCTTTCTGTGTGCTTGCCGACCGCGAAACCGCCGTCGACCTTCAGGCTTTTCTAAATCGCGCCAAGCGACTCGATCAAGACGGCATGGTGCGCCTGCGCGCGTTCGGGCCGGTGTTGGCCGCATATGTTGCCCCGATCTATTCGGGTTCGCTTATCGAGGGCGGGCCTACCATCATCGGGCTTCGCACCAGTGAACTTGCCCAGGATGGCGAACTCGATGTGGTTGTGCCTATTTCGGCCGTGCTAGATCGTTTGGCGCGAATCGTGGCTGGCGATGGCAGCTTAGAGTCGTTGCGCCTTGAACTACCCGAGTCCGGCCGCGCAGCTTGGGCGGGAATCGCTCCGCCCCGCGTTGGCTGGGAGGCCACTGGAACCATCGCCGAACCGCGCCTCACACAGATTGCCCGCGACGGCATCGAAGAGGTTCGCAGCAGCCTGCCAGAGTCGGTTGGTGGGCCGATTGCGGCCCGCGTTCGCGGCGAGATCTGGGGTCGCGGAATCGACCTCGAGTCACGTGTTCCGATGGGTGCCGCGTTCGTTGCAGCCGGCCTAGGTTTCCTGACCGAAAACGAAGAGGTCGGACTGTTCCACACCGCCGGTTGGGTGCGCCTAAGTAGCGAACATGGCCATGTTTTGGCTCGCGAGGCGACCGTCTTTTAGTCGGATGCGTTAAGCATCGCGGTGGCCGCACGCTCCATGTAGCCCCACAGCTCGGCCTCGTGCAGGGGAGCAAGTTCGAGGCTGTCGACCGCGGCGCGCATATGCTTCAGCCAGCGTTCGCGGGCATCCGCATTGATTCGAAACGGCATGTGACGAGCGCGGAGGCGTGGGTGGCCGCGCTGATCCTGGTAGTCGGTCGGCCCGCCCCAGTATTGCTCGAGAAACAACTGCAGGCGTTCGGCAGCCGGCCCAAGGTCACCCTCGGGATACATCGGGCGCAAGACCTCGTCGTCGGCCACGCCCTCATAGAATTTGGCGGCCAAACGCGCGAACGTGGCCCGACCACCGACTAGCTCATAGAAGTTGCCTCCGGTGGTCTCGCCGTCGCGACCAACACGAATGCGCACCGGCTCAACCTTGCCGGCCTCTTCAAAGCCATTTGCCATTTTGCTCTTCTTGCCTAGTTTCGTTGCGTTTCAGAATTCAGAGTCGGCGAACCGCTAGGCGACGGCGTTTCCGGCGACTTCAACATAGATCGGCTGGCGGCGATCCGCGAGCTTGATCTTGGCGTCATCCAGTTCACGCTTGATTCGGGTGCGCAGTTCGCGAGCGACCACATCGGCCGCGGTCGGGCCAACCTGTTGCACTAGTCGCAGCACCACCTGTTCGCCAGACAGCACCTCGAGACCCCAGACCTCGGGGCTGCCAATCAGCGAGTCGCCAAAGTCGCCGTCGTTGACCATGCTCTCGGCCGCCTTGAGAATCGCGGCGTGGGCCACATCGACTCGTGCCTCGTAAGGCAGTGCGATGTCGAGCACTACTCGCGACCAACCCTGCGACTGGTTGCCAACGCGAACCACCTCGCCGTTGCGCACGTACCAGAGGGTTCCCGACACGTCGCGCACCTGGGTAACACGCAGGCCGACAGACTCGACCACGCCCGTGGCCTGGCCCAAGTCGACAGAGTCGCCAACGCCATACTGGTCTTCAAACACGATGAATAGACCCGAAATCAGGTCGCGAACCAGGCTCTGCGCACCAAAACCGATGGCGGCGCCCATGATGCCCGCGCCGGCGATGATGGCCCCAACGGCCACGCCGAGTTCGCTCAACACCGACATGATCGTGGCAACCACGACGCTCCAGGTAATCAGGTT
Organism: Actinomycetota bacterium; assembly: GCA_041168965.1. Taxonomy (GTDB): domain Bacteria; phylum Actinomycetota; class Actinomycetes; order Actinomycetales; family Microbacteriaceae; genus Rhodoluna. The sequence continues at coordinate 6,472 of JBEEJX010000024.1, forward strand.
GCTCAACACCGAACCAAGCGTGTTTGCTCGCTGAACCACGCGCGCGTTCGATACCGGCGACAGTGGACTCTTGGCCAGTTTGCTGTTTACGCCGCTGATGATCTGCTTGACGGTGCGACGCACGACCAAGAGCAACAGCGACCGCAACACCAGCGCGCCGACCAAAATCAGCACAATGCGAATCAGGGTCTGCCAGTGCGACCAGGTGGTTGCCCACCACAGGTCAAAGTCGGTCCAAACGTTGCTCAACATGGCTAAACCTTAGCGGTCTTGCTGCTGCACCTTGAGGGCGCGGTCCAGGTTTGCCAGGTTTTCAACCAGGATTCGGTGCAGCGCTGGAATCGCCTTGATCTCGGCCTTTTCGACCCATTCGCGGCTTAGCTTGGCAAGCGACTCGTCGGCCAGCGGCAGCGGATACAGGTTCACCAATAGGTATTCGGCGATCTTGAAGGTCTGGCTGTGCCAAACCTGCAGGGCGATGTCGAAATAGCGGCTGGCGTATGGGCGCAACAGTTCGACGTCAATCACGCGAGTGAAGCCGAGCGAAGCGCTGCTGACCAGGGCATTCGAGTAGTCCTTGGTCTCGGTGAGCAGACGGAACATCGAGTCTTTGGCCTCGGCAGTTGCGATCGCGGCGCGAGCCTGGGCCGCAGCCTTCTGCCCATTTGCGGTGTTGTCGGTCGCCTCCAGCTGGGCAACCTCGGCCTCGCCAGCACGGCCACCAACGACCAGCGCCGTCAAAAGTTCCCACTTGAGGTCGGCATCGATCTCGAGGCCAGTCAGGGTCAGGCTTCCGTTCAGCAGGGCCTCGGCCGAGTCCAACTGTGCCGCGGTGCGAGCAAACTGAGTGAAGAACTTGGTGAACTGCAACTGAGCATCGCTGCCCGCGGCGGCACCCTTGGCCAACTGCAACAGTGCATCGGCGATCTCGGCTAGCACCGCCTCGCGCTGGGTCTGGTCGACATAGAAACGACCGACAGTCAAAAGCTGACGAAGCAGGGTCAACATGGTCGTAGATTCGGTCTCGCTGGCGATGTTACCGAGAACCAACTTGACGAAGTCGCGAGGATTCACCTCGGCATCGCGGGTCGCATCCCACGCGGCACCCAGAATGATTGCGCGGGTCAGCGGGTCGTCGATGTCGCTCAGGTGGTCGAGCGCAACGGCGAGCGAGTCCTGGTCGAGTCGAATCTTGGCATAGGTCTGGTCTTCGTCGTTTAGCAACACCAGTGCCGGGCGCTTCTTGCCGACGAGCTCGGCTAGTTCGGTTCGTGCACCATCGATGTCAACGCGGATGTGCTCGACACGCTGCAGCTTGCCGTCGATCAGGTCATACAGACCGATACCCATGAGGTGCGGGCGAATCGTCGGGTGTTCGGCGATCGCAGTTTGCAGCACCGCAAAGCTGGCAAAGTTGCCCGCTGCATCGACCTCGAACTCGGGGCGCAGGGTATTTACGCCGGCGGTCTCGAGCCACAGCTTCGACCAGGTGCGCAGGTCGCGGCCGCTGGTTGCCTCGAGCTCGACCAGCAGGTCGCTCAGCTCGGTGTTTTTGTGGGCGTGCTTCTTGAAGTAGTTTCCGACACCCTTCAAGAAGTCGGCCTCGCCAACGAACGCCACCAGCTGCTGCAGAACCGAGGCTCCCTTTGCATAGGTGATGCCGTCAAAGTTGACCTGCACATCGGCCAGGTCGTTGATCTCGGCCACGATTGGGTGGGTCGAAGGCAGCTGGTCCTGGCGGTATGCCCACGACTTCTCGAGTGCCGAGAACGTAACCCAGGCGCCCTTCCATTCGGTCGCGTTGGCTACGGCCAAGTGCGACGCATACTCTGCGAACGATTCGTTCAGCCATAGGTCGTTCCACCAGCGCATGGTCACCAGGTCGCCGAACCACATGTGAGCCAACTCGTGCAGAATCGTGATTACACGACGCTCACGCACGGCATCGGCCGGCTTCGAGCGGAACACATAGGTCTCGGTAAAGGTCACGCAGCCGGCGTTCTCCATTGCGCCAGCGTTGAACTCTGGAACAAAGAGCTGGTCATACTTTTCGAACGGGTAGGCAACACCAAAGGCGTTTTCGAAGTATTCGAAACCCTCGCGGGTCTTTTCAAAGACGTAGTCGGCATCGGCCTGGTCCATGAACTCGGCGAGAGAGCCGCGGCAGAAGACACCCAGCGGAATCACGCGGCCATCGCTCGAGGTGAGCTCGCTGCGGTATTCGGTGTATGGGCCGGCCACCAGGGCCGTGATGTACGACGAAATCACCGGGGTAGGGGCGAACTCCCACACGGCCTTCCCGTCGGCCAGGTCGCGCGGTGCAGGCGAGGTCTGGTTCGAAACTACCTTCCAGTGCTTTGGTGCAATGACGCTGAACTTGAAGGTGGCCTTGAGGTCTGGCTGCTCAAAGACGGCAAACATGCGGCGGCTGTCTGGCACCTCAAACTGCGAATACAGGTAGACCTCGTTGTCGGCCGGGTCGACAAAGCGGTGCAGGCCCTCGCCCGTGTTCATGTAGAGCGCGTCGGCTTCGACGGTTAGTTCGTTTTCGCCCTGAAGGTCGTCCAGCTGAATGCGTACGTTGTCGGCGACAACCGACGGGTCGAGTTCGACACCGTTGAGCACCACGCGGTGCACCTTGTCGGTGATCGCATCGATGAAGGTCGATGCACCGAGCTTGTTGCTCGAAAAACGAACGGTGGTCACCGACTTGAACGTGCGCTCTGAAGTGGTCAGGTCGAGCATCACGTCGTAACTGTGCACCTGAATCAATTCGGCGCGGTCGCGGGCTTCGATGCGGGTTAGGTTTTCTCCTGGCACGGTGACTCCTTCGTCGGTGGGTAGCCAAACTTCAACTAGCCTAAACGCATGAGATTGAAGCCAACCCCACTCGTCGAAACATCACTTATCTTTTCGATTTCTTGGTTGTTGTCGCTGATTATTTCGGTGTTCGTAACCAATGATTTCAACGCCGCGCTGGGCATGGCTTCGGGAATCGCGATTCTGTATCTGATGTTCAGCTACACACTCTGGGTGCTCGCCGGCCTCGCCGTAAAGCGCAAGCCGCACACGCTTCGATTCTTCGTCAACCTGACGATTACCTCAGTTTTCGCAATCGTCGTTCCGGTGATGGTCGACTCCCGACTGCATAACGAACCGCTGACTCGCAATTACATCCTGATGAGCATGATCTATTTCTTCTCGGCACTGGTCGCCGCTTCATTGACCTTTTTCGTGCTCACCCGCCCAAAGAAGATCAAGTAGCAAAAGGTAAAATCGACGCATGCGCATCCACATCGCCACCGACCACGCCGGCCTCGACCTGAGTCACTTTTTGATTCGCGAGTTGACCAAGCAGGGTCACGAGGTGTTCGATCACGGGCCGCAGTCTTATGACCCGCTCGACGATTACCCGTCGTTCTGCATCAATGCTGCGCTTGCCGTCGTGGCCGACCAACATGCCGGAACCGAGGCGCTAGGCATCGTTCTTGGTGGTTCGGGCAATGGCGAGCAAATCGCCGCCAATAAGGTCAAGGGCATTCGCGCGGCGCTGGCCTGGAACGAGTCAACCGCAAAGCTTGCTCGCGAGCACAACGACGCCAACGTGATCGCACTCGGCGCTCGTCAACACTCAATGGATGAGATTCTTCACCTGGTCGAGATCTTCATTGCCGAGCCATTTAGTAACGACGAACGCCACGTTCGCCGCATCGGCAAGATCGGCATCTACGAGCAGTCGGGCGAGATTCTCTAGCCGAAACATAGGCAGCGAGCCGAGCAGCAGCAATGCCCGAGGGTCATACCGTTCATCGAACCGCCAACGATTTTGCCGAGCATTTCGTTGGGGCCAAACTTCGCATCGACTCACCACAGGGTCGATTTGCGCCATCGGCCGCGCTGGTCGACGGGCGAGTTCTCGTGGCTGCGCGCGCAATCGGCAAGCAACTGTTTCTAGATTTCGAAAATGGCCTCGTCGTGCGCATTCACCTTGGCATTTATGGCAAGTGGCGTTGGTATGCGCTAGGCAACGCCGCAAAGCCCGTGCTGCCGGCTGTCGTGGGCGAGGTGCGTGCACGTTTTTGGGCCCGTGATGAACGCGGCCAGTGGTGGCTAGCCGATTTGCGTGGGCCAACAGTGTGCGAGGTGCTGACCCCCGAACAGGCTGGCAGCGTCGAGTCAAGGCTTGGCGCCGACCCGCTAAACCCTGACCCCGACGGTGCAGAGGCGCAGCGTTTCGCCGAGCGCGTTGCGCGCTCACGGCAGTCCATCGCGTTTCTGCTCATGGATCAATCGGTTATCAGTGGCATTGGCAACGTTTACCGTGCCGAATTGCTGTTCCGTGCGCGACTGAATCCGCACACGCCGGGCAATTTGGTTAGGGCGCAGCAACTTCGCGAGATCTGGAACGACTCGGTGCACCTCCTGCAAGACGGCGTGCACACGGGAGTCATGATTACCCGCGATGAACACAGGGGAGTAGACCCGGGCAAGCCCGAGCGTCACTTTGTCTACAAGCGCGAAGGTCAACCCTGCCGCGTGTGTGGCACACACGTGGCGATCGAGCTGCTGGCCGGTCGAAAGCTCTATTGGTGCCCGAGCTGTCAGGCCTGAAGCGCTAACCTTGGTTCGTGTTTTACCGCATCCTTTTCAAAGTCTTCTTCACGCCGCTTGACGCCGAATTTGCCCATCACATTGGAATGACCGGCATTCGCGTGGCGAGCAGGCTGGGTCTCACTCGCCTGATGCGCCTCAAGGCCGACCCAAAGGCCCACGTGAACGCGTTCGGCCTAGATTTCGTGGCGCCGTTCGGTCTTGCAGCTGGCTTCGACAAGAATGCCGTGGCGATCAAGGCGCTTGGCGAAATTGGCTTTTCGCACGTCGAGATTGGCACCGTAACTGCCATCGCGCAAGACGGCAACCCTAGGCCGCGCCTGTTCCGCTTGATTCCAGACCGTGCCCTGATCAACCGGATGGGTTTCAACAATCAGGGCGCCCAGGTCGTTGCCGAGCGTCTTTCCGCGTTGCGTGCGGCAAAGGTTGGTCGCGGTTCAAAGCTGCCGGTCATTGGTGTGAACATCGGCAAGAGCCGAGTTGTCGAGGTTGAAGACGCGGTCGATGATTACCGCACCAGCGCGCGACTTTTGGCGCCACACGCCGATTACCTTGCCGTGAACGTTTCGTCGCCGAACACGCCAGGGCTACGCTCGCTCCAGTCGGTCGAGGCGCTGCGCCCGATTCTCGAGGCCGTATTGGCCGAGGCCGCCCAGAAGCCCGTATTGGTCAAGATTGCGCCAGACCTGGCCGACGAAGATGTGCTGGCCGTTGCCGATCTGGCGATTGAGCTTGGCCTTGCCGGCGTGATCGCAACCAACACCACAATTTCGCGCGCCGGCCTCAAAACCGAGGCCGCCAAGGTCGAGGCCATTGGTGCCGGTGGACTTTCGGGTGCCCCGCTCAAGACGCGTTCGCTAGAGGTTTTGCGCCTGCTCGCCGAACGAATCGCCGGGCGAATCGCCATTGTCTCTGTCGGTGGCATCGAGACAGCGGCCGAGGCCGCCGAACGCTTGAAAGCCGGAGCAACCCTGGTTCAGGGCTACAGCGGTTTCATCTATGCCGGCCCGTTCTGGGCGCGTCGAGTTAACCGCGACCTGCCCAAACACCTCTAGGGGCGTTATGCGACGTCGGGCAGTCCCATCGCCCGGCGAGCCCACATCTGCACGTGCCAGTGCATTTCGGGCACCAGTTGCTCCTGTTCAGGCTTCATCAGCACGCTGCGCATAACGCGTGCGTGTGGGGCATCCCAGTCGAGCTCGATTCCACGAGGCTCCAGGTTTGCGCGTGTAGTCACATAGGTGGCCAGGTGCGTCTGCTGCGGGCGGGTGGTGTCTGCCGCCATCTCAAACAACTTGTGCGAAACCTCATCAAGCTGCGACATAGATGCGACTCGCGGCAGGTAGGTAACGATGTCGAGCTCTGGTCGCTGATATGGCCGCAGCACGTCTGATTCGCTGATCAGGTTGTGCCAGTTCAATGCCGCACGACGCCCCGGAGCGATGATCGCGCCGAGCCCATCGCGGGTCAGCGGGAACACCTTCAGGGTCGCCCAGAGTGCGGCCGCCGATGCGCCACCGCGCGAGCACTCGAGCTGGATCTCGCCGAAGTGCAAATCCTTGCTTGCAAAGTAGGTGTACGGCGAGTCGTGCTTGTAGTACTTGCCAATCTCGAGAGTCGGAAACAGCACTGCGCCACAGCCGTATGGCTGCAGCCCATGCTTGTGCGGGTCGACAACCACCGAGTCCGATTCCTTGATCGCCTGATAGTGGCGCGCGGTCTCGGCATCGAGCTCCTCCTGAATCAGAGTAAAGAAGCCGCCGTATGCAGTGTCTACATGCACGCGTGCCCCGTATTTGCGAGCGATCGGCAAAATGTCGGCCAGAGGGTCAACCGCGCCAAGGCCAGTGGTGCCTAGGGTCGCCACGACTACGCCGATCTGCCCCTTCTTGAGCTCGGCTTCGAGAGCCTCGAGCGACATGCGGCCATCGGCCTCGGTGGCGATTGCGACGCTTGGAATGTTGAGAACCTCGGCCATGCGCGAGTGCGTGTAGTGCGAGTCCTTCGAGTGTGCGACAGTCTTGCCTGGATTGATTTCGCGGCTAATCCAGAGAGCCTCGAGGTTCGCCGTCGTGCCGCTCCAGGTAAGGTGACCGAGCGATTCCTGCGGATAACCAAACATCTGCTTGAGCTGAACCAGTACCTCGCGCTCCATCTCGGTTGTTGCGCGGCTGCCGTCGATCGAGTGGTTGTTGGGGTTGATAATCATCGTGGCCATATATGCGGCCATCGCGACCGGGTGTGGCGGCTTCAGCATCTGCGCCGCATACTGCGGGTGAAAGTAGGGAAAGTTGTTGTCGAGACGGTCGGTCAGCTCCTGAAGAACAGATTCAACTTTGGCTCGATCGACCTGTTGTGATTCGTGTGTCTCGAAGTGGCCAAAACTGTCTTTCAGCGCATCCATGCGCTCTAGAACGTCGGGCATGAAATCGCGCAGGTGGACGGTTTCCTTTTGAGACATCCGAATACTCCTTTGTTTGGACGCAAACAATTCTCGAGCATAAGAAGAAGGCCCGACATCAAGCCGGGCCTTCGTTACTGAATCTTTAGCGCTTAGATCTTGCTGCCGCGCTTAACCTGTGGCTTTGGCAGGCGCATTGCACGCATCTGAATCGAGCGCATTGCTGCGTACCAGCGAAGGCCGCGTTCGACACGGTCGGCACCGAACTTCTGCTCAAGGCGACGCTGCACGCGTCGACCAATCAGGATGCCGTCGATCGCAATCGCGATGAACAGTGCCCACATGAACAGCAGGGTGATGGTCTCGATTACCTTGTTCGGAATTGCCGAAACCAGAATCACCACGAACAGTGCAGGCATGACAAGCTCGCCAACGGTAAAGCGCGAATCGACGAGGTCGCGCGCGAATCGACGCTGTGGGCCCTTGTCGCGAGCGGTGAGGTAGCGGTCGTCGCCAGCCATCATGCCCTCGCGAGCCTTGCGGCGGTCCTCCTGCATCGCGGCGCGCTGAGCCTTGCGGCCATCTGCAGAGCGATCGCCAACCAGAGGCTTGCGGTGCGCGGCCTCTTGCGACTTGCGGCTTGGCGTTGCCTTGCCCTTGCCGGCATTTGCCGACTCGGTGGTGGTTGGCTTCGATGCGCTATCTGCCATGTCGATCCTTCGGTGTGGTTTCGGGGGTGCCGCTGGGGCAAACGACTTAAGATTACCCGTATGACTACCTCGCCTGAAGCAGTGTCGCTCACGCCCGAACATGTTCCTCTGATGCGCGACATCGTCGATTCGCAGTTTCCAAGTGCCATCGCCGAACTCGGTCGCCTGGTTCGAATCCCTGGCATCGCCTGGGATGCCTTCGACGCCAACAACCTTGAACTGAGTGCTCAGGCCGTAGCCAAACTGCTCACCGATTTGGCGATCTTTGAGTCGGTCGAGATTCGTCGTGCCGAGTATGAACCGGGCAAGGTCGGCGCCCCAGCCGTAGTTGCCACGCGTGCCGCTCGCAACGGCCGACCAACCGTTCTGCTTTACGCGCACCACGATGTGCAACCGCCCGGCGACGACGAACAATGGAACACGCCGCCTTTTCAGCCGACGCTGATTGACGGTCGAATCTACGGTCGCGGTGCGGCCGACGACAAGGCCGGCATCGTGGCCCATCTGACTGCCCTTAAGGCCATGGCCATCGCGCTTGAGGGCGACATCGACCTCGGTATCTCGCTGTTCATCGAGGGTGAGGAGGAGGCCGGTTCGCCGTCGTTCCGCAGTTTCCTCGAGCAAAATCGCGCAGACCTCGCCGCCGACCTAATCGTGGTAGCCGATTCGGCCAACTGGAGCAC
>JBEEJX010000025.1:0-3685 GCA_041168965.1 Actinomycetota bacterium
CGCGCCGCATCGACCCGCTGGCCATTCTTCGGTTGAAAGTAGCGCGCCTTGACGCAGTACTCTTGCGTGAAGAAGCCGTCGACCGGCGGCAGTGCGTTTAGGTGCGCTATCGCATCGTCGAGCTCGTTAGCCTGCACGGAGCTCGCATCTAGCTCGATCCAGGTCTTGGCAAACACCTCGGAATAGGACGCGACATCGACGGCAGTGGTGTGCATGCCGAGCCCCTTGAGCATCTGTGCAACGCGAGTGGTTCCGGTGAACAGGTCAAGAGCCGATTTGGCGCCTGAGGCCGCCGCAAGCGCCGTCAATTGGGGCATCATCGAGCGCTTGGAGCCGAGGTATTTGATCACTTCGGTTCCTCTCGCGAATCAGGCAAATTACCAGCGGGGTAATTCTCAATTAGATTCGCGGTAATTGAAACCTAATTTGCCGCTCTCGCACGGATTAATATTGATAACTATGAGCACTACCGATGGCCTGTCTGCAGCCGCAAGCTTCGCGGTTGAGGCCGCGCGCGGCTATTTGGCTGGCAAGACCTGCGTCGTGCTAACGGGTGCCGGAATTTCGACCGATTCTGGAATCCCTGATTATCGCGGCGAGGGTCGAACTCCCAAGCATCCGATGACCTACGAATCCTTCATGAATTCGACCGAGGCACGGCTGCGCTATTGGGCGCGCAGTTTTGTAGGTTGGTCGCGAATTGCCACGGCGACGCCTAATCGTGGGCACCGTGCACTCGCCCAGGCGCAACTGGCCGGAATCGTCACAACCGTAATCACGCAGAATGTCGATGGACTACATCAGCTCGCAGGCAGCACCGATGTGATCGACTTGCATGGCCGACTCGACCGTGTGCGATGCATGGGCTGCGGAGTGGTGACTACCCGCGAGCACATGGATAAGCTGCTGGCCGAGTTGAACCCACAGGTGAACAAGTCTGCCGACTTTGAGTTCACTCCCGATGGCGACGCCGAGATTGAGGCCTACGACGGCTTCAGGTTTCCAAATTGCGAGAGCTGCAACGGCATCTTGAAGCCAGACGTCGTCTTTTTTGGCGAACAGGTGCCAACCGCAACCTCAGAGGCTGCCATGGCGGCACTCGATTCGGCGGATGCCCTGATCGTGGCCGGGTCTTCGCTCTCGGTCAACTCTGGGTTGCGTTTTGTAAAACGAGCCCATCGCTCTGGCAAGCCCGTGGTCATTGTGAACCTGGGGCCGACCAAGGGCGATTCATACGCGCTGGCCAAGATCGAAGCCAATACCTCGCTCGTTTTAGACAGGCTGCTGAATGACTGAAACGACAACGCTCGGGCTGCTGCGTCACGGGCAGACCGACTGGAATGTTGACTTTCGCCTGCAGGGCGTGACCGACATCCCTTTGAACGAAACTGGTTTGGCGCAGGCTCGCGCGGCCGCGGCCGTGCTCCGGTCGGGCGACTGGGATGTTCTGCTGACATCTCCCCTGGTTCGAGCCAGCAAGACCGCCCAGATTGTTGCCGAGTCGTTTGGTGGGCGCGCGGCCGAGCTCGTGGTCGAACCGATGTTGCTCGAGCGCAGTTTTGGCAGCGCTGAGGGCATGCTGCATTCGGAGTGGCTAGCCAACTTCAAAAACTCTGAAATCGCAGGTGCCGAAACCAGGCAGCAGCTGGCGACGCGTACACAATTACTTTTCGAGCACATCGCTGAGGCCTATGCCGGGCGACGCGTGCTTGCGGTTTCTCATGGCGCGCTCATTCGCGAGGCGCTCGGGCTTGTCAGTGGTTACACCCTGCCGCCCGAGGGCGAACGTATCGGCAACGCCTGCTTGAATCGGTTCGAATACAACGCCAGCACGGGTTGGCTGGTTAGCGAATACGCGCCTAAGACGCTGGGAGCCTAATCAGCCGTTTCGACGCCCCCAACGGCCTTTCGGTTTTTAGGCGAGGCGCTTGGCCAGCCGCAGCAGCTCGCCCGCGCTGTGATCCCAATTGAACTTGGCCGCCTGAATGCGGCTGGCTTCGCTTCGGCGCATCCACTCGGGATTCGATTCGAGTCGGCGCACGGCAGAGGCAAAGGCGTCGGGTGATTCCTGGTCAAAAAACAGTGCCGCGTCGCCCCCAATCTCGGCGAAGATCGGAATGTTGCTGACCACCACGGGAACCCCGCGCGACATCGATTCGACCAGTGGAATGCCAAAACCCTCGTCGCGCGAGCCGGTCACAAGCGCGACAGACTCATCCAGATGCTGGTGGTATTCGGCCTCTGATACGCCATCGTGAAAAAACACGAATCCGCCACTGTGTTGCACAAGAGCCTCGAGTTGAGCCCGACGTTCAGGGGCAATCTTGCTCAACAGGTGTAGCTCGTATTCCGGCAGCAGGGCCATGCCACGCACGAGCACCTCGACGTTCTTGTAGTCCATGAATGAACCCATGTATACAAGCTTCTGAGTGCCTCGTGGGCGATTTTGCGGCGACCTGTGTTCATAGTCACGAATAAAGGTGCCGGCGGCGTTGTAGACCACCTCAACCGGTCGTTTCGTGAGGCGATACTTGTGAATTAGGTCGCGTGAAGTGTGCGAAACGGTGGCAACGGCGTCGGCTCGGTTCAGGATTAGCCGCTGCGGCCAATACGCCGAATGAAACAGGCGCCAGGCAAACCGAATTGCCAGGTTGAAGCTCGGCGGAGGCGTTGGGTGGGCGTAATAAATCAGGTCGTGCAGTGTGAGCACGAGCTTGTATTTGCGCCCCCAGGTGCCCATGGTCTGCATTGGTGAGAACACAAACTTGGCGCCGGCTTTGTTTAGGGTCCGGGCGACAAAGAGTTCGCTGGGCTTGGTTGGGTCGTTAATCAGCAGATAGTCGCAACCCTTTGGCAGGCGCAACAATTGACGCCGATCAAAGATCAGCGCGGTGACCTTGGTGCGACGGTGCAGCGCATCGAACAATCCCGCCGAGAAGCGCGATATTCCGTCGTGGTGATCCCAGCGAATAAACCGTGCGTCAAAAAAGATTCGATCAAGAGCCATTGCCAGCCACCAGGGTCTTCTGTTCTAGGCCGGCAAGGAACAGCCGGATGTCGTTGGCTACCTCTGCTGGTATTTCGTAGTGGGTCAGGTGCCCCACGCCATCGTGTTCACAAAGTCGACTTGGCACACGCAGACTGGCAAACATGCGGTGTTGCTGCTTTGGCGAGGTGATGTCGTCCTTGGTGCCCGTGATTACCAGGGTTGGCATGGCAAAATCAGGCGCCCACTGCCCCACACATTCGCTCGTCGACGCCCGATATGCCTCTTGAACCACGCGACGAGTCGCAAAATCACTGAAGTTTTCGTCGTGCTGCTTGTGAATCCACCGGCGCAGCTGGGGGTCGCGAGTCTTGGCCATGATTATGCTCATGCCGCGCACCATCGGCCAGCTCTTCAAGGCACGTTCGGCCTGCCTCAGCGGCATGCGCTCGGTTGCGGCATAAAAACCGTTGGCAATCTTGGTTTGGATAACCTTGGGGCCCTTTAGCGCCGGTGCGCTGACCGGGTTCTCGACCGTCAGGGTTCGCGTTGGGAGCCCCTTGGCAACGGCATGGGCGACCACGATCGATCCAAAACTATGACCAAGCAGGTGGCCTCGGCCCTCCAGGTTCAGCGCCCGCCAGAACTTGCCTAGCCAATCCGCATAGGCCGCGACGCTGTGCTCGCCAGCAAAAGCGC
>JBEEJX010000026.1:0-16383 GCA_041168965.1 Actinomycetota bacterium
TCAACATGTCGCCAGAGTTCGTCAACTTCGAGGTTCACCGCTACTTCGGTTGGCCAGGCCAGGCCCCGAGCTACAAGATCGGCCAGCGCATTTGGGAACAGATTCGCGATGAGTATGCGCATCGCGCCGGTGCATCGTTCGACATCAAGAAGTTCCACCACGAGGCCCTGAACCTGGGCGGCCTGTCGCTCGACACCCTGAAGGTTGCCCTGCTCGGCTAACGCCGGCGCAGCCTGCCCATGACCGCGGTCGCCCGAAAGGGTGGCCGCGGTCGTGTTTATCTGGCAGGTCTGGGCCGCCGGGTTTATCAAACGGGTAGGGCCGTGCAGTTTTTACAGGTTGTAAAAATCTTTTACACCGGCCGAATCTGTCCCCCAAAGTGAGGACACCCGTTTGGCAAATCGAGGCAATTGCCTCGACGATACTTGAAATCAGTTGCGGTGCTTGAAGGGGAAGCAATGCAGCGGGGGTTCGCACCACCGGCCTACGTGCCGGTGAATGCAAGGGGTCGAAAGGCGGTTCTTCGGAACCGCCTTTTCGCTTTTTGAAACCCCGGTCGGCTAGATGAGTTCGGCGCCGTCGGCGGCCAGACGCAGCCAAACCTGAGGACGGTTTTCGCCTTCGCTAAAGGCCGCGATGGTCACGACCCAGTTTTCTCCAATCGGCGAGCGCACCGTCACGCGCCCAGACTCGATGCCAGCGATAACCTCGGCGATCTTGAGCCAGAGCGGCTCGCGCTGGGCCTCGGCCAGGCAGGCTAGGCCGCCCTCGTCGAGCATCGACACCTGAACGCCACGACGACGGGCAGCCTCGACTGCCCCACGGGTCGAAGGCGCCATCAGGTCGCCGCCGCGAATTTCGTCGCGCAGCGAGGCCTCAAGAATCCGCGCCTCAAGCCGTTGGCCCTCGGTCAGCGCCGACCCCGTGGCGATGACGTGCAGCATCGGCTCTGCGCGCGTCAACGTGACCTTGAGCAACTTGGATCGTTGCTCACCCGCGGCGACCATTGCGGCCGAGCGCGCCACCGTCTCGGCATTGAGCTGTTCATACTGTTTGGCCTCGTCCGAGGCTCGCTCGAGCCCCACGTTGATAACCGAGGTGCCAATCACCAGCATGATTCCGCCCAACAGACCCGAGGCAAAGAAGTTGCCCCAGCCGGCCCAAGACAATACCTCGCACGTAAAGATGAACGTGCCAATCCAGGCCAAAACCGTGTAGCCGCGAATCGAGATTGCCGACATAATCGTGGCGAGGCCAAGCACATACCAGGTCGAGTAATCGTCGAAGTGTTCGGCCGTTAGCTGCGACTGCGCGAGCGGCGGAATCGTGAGCGCGAGCGTGACCGAAAGGATCGCCTGGGCAACGGGAATGCGCACGCCGCGATACATGACGATGGTCATGACGACCACAATCAGATAGATCGCCAACGATGCCACCGCGGCCGAACCGTTTTGATAGCGGTTGAGCCAAAGCAGACCCAGAATCGCGTGAAACAGGGCATAGATCGTGGCGACGACCGACATGACCCAGCGACGAAGACGAATCATGCGTGCACCTCGGCAATCGAGCCTCGCGCGGCATGCGGCTGCACGCTCCAGGTGAGGGTCACGGTGCAGCCCTGGCCCGGCGTCGATTGAATGAACGCACGGCCGCCGACGGCCTCGATGCGTTGGCGAATCGACAGGCGGATGCCCAGGCGGCTGCGCGGCACACGCGACTCGCGAAAACCGCGGCCGTCATCGCGAACGACAACCTTGACGCGGTTGGCGCCGGTGCTCAAGAACAGCTCGGTTTTGGCTGCTGGCCCAGCGTGCTGCGTCGAGTTGGTGATGGCCTGAATCGTGGCCTGAGTCAGGGCGGTTGCGACCTGACCCGGCAGCAGCACCTGCGCGGGCAGATCGATGTGGCAATCGATTTCGGGGGCAATCTGTTTTGCCGCCTCGACCATCGCATCAAAGAAGACAGCGGCCGACATGCGTTCAGGGTTCGCAGGGGTTTCGGTGTCGCTCAGGGCCGAAAGCGCGTTCTCGGCCGAGGCTGCCGCCGCCTTGAGTTGCGCTGGTGCACTCGCGTTGGCGGCCAAAATCAGGGTCGTCAAGACCTTGTCGTGCACCAGGGCATTGAGGCGATCGCGCTCGAATTCGGCGGCTCGCACGCGGGCTTCGTCGGCGGTGCTCTGCAGGCGCTGGTCGATTGCCGCATCGACACCCATCGCGGCCTGACGCAGGCCGATCAGCAACAGGCCGAGCAAAATGCTGAAGAAAAATGCGAGCAGGGTGTCTTGCAAAGAGATCCAGAATGGCCGCGGGCCGAAAGAGTGAGTGGTGCTCATGAACAACCAGCTCAGATGCAGCGCGATCGCCGAACCCACGGCCCATTCGGGTTTGAAAGCGCCGAACGCGTTCAAACCCGCGATGGCGAGCATCCACCAGAACCAAGGCTGATCGCCACTGGCAAGATGCGCACCCGGCTGCAGCATCAGCGGCCACAGCCAGATGCCGGCCATCGTGCCAAGGTGCAGCGCGGCAAACCAAGGCACGGCCGAGCGGCCAAACCAAGCCGTGAACACCTGGGCCAACTGGGCCAGGCTGATGAAGCCGATGCCGATCCAAAGCCAGACCGGATTCAATATTCCGGCCTGCGAAAACGCATGCGGCACGGCCTGCATGAAGGTGATGAACGCGGCCGAGGTTCCCGCGCTGCGCGCAATCATGCGATCGATGCGATTGAGCGCAAACTTGGGCGATTCAGAGTTGAACGGCGTCAATCAGGCCATCCTCGATTGCAATCAAGACCAGGTCGGCCTTGTCGGGGGCCGCACGCCCGACCGCCGCATACTTTCGTCGTACGCGATCGATGTGCTCCTTGACCGTCGACGGCTGAACGCGCATCTGGCTCGCCACCTGGCGCATCGTGAAGCCCGACGCATACAGGGTCAACACCTCGCGCTCCTTGGCGCTCAGGTTGGCCTCTTGCTTGAACTCCTCGTCGGAGTCGATGACCGTCGAGGTCTCGGTGTTGTTCACCACGATGTTCGAGGCGACCAACTGAATTGCCTCGGCAAGCTCATCCATGGTCTGCGACTTGCGAATCAGAGCCGAGGCGCCCGCGCGCAGGGCCTCTTTCACCTGAACGCGCTTGTCGGCGATGCTGTAAATCAGCACCTTTGCCTCGCGCTCACGCAGGTTGGCAACGTTCTCGATCGGGCGCGAACCATCGGCCAGCGACAGGTCGAGCACCACAACCTCGGGCGCTGCACTCAAGGGCAACTCGAGCACGCTCGAAGCCATAGCAACCAGTTGAAAACCGTGCATTTCACACAGGCCCTTAAAGCCAAAGCGAACCGCCTCGTGGTCGTCGACGATAGCGACGCGAATCGATTCCTTTGGCCTAAGGATCTGCTCAGTCATGTTGCTCCCCCGTGGCGCGACTAGGCGTCTTTGCGCACCAGGCTAGCCACGCACTCGACGTGGTGAGTGTGCGGGAACAGGTCAAATGCGCGCAGGGCCTTGAGCTCATAACCGGCGGCGAGCAACGACTTGAGGTCGCGGGCCAGGGCGATCGGGTCGCAGGCCACATAGACGATGTGGCGTGGCGCAATCTCGGTCAGGCGCTGAATCACGTGTGCACCGGCACCCGCGCGAGGCGGGTCGAGCACGATGGTAGCGGTCGACTTTGGTGCGGCAACGCCGTCGGCCTTGGCCTTCTTGATTGCAGCCTTAGCCTCGGCCGCGCGCTCGTTCATGAAACGCTCGGTGGCCTGGCACACGGCCTTGGCATGCTTGAGGTCGTTCAGGTTGAGCGCCGCATCCTCGGTGGCCTGCTTGTATGCCTCGACGGTGGTGATGTGCAGGTCGGCGCCAAACTTGGCGGCCATCGCGCCGGCGAACAGACCGACACCGCCATACAGGTCGAGGTTTTCGGCCTCCTTGTCGATTCCGACGGCGGCGATCATGCCGTTCACGGCCGAGGTCAGCAGGTCTGGAGCCTTCTTGTGCACCTGCCAGAAGCCGCCCGCGCTGATGCGGAACGTGCGGCCACCGGCGCGCTCGATCATGCGGTCGGTCGAGCTCAACTTGGTGTCGATCTTGATCAGGGTCTGACCGGTGTTCGACGCGGCGACCTCGATCTTGCTGACGCCCTGATAGTTGCGGTTCTGCATTTCGAGCTCTTGGATGTCTTCGACGGCCAACGGCAGGCTCTTGACGCGAACTACCTCGTGGCTGCGCTCACGGTATGGGCCAACGTCGCCATACTCGTTGACATGCAGCTGCACTCGGGTGCGATAGCCAAGGCCATTGGCCTCGTCGTCGCCAGGTGCGGCCTCGACGGTTGGGCGCAACTCGATGCCGGCCATGCGCTGGAGGGCCTCTTCAATCACGTCGGCCTTCAGCTCACGCTGACGCTCGAGCGTAATGTGACCGAACTCGGCGCCACCGGCGTTGCCGGTCTTTGACGCGATGTCGAATTCGGCCTCTGGCCAAACGTGTGCAACTCGGTCTGGGCTGGAGGTCAGAATTGCCATCGGTTCGGCACGGCAGAAGCCCTTGCCGCGGTCTTCATAGACGCGCACCTTGGCACGCTCGCCTGGCAACACGTGGTTGACAAAGACCACGCGGCCCTCGTGGCGGGCAACAAAGATGCCGCCGTGGGCGACCTTCTCGATGTCGACCTCAAAGCTGCGGCCGATCCAGGATTCATTTGGCTGGGAATTCTTCACCTATCAAGTGTGCCAGAGTATTTGCGTGACCCGACTTGTCTTGGCCTCAACCTCACCCGCCCGCCTGCGCCTGCTGCGCGATGGCGGCATCGAACCCGACACGATTGCACCTGGCGTCGACGAAGACGCGCTGGTCGAGCGGCTAACCGCCGAAGGGCTGATCGCCGGCACGGCCGACATGGTGCTGGCGTTGGCTCGAGCCAAAGCCGAGGCTGTGCTCGACAACCCGATTGCGCGCGATGCGATTGTGATTGGTTGCGACTCGTCGCTCGAATTCGCGGGCGAGGCACTCGGCAAACCACACGAGCCTCACGTCGCGCGCGAGCGCTGGATGGCCATGCGCGGCAACAGTGGCACTCTGTTTAGTGGCCACTGGGTTATCGACAACCGGCAGCCACAACCTGGGCGTTTGGCGCCGGCGGCTGGTCGCGTGAGCGCATCCGTGGTGCACTTTGCCGACATCACCGACGCCGAAATCGATGCGTATGTGGCAACCGGCGAACCTCTAAAGGTCGCTGGAGCCTTCACGATCGATGGGCTCGGCGGCGCGTTCCTGCGCGGCATCGAGGGCGATTCGCACACCGTCGTAGGCCTCTCATTGCCGACCCTGCGCGATCTGGTTCGTGAGCTCGGCGTTGACTACACCTGGCTATGGAATCGGGCCTAGTCGAACGGTTTTATGCGGCGCGGTTTCGCAAATAAGGCAATGCATAAAAGGAGCGCTAAGAAGGCCAAAATCCCGACTAAGAAATTCCACCCGAGATTCTGCCATCCGCAGAGCCAAAGATAAAAGGCGGCCCACACCGCGAACATAGACATTCGCAGAGCAAAAGCCAAAACTGGAGGTTTGACGTAATGCTCGACTAAGTACACGACCATT
The DNA here is from genome assembly GCA_041168965.1 of Actinomycetota bacterium. GTDB lineage: Bacteria > Actinomycetota > Actinomycetes > Actinomycetales > Microbacteriaceae > Rhodoluna. Next base: position 5,601 of record JBEEJX010000026.1, read on the forward strand.
ATGTAGCTAACCCAAATAGGCGCATGCATGGCAACTAGCAAGACGCTAAGAGGGGACACAAAGTATCGGAATAGGTCGTAGTCGCCAGGATGCCAGTCAATAACAGCAATGAGAACTTTGGATGCCAGCTCAGCCAGGCTGACGCTAACTATCAATGGCACTATGCCTAGTTCCAGCTGTTTCATCGCACCCCATCCACCGGCGAACAAGCCCCCGCTCCTCAACATTAGCGCGGGCCTGAATCGGTAGGCTTGTGCCCATGACTTCACGCAAGATCACCAAGGTTCTGATTGCAAACCGCGGCGAAATCGCAGTGCGTATCGCACGTGCCGCCAAGGATGCCGGCATCGCATCGGTCGCCGTTTACGCCGACCAAGATCGCGACGCCCTGCACGTAAAGATGGCCGACGAGGCCTATGCCCTGCACGGCACCACCTCGGCCGAGACCTACCTGGTCATCGACAAGATTCTTTCGATTGCCAAGAAGTCGGGCGCCGACGCGATTCACCCTGGCTATGGCTTTTTGGCCGAGAACGCCGACTTCGCCCGCGCGGTAATCGCCGCCGGAATCATTTGGATTGGCCCAAGCCCAGAGGCAATCGAGCGCCTTGGCGACAAGGTCTCGGCTCGTCACGTTGCCGAAAAGGTTGGCGCTCCGCTGGCCCCAGGCACCATCAACCCTGTTTCGGGCGCACAAGAGGTGCTCGACTTTGTTGCCGTGCACGGCGTTCCTGTGGCCATCAAGGCCGCGTTCGGTGGCGGTGGCCGCGGCATCAAGGTGGCCTACAACGTCGAAGACGTGCAGGAGCTTTTTGAGTCGGCAACCCGCGAGGCAATCGCCGCCTTTGGTCGTGGCGAGTGCTTCGTCGAGAAGTACCTCGAGAAGCCACGCCACGTCGAGACCCAGTGCCTGGCCGACCAACATGGCAATGTCGTTGTGGTTTCGACCCGCGACTGCTCGCTGCAGCGTCGTCACCAGAAGCTCGTTGAAGAGGCGCCGGCACCGTTTTTGACCGCCGACCAAAACGAGCGACTGTATGCGGCCTCGAAGGCAATCCTCAAGGAGGTTGGCTACGTTGGCGCCGGCACCTGTGAGTTCCTGGTTGCCCAGGACGGCACCATCTCGTTCCTCGAGGTCAACACTCGTCTGCAGGTCGAACACCCGGTCTCTGAAGAGGTCACCGGCCTCGACCTGGTTCGCGAACAGTTCCGCCTGGCCGAGGGTGGCGTGCTCGACTACGCCGACCCTGTAATCAAGGGCCACAGCTTTGAGTTCCGCATCAACGGCGAAGACCCTGGTCGCAACTTCATGCCGGCACCCGGCCCTGTTCACGTATTCAAGGCGCCTTCGGGCCCTGGCGTGCGCGTCGACACCGGTGTCGAATCGGGCGACGAGATCAGCGGTTCGTTCGACTCGATGGTTGCCAAGCTGATCGTCACCGGCGCAACCCGCGAAGAGGCCCTGGCCCGCTCGCGTCGTGCACTGGCCGAGATGGAGGTGAACGGTCTGCCGACCGTGCTGCCGTTCCACCGCAAGATTGTCAACGACCCTGCGTTCATTGGCGACACCGCCGCAAACAAGTTCGGTGTCTACACCCGCTGGATCGAGACCGAGTGGGTCAACGACCTCGAGCCTTGGTCGGGCGTTGCCGATGGCGGCGCCGAGCAGGCCGAACGCCACAACGTGGTTGTTGAGGTTGACGGCAAGCGCATCGAGGTTTCGTTGCCAAAGCGCCTTCTTGCAGCTGGCGCTGGCGCATCGGCTCCGGCTGCCGGCAACGCACCTAAGCGTCGTGGTGGCGCGGCTGCCGCTGGCGGCGGCAACACCGGCAACGCCGTGAAGACCCCAATGCAGGCAAGCGTCGTAAAGATCGCGGTGAGCGTAGGCGACAAGGTTGTCGAGGGCGACCTGATCGTGGTTCTCGAGGCCATGAAGATGGAACAGCCAATCAACGCCCACAAGGCCGGCACCGTCAAGGCCATCAGCGCCGAGGTTGGCTCGACCTACCCGGCCGGCACCGTTCTGGTCGAGTTCGAAGACTAGAGCCAAATAACAGGCTAAAAGCGAAATCCCCAACCAAGCGGTTGGGGATTTCGCTTTGCTATGAAGAACGACTAGGCAACCGGCAGGTGCAGCGCGCGGGCCGCATCCGAAATCGAAGCCGTGAGCGACGGATAAACCGTGAACACCTTGGCCAGCTCGTCGACGGTCAGACGGTTCTCGATTGCGATTGCGATCGGATAGATCAGGTCGCTCGCACGAGGAGCCACAACCACGCCGCCGATAACGGTGCCACCGGTCGAACAGATGAGCTTGATAAAGCCATCCTCGATGCCCATCATCTTGGCGCGCGGGTTCGACTGCAGGTCGATCTTTTCGACGTGACCAGCGACCTTGCCGTCGCGAACGTCTTGCTCGCTCCAGCCGACCGAGGCGATTTCGGGTGCGGTGAAAACGTTCGAGGCAACGTTGCGCAACTGGGTTGGCGCCGAGACGTCGCCCATGGTGTGAAACACCGCGGTGCGACCCTGCATGGCCGAGACCGATGCGAGCGGAAAGAACGTGGTGCAGTCGCCGACGGCATAAACGTTGGCGCGAGCGGTGCGAGCAACCTTGTTGACCACAACGTGGCCCGACTCGGTTAGTTCGATGCCGGCATCCTCGAGGCCAAGGCCAGCGGTGTTCGGAATCGCACCAACAGCCATGAGGCAGTGCGAACCCTCGACGACGCTGCCGTCGCTTAGAGTCACGCGAACGCCGGTGCCGGTGTTTTCGACCTTGTCGGCGCGCGACTTGTTCAAAATGTTCATGCCCTTGCCGCGGAACACGCGCTCGATTACCTCGGCGGCATCGTTGTCGTTGCCAGGCAGCACGGTGTCGCGACTCGAAATCAGGGTCACCTCGCTGCCGAGGTGCAGGTATGCGCTTGCGAACTCGGCGCCCGTGACGCCCGAACCGACCACGATCATGTGTTCAGGCAGTTCGTTGAGGTTATAGAGCTGCTTCCAGGTCAGGATGCGATCGCCGTCTGGCTTGGCGTCTGGCAGCTCGCGTGGGCTTGCGCCGACCGCAACGATGATGGTCTTGGCCTCCATGCGCTCGGCCTTGCCGCCGTCGCCCGGTTCATAGATCACGTGGTGGTTGCCGTCGAGTCGGCCAGAGCCGTGCAGCACGCGCACGCCCTCGCGCAGCAGGCTCTCGAGCATGTCGCTCGACTGGTTTTCGGCGAGCTCAAGCAGACGCTGGTTGACCATGCCCAGATCAATCTCGACCTTCGGCTTGATGTGCTGACCACCAAACGAAAACTTGACACCAAGCTTTGCGGCCTGCTCGACGCGTCCGGCTGCCTCGGCGGTCGCGATGAGCGCCTTGGACGGCACGACATCGGTGAGCACTGCGTTGCCACCAACACCGGCACGCTCGATGAGCGTGACCTCGGCACCAAGCTGACGGCCGGCGAGCGCGGCTTCATAGCCGCCTGGGCCACCGCCGATCACGACGATGTGGTGTGGTTTCTTGACTGGGGTTGCTTCTGGGCTCACCCCTCTATTCTGCCTTAGGTATGCCCCTGCGCGGTGGCTGGGTGGCCAACGGTTGGCGACGCAACGCAACCCGTGCGGCTCGCGTTTAGACTCAATCCATGAACAATCCACTCGATGATTCAACGGCGAACCCCTTCGAGATTGCGGCCCAGGCTGCGGCAAGAATTGCCGAGCTGACCGGCGTCGCCAAGCACGACATTGCGCTGACCCTCGGCAGCGGTTGGGCCAAGGCGGCCGACCTAATCGGCGAGACCGTTGCCACCGTGAACGCGACCGAAATTCCTGGTTTTTCGGCACCAGCCGTCGTCGGCCACGTGCCGACCATTCGCTCGATTCGCCTGCCAAACGGCAAGCACGCCCTGGTTCTGGGCGCCCGCACCCACTTTTATGAGGGCCACGGCGTTCGTCGCGTGGTTCACGGCGTGCGCACCGCCGCGGCCACCGGCGTCGAGACCATGGTGTTGACCAACGGCTGTGGCGGAATTCGCCCCGAATGGAAACCGGGCACGCCCGTGCTGATTAGCGACCACATCAACCTGACCTCGGCCAGCCCGCTCGAGGGCGCCAAGTTCGTCGACCTGACCGACCTGTATTCGGCTCGCCTGCGCGAGGTCGCACGCACCGTCGACTCGTCGCTCGACGACGGCGTCTATGTGCAATTCCGCGGCCCGCAATACGAGACCCCGGCCGAGGTGCAAATGGCCAAGGTTCTCGGTGGCGATCTGGTCGGCATGTCGACCGCGCTCGAAGCCATCGCCGTGCGCGAGGCCGGCATGGAACTGCTCGGCATCTCGCTCATGACCAACCAGGCTGCCGGAATCCAGAAGACTCCCCTCTCGCACGAAGAGGTGCTGCAGGCCGGCCGCGACGCCGAGGCCCGCATCAGTGCACTGCTGGCTGAGATCGTAGGAAAGCTCTAAAAATGCAACTGGATGCGCTGCTCGCCGCGGCTAAGGCCTGGCACGACCAAGATCCCGATGCCGAGACTCGCGCCGAGTTGGCGGCACTCATCGAGAGCCGCGACGAGGCCGCACTGGCCGACCGCTTTGGCGCGCGCATCGGCTTTGGCACCGCAGGCCTGCGCGGCGAACTGGGCGCTGGCCCAAACCGCATGAACCGCGTGCTTGTTGCCCAGGCCGCCGCCGGCATTGCCGCATACCTAAAAAAGCACAGCGCCGAACTGCTCGACCTCAACGGTCGCCTGAGCGTGGTCATTGGCTTCGATGGTCGCATCAACAGCGATGTGTTTGCCGAAGACAGCGCCCAGATTTTCGCGGCCGCCGGCATCGACACGTGGGTGGTCGGGCGCGTGCCGACACCCGTGCTTTCGTTTGCCACCAAGCACTGGCATGCATCGGCCGGGATCATGGTGACCGCATCGCACAACCCTCCGCGCGACAACGGCTACAAGGTTTATTTAGGTGGCGCCAACGGCGGTTCGCAAATCATTTCGCCGGTCGATAAGGACATCGCCGCCGAGATCGAGCACATCGCCAAGACACTCACCTTCGATCAGATTCCAAAGACGACCGACCTGAACCACAGCGGCGAAACCACGATTCACGAATACATCAAGGCCACGGCAAATCTGGTTGGCACGGTCGCGGTTGGCCCGCAGCCGACCGTGGTTTACACCGCCATGCACGGCGTTGGCTGGGCCACCACCAAGGCACTTTTCGAACTCACCGGAATCAACGAGCCACACGTTGTCGTTGAGCAAAACGAACCGGATGGCGCTTTCCCGACCGTTGCTTTTCCTAACCCAGAAGAACCTGGCGCGATGGACCTGGCCTTCGCCAAGGCCCGCGAGGTTGTCGCACAGCTGATTGTCGCCAACGATCCCGATGCCGACCGCCTTGCGATCGCCATTCCAGACGCGACGGCAGCGGCTGGCTATCGCCGATTGACCGGCGACGAGATTGGGCTGGTTCTGGGCGACCGCCTTGCTTCGCGTTGGGCCGCGCGCCGCGAATCGGGCGACCCCGATGTGATGGCCGCCGCCGTGCCGAACCTGGGTTGTTCGATCGTTTCGAGCAGCGCGCTGGGCGCGGTTGCCAAGCACTACGGCCTTGGCTTCAAGCAAACCCTCACCGGCTTCAAGTGGATCAGCAAGGTGCCGAACCTTTTGTTCGGCTATGAAGAGGCGTTGGGATACTGCGTAGATCTGGCACACACGCCAGACAAAGACGGCATCTCGGCCAGTCTGATCATTCTCGATTTGGCGATCGAGTTGCACCAGGCGGGGTCTAGCCTCGAGCAGCACCTTGCCGAACTTGGCGAAAAGTATGGCCACTTCGCGACTGGCCAGATCAGCATTCGCGTGACCGACCTGGCGCGCATCGGCCAGCTCATGGCTCAGGTGCGCAGCAACCCGCCGGCAGTACTCTGCGGCCAGGCGGCAAAGTTTAGCGACCTAGCCCTAGGCAGTGCCGAGTTGCCGGCAACCGACGGCGTGCGACTCGACCTGGCCGATGGCCGCCGAGTCATCGTGCGCCCGAGCGGAACCGAACCAAAGGTCAAGTGCTACCTGCAGGCGATTGGTTCGTCGGCAATCGATGCCAAGGCCAAGCTGGCCGAACTCGATGCGGCCATGCGCGAGGTGCTGGCCTAGGCCGCATCCTTAGCCAGCAGCGGCTAGGCCTTTGGGTTTGCGATCCAGTTCAACACGCTTGGCGGCACTGGCAGTCCGGCAGCGTCTTCGTCGCCAGCTATTGGCGCCTCGGCAACCGTTCTCAACGGAATGATGCCGGCCCAAACGCCCGTGCCGATGTCGTCTGGGTTGTCTTCGAGGCCGTGATCGCGCACCTTGACCGAGGCCTCCTCGAGCGAGATCGACAGCATCGTGGTGGCCGCTAGCTCTTTGCGGGTCGGCTGGCGAACCTCGGCAACGCGGCCCGGAATCAGGCCGTCGCTGATTGCGTTCAGGGCCTCTAGCTTGGCCTCGCCGGTGATCTCGCGCGCCGAACCAAAAACCACCACCGAGCGATAGTTCATGCTCGATTCAAAGTTGCTGCGCGCAACGATCAGGGCATCGAGTTTGGTGACTGTGATGCAAACCGGGGCGCCGGCGGCCATGTCGCGCATGAAGCGCGCTCCGGTCGAACCGTGCAGATAGAGCTCGTCGCCAACTCGCGCAAAAGCCATCGGCAACACAAATGGTTGGTGGTCGAACACTAGGCCAACGTGGCAGAGCACGGTCGAGTCGAGAATCTCATACATCGCGGCGCGGTCGTGAACGGCGCGATCGCCGAGACGGCGAACTGTGGTGCGATCGGTTGAACCTGGCTCTGGCAGGGCGGCGTTGCTCATGCCGCCAGCCTAGCCGAGCGAGTGGCTTAGCTTCTTGGTGATCTCTTCGAGGTCGAAAAAGTGCTCGATGGCGATTACCTCGGCAGGCAAACCCTGCAGTTTGTCGACCAAATCTGGCGTGGTGAGGATGATCTGTGCGTCGCGGCGCTCTTGAGCCGTGGCAAGGTCGGTTGCATCGACGGTGGCCTCGATTTCGAGGGTCTTCAACACCTTCTCGGCGTTCATCTTCAAGAGAACCGATGTTCCGATTCCCATGCCACACACTGCCAGCAACTTCATGCCGACAATTGTCGCACTCTGGCCTAGAGCAGAGAACGTACTTGTTCGGTTTGCACGGCTTTTAACACGGAATTAACCGCTGCGTCATCGCCAAGCAATAGCGCGAGCTCGCGCATCAGCCCGAGGTGGGCGTTGTGATCGAATGCGGCCAGTCCGATGACCAAACGCACCGGATCGTTGGTGGCATGCCCAAACACCACCGGCTCGGCCAGCGTCACCAACGAGAGCCCGGTCTCGAGAACCTCGACCGACGGGCGGCCGTGCGCCAGAGCGATGCCCGGCGCAATCACGATGTATGGCCCGTGGTCTTCGACCGCACGCACCATCTCGTCGGTGTAAGCCTCGGTGGTGCGGCCGGTCGCCTCAAGCAGATCGCCTGCGGCACGGATTGCCGCGGTGCGATCGGTTGCGCTAATGCCGAGGGCGATCGCGCCCTCCCCCAGGGCCTCGTCTACCGCGGCGAAGCGCATGCTAGCGACGCCCGCCGCTCAGAGCCTCGCGCTGTTCGTCAAAGCCATCCATGATCATGGCCTTGATGTCGTCGCGATCCTCGCGGTCTTGGAACACTGCATCGGCCGCGTTCAACTGGAACTGCTCGAGGTCGTCGAGTGTGTAGTCGAATGCCTCGGTCAGCAGGCGAAGCTCGCGGGTGAGGCTCGTTGCCGACATCAGGCGGTTGTCGGTGTTTACGGTCACCTTGAAGCCCAGCTCATAGAGCACGTTGAACGGGTGGTCGGCGATGGTCGCGCCCTCGGCGTCTTCGTCGAGCCAGTCTTCGATCGCGCCGGTCTGCAGGTTCGACGAAGGCGAAAGCTCGAGCACCATGCCGTGGTCAAACACCCAGCGAGCAACCGGACCAAGACGCACCACGTCGTCGTCGCCCTCTTCGGTCACGAGCAGCAGGTCTTCATAGATTCGAACGCCGTGGCCTAGGCGCTGGGCGCGGCCCGAGACGATTGCGTCTTTGATGCTCTCGATGCCGTCGGCCTCACCAGCGTGAATCGTGGCTGGGAACATCTGGTCGGCCAGATAGTCGAAGGCCTCCTTGTGTCGCGAAGGCAAAAAGCCCTTCTCGGCACCGGCGATGTCGAAGCCGACCACGCCGGTGTCGCGGTGACGCACGGCCAATTCGGCAATCTCGAGGCCGCGGTCTGCGTGACGCATCGCGGTGACCAACTGGCCGGTGACGATGAAACCGCCGGCAGCGTCGACTGCATCCATGCCCTGTTCGAGGCCATCCTGAACGGCCTCAACGACCTCGTCTAGGGTCAGGCCGCCGCGGAGGTGCTGCTCTGGAGCCCAACGAACTTCGCCATAAATGACGCCGTCCTCGGCCAGGTCGAGCACAAACTCACGCGCAACGCGGGTGAGCGCCTCGCGGGTCTGCATCACGGCGATGGTGATGTCGAAAGTCTTCAGGTATTCGACGAGCGAACCCGAGTCGGCCTGATCCTGGAACCACTGCGCCAGCTCTTGGGCGTCTTCGGTGGGCAGTGCAACGCCGGTCTCTTTGGCGATGTCGATGATGGTCTGCGGGCGCAGGCCGCCGTCTAGGTGATCGTGCAGCGAAATCTTTGGCAGTGCCTTGAAGTCGATCTTGGCCATGAGGGCGTCCTTTACTCGGTGATGCGATCAAGCACGATCTTGCGTGCCTGTGGTTCAGAGTTTCCAATGCTAACGGCGCCGGCCAGCGAGTCGAGCGCGCGCGCGAATCTTGGGGCGTCGTCGGTGAACAAAGTCATGAGTGGCGCACCAGCCTGGATGCGGTCGCCGACCTGTGCGTGCAGCTGAATGCCTGCGCCAAACTGCACGGCGTCTTCTTTGCGCTCGCGACCGGCACCTAGGCGCCAAGACGCGACGCCAACCTGCAGCGCATCCATAGATTCGATCACGCCGCTGGCCTCAGCAAGCACGACATGCGATTCGCGAGCCTTAGGCAGCGCGGCCTTCGGGTCGCCGCCCTGGGCAGCAATCATCGCGTTCCACTTGTCCATTGCGCGGCCATCGTTCAACGCGGCTGCCACATCGACGTCGCCCTTGCCGGCAAGGCGCAACATTTCGCGCGCAAGTTCGACGGTCAGTTCAACAACGTCTGCCGGGCCACCGCCAGCCAGCACCTCGACCGATTCTTCGACCTCGAGGGCATTGCCGATCTTTAGACCCAGCGGCGTCGACATGTCGGTCAACAAAGCGGATGTGCTCACGCCCGCATCGTTGCCCAGCGAAACCAAGGTCTCGGCCAGCTCGCGTGCGCGGTCGAAGGTCTTCATGAAGGCGCCCGAACCGACCTTCACGTCGAGCACTAGCGAACTGGTGCCCTCGGCAATCTTTTTGCTCATGATCGAGCTACCAATCAACGGGATTGCCTCAACGGTTCCGGTCACATCGCGCAGCGCATATAGCTTTTTGTCGGCTGGCGCCAGCCCCGAACCGGCGGCACAGATTACGGCACCGATCGATTCAAGCTGCGCGTGCATCTCGGCGTTCGACAGGTTCGCGCGCCACCCAGGGATCGACTCGAGCTTGTCGAGGGTGCCACCAGTGTGACCGAGTCCGCGACCCGAGAGCTGCGGCACGGCGACGCCGAAGACCGCAACGAGCGGCGCCAACGGCAGGGTGATCTTGTCGCCGACGCCACCGGTCGAATGTTTGTCGGCGGTTGGCCAGGTTAGGCCGCTGTAGTCGAGGCGCTCGCCCGAGTTGACCATCGCCAGAGTCAGGTCGCGAATCTCGCGACGATTCATGCCGTTTAGCAGAATCGCCATTGCCATCGCCGACATTTGCTCGTCGGCGACCACACCGCTGGTGTAGTTTGCAACGAGCCACTGGATCTCGGCGGTCGACAGTTCGCCGTGCTCGCGCTTCTTGATGATTAGTTCAACCGCTGAAAAATCGGCCATTAGATTCGCTCCTCTAGGTCGCGCGGGCCAAAGGCATCGGGCAAGACCTGCTCGATCGTGCGCTGCCCCGATACCGTTTCAAGAATCATTCCCGGTGCGCTGTGTTCAAACAGCAGCTGGCGGCAACGACCGCATGGCATCAAAACGTTTGCCTTGCCATCGACGCAATAGAACGCCACGAGCCTGCCGCCACCGGTCATCGCCAGCGAGCTCACCAGCGCGCACTCGGCGCAAAGGGTCAAGCCATAAGAGGCGTTCTCGACGTTGCAACCGCTCACGATTCGACCGTCGTCGACCAGCGCGGCGGCACCAACCGGAAACTTCGAATACGGCACGTATGCCTTGCTCGAAGCCTCGATCGCGGTGGCACGCAGCTGCTGCCAGGGAATCTCGAATGACCTGTCTTGGCCCATTGTGGCCGCCTAACTCTTGATGTATGCCTTGCCCGCTGCCGCAGGGCCAGTGACCTTGCCAACCAGACCTGCCACGGCAACGACCGTGAGCACGTATGGCAGCATCAGCAGGAACTCGCTCGGCACCGGCGAACCGATGATCGCGAGGCCATACTGCAGGTTCTCGGCAAAACCGAACAGCAGCGCGGCAAACGCTGCATAGATCGGGTTCCAGCGACCAAAGATTAGGGCGGCGAGCGCGATGTAACCGGCACCCGAGGTCATCTCTTTGCCGAATGCGCCAACCTGACCGAGGGTGAAGAACGAACCACCCAAACCGGCGATTGCACCACCGATGAC
>JBEEJX010000027.1:0-8535 GCA_041168965.1 Actinomycetota bacterium
CGATGAATTGGCTGCCGCGGCCGCGGCTGGTCGCAAACCTGGCATCAACCTTGGGCTGGTGCTGTTGGCAACCATCGGCGGAGTCACCTGGGGTTTCGCCACCGTCGCGCTCGACATGGCGCCAACGGCAGCAGGCGCTAGCCCCGCGGTGGCCGGCGCGCTGACGGCGCTCGGGCTCGTCGCGGTTGCCTATGTTTTTGCGCGTGGGCGCATCCGCACCAGATTCACAACCGATTCGGTGCGCAACTCGATGCTTTCGGGCGGCCTGTTCGGCTTTGCCAACGCGTTCATCCTGCTTGCGCTAGCGACGGGCGCCTTGGCCCTAGTCGGACTGCTCACCGCGATGTATCCACTGGCAACGGTCTTGCTGGCTCGGTTTGCGCTCAAGGAGCATATCTCGCGCGTTCAGTGGTTCGGCATTGCGGGCGCCGTGACTGCCGCAGCGCTGATGAGCATAGGCTGATTGCATGCCAAACGTCGTCGATTTTGTGAACGTATCAACAGCCGGACTCGAGAGTTCGCCGCACGCCGAAGCACTCGCCGGGCTGCGCGCCAACGAGGCCAGATACTTCAAGAACAAGTACGACATCACGTTCGCGACCACCCCTGCCGCCGAGGCCAAGGACCTGGTCGACTATGTTGCTCGCGTCATCAAGGAGCGCGACATCGTGATTGCCTCGAAGCCGCTCGAGGCCACCGAGATGCTGGTCGATGGCGTGCGCTGGACATACGTTTTCTATGAGTCGGGCCTGTCGATCAATGTTTTGTATGCCCTTGAGGATGGCGGCAAGCGCGCGGTTGGGTTCAAGCTCAGCATGGGCATGGACGTGCCCGAGGAGCTCGCCAGCAAGTTCAAGTTTGCGCGCCAGAAGTCGAAGCTGGCCGGCGAAATTCGCGGCACCTTCTTTGTGATCAAGGGCACCTACTAGGCGCCAACAAAGTGCCTGGCCGCGGCCATTTCGAGAGGTGTTGCACCTAGCCGCTCGGTGTTACACTAACGCCATGCCAACCGCACGCCAGCGCCACATGATCACCGAGACCGACGAGGTAGCCGGCGCACTCGACGCGATGTTGAACGAATTGCCTGTCGGCACCACTCGAGCCGACGCGCTCCGTGCGCTGTTGATGCGCGGAGTCCAGGCGCAACAAAACGAGCATTTGGCCCTGGCGGCAAAACGCTCCGCAACTATCGCGCGACTTGGCACAAAGTTTGCCGAAACCTGGCCTGCGAATTGGCGCGAGACCGCTCTTGAAGAATGGCCCGAATGAACGTCGTCGATGCAAACTATCTGATCGCGCTGTTCGACCCAGCCGATGCGCATCACGCCTGGGCAACTCAGCTTCTCGAGACTTTCGGCGCGCAACCCGTTGCCATCAATTCATTGAACCTCGCCGAGGTGCTCGTGCGGCCATACCAGCAGGGGCTTGGCGCCGAATTTGAAGAGGCTCTGGTCGAGCTCGAAATCGAGGTGCTCGGCGCGATTGCCGAAGACGCAACCGAGCTGGCCAAACTGCGCGGGCAGACCGGGCTGCGAATGCCCGACGTGGTTGCACTGCAGACCGCATTGCGCATGCGGGCAAGCCTCGCGACTGCCGATGCCCGCCTTGCTCGGCAGGCTCTCGCGCTCGGCATCTCGGTTCACTCACCCGCCTAAAAGTTAGACTCGAGCCATGAAGTTGAACAGCGACGTTACGACTCTGATCGCGCTCTTTGCGATTGTGAATCCGGTCACCGCAATCCCGGTTTTTGTGGCCCTGGCGGCAGGCATGACCTCGAGTCAGCGTCGCCGCCTAGCCCTGCGCACCTCGCTCGTTACCGGCGTCACGCTCGTGGTCGCATACTTTTTGGGCGATGTGATCTTGAAGTCTTTGAGCATTCAACTGGATGCGTTCCGCATCGCAGGTGCAGCCGTAATCGCGGCCTTTGGCTGGAAGATGGCCATGGGCAAGGCCTTCGAGAAGCCCGCCGCCGGAGCCGACGGCGCCATCTCGGGTGCCGCAATCGTTCCGCTCGCGATTCCGCTGATGGCCGGCCCCGGCGCAATCGCAACGGTGATTGCACTTGGCAACTCTGAGGTTGGCGTGGCTCGCTGGGCCAACCTGCTCATCATCGTGGCGCTCACCGCGCTAACGTTCCTGTTTCTGCTCGCGGCAGCACCAATCGAGAGGCTGGTCGGCGACACCGGCCTCATGGTGATCAGTCGCATCCTTGGTTTGTTGCTGCTGGCGATCGCCGCGTCGACCGTGCTGGTTGCGCTGGCTTCGTCGTTTCCGGCTTTGACGGCGGCGTAATCGTGGGCGATTCGACTCCAAAGCTGACCGCCGAAGAGCGCGCGGCCATGAAGGAATACCTCGCCGAACAAAGGGCTGCGGCAAAGCGCGCCAAGAGCGAAACTGCCGTGGCCGAAAACCTGGCCGATGTGCTTGCCAAGATTGCCGCGATGGCGCCGAACGACCGCGAGCTCGCCCAGGGCCTGCACGAACTCATAGCCCGTGTCACACCTGAGCTAGCCGCCAAGACCTGGTACGGCATGCAGGCCTACTTTCTGGGCGACCAGGTCGTGTGCTTTTTTCAGGATGCCGGCAAGTTCAAGACTCGCTACTGCACACTCGGGTTTCAGCAGGCGGCGGCCCTTGACGACGGCGATATGTGGCCGACCTCGTATGCGCTGCTCGAGCTAACCCCAAGCGTTGCGGCTCAGGTCGAGGCGCTGCTGTTGCGCGCCGTGGGGCGCTAGCCTTTTTGCTCTAGAAGCCGGCGTCTTCGGGTTCGATGCCAAATGCATCGGCGAGGCGCTTGATCTTTTCGGCGCGACCGAGACGAGGCAGGTCGGAACCATCGCGAATGACGCGTCCGGCTGCCTCGAAATCGTTCAAGAAGTTGATTGCCCAGGCAACGTCGCTTCGCGTCGGCGAAATCGACTCGTTGACCACATTGAGCTGGTCGAGGGTCAGACAGAGCTTGCCGGTGAGACCCAGCGCAACTGCCAGCTCTGACTGCTCGCGAAGAATTGCGTGCGAGGTGCCAACGGTCGGGCCGTCGATTGGGCCCGGCAGGTTGCCAACGCGGCTGGCAACTACGAGGCGCGAACGCGGGTAGGCCATGGCCAGGTCGTTCATCGCGGTGCCGGTGTCGCGGCGATAGTCGCCGCTGCCGAATGCCAGACGGAATGCTCCGCGGGCTCGGGCGATGTTGGTGACTTCTTCGATTCCGAGCGCGGTTTCGACCAGTGCAAGCACCGGAAAGCGACCACCGAGGGCAGCATAGGTGTCTTCGACGTGGCTGGCCGATTCGGTCTTAGCCAGCATCACGCCGCGAAGGTTGGAGCAGCTGCGCAGGCGATCCAGATCGGCCTGCCAAAACTCGGTGTTGCGGTCGTTGACGCGAACCCAGGCCGAGCCGCCGTTGTCGAGCCAGTTTGCGACGTCGTCGAGGGCACGAAGCTTGTGCGATGGGTCGACCGCGTCTTCGATGTCGAGCACGATTTGGTCGGCTCGGGTCGCAGCAGCCTTGTCAAACAACTCTGGGCGGGCGCCGTTGACCAACAGCCACGAACGCGAGATCGCTGGGTCAACGATTGAATACTGCGACTTCTTTGTCATGGCTCTATTCTGCCAGCCGTTAGCATGCGAATGGTCAACCCAAGGTTGGGTTATGGGGTTGCCCGGACCACTCGAGCGGCAGGGTTATTCGAGCAGCAGACCTATTCGAGCGCCTTCTTGATGCGCTCTACCGAAACCTTTTCGGCCGCACCGAGCTGCTGCGCGAACAGGCTGACTCGCAGTTCTTCAAGCAACCAACGCGTGTTCATCAGACGAGGGTCGGCGTTGGCCTGAATCGGCAACTGGCCACCAGCGAAGGCATAAAGCGCGAACGCGCGATCGAACTCGACCTGCGACTGTTGGTCGCGCAAGGCGTTGTCGTGCATGCGATCGAGACGGTATGCGATTGCCTTGAGATAAACCTCGAGGCGCGGCAAGCGCGCGATGCCGGCCTGCGCGATAAACCCCTTGCAGAGCAACTGCTCAACGTGCTGGCGCTCGGCGGTGAGGGTCGCGAGAAACTCGAAGGCCTTCACGGCCGCGATCGCCTTGGCGGCCTCGCGGCCCGCGATGCCGATGCGGGCGGCCACCCCAACCGCGGCGAACACGTTGTCGATCAGGCCCGCCTGCACGGCAGCGCGAACGCGCTCAAATTGAGCGCGTGTGAAGACCGGTTCACCCAGGCGGTCAAGTTCAGCGTGCACGAGTGCCAGGATCACGTCGTCGACCACTGCCGCCAGGTTGGCGTATGGCAGCGTCGCGATGGCCAGCCGCTCGTTTTGGGTCAGATGCGATTCAACATAGCTGGCCGGGCTGGCGATCTCGCGCGCCACCAGCGCAACGACGCCGGCGCGGTGTTCGCGATCGCGGTCGCGTTCGGTCGAATACAACCGGATGTTTACGGTTTGGCGCGCCAAAGATTGCGCCGCCGGACCCTCGATCGCGAGGCCCGGGAACGCGCGAACCAGGTTTTTGCCGTGCGAGGCGTCCATTTGTTTTGGCAGTTCATCGAAGTCCCACGCCGACAGCGCATCGCGTTCGATGGGCGAATGGATCTTTTCGGCAACGGTTGCCACGGCCTCGCGCGCGACGGTCGAGAACTTGGCCTTTAGCGCGTCGAGGTCGAGGCCAAGGCCCAGGGTGCGGCCGCGTTCGTCGACCACGCGATAGGTCATGCGCAGCGCGCTGGTCAGCTTGCTCGGGTCAAAATCGATGGCCTGAATCTTGGTGCCGCTCAACTGCTGCAGCGTCTTGGCCAAAACGGTCAACAGGTTGCCGTTTGGCTCGGCAGGCAGTGCCGCGAGCGCCTTGGCGGCCCAGTCGGCGGCCGGCACAACCGTGCGGCGAATGTTCTTTGGCAGGCTGCGAATTAGCTCGGTAACCAGCTCGAGGCGCATGCCGGGCACCAGCCAGTCGAATTCGTCGGCGCGCACCGAAGCCAGCAGCGGCAGCGGCACATCGACACAGACGCCATCGTCGACACCACCTGGATCGAAACGGTAACGAAGCTTGAGCTCCTGCCCACCAAGCAACCATTCGGTCGGGTGCTCGTGCTCGTTAGGCGTCGCGATGTCTTCGCCAAGCAGCGCCTCGCGCGTCATGGTCAACAGCTTTGGCGTTTCGTGTTGGGCCTTGCGCCACCAACCCTCGAACGAACGGGTCGACACAACATCGGCCGGCACGCGCGCGTTATAGAACGCAAAGATTGCGTCTTCATCGGGCGCCAACTGCGGCTTTCGTGCGCGATCGGCCGCCGCCTCGAGCTGCTTGATCACACCGCGGTTAGTTCGATCAAAGGCCTGCTTCGAATCCCACTCCCCCAGCACCAACGCGTGGCGAATGAACAGTTCGCGGGCAAACTCGGCATCGATGCGCGCAAACTGCATGCGTCGGCGAGCGACCAAAGTCACACCGAACAGCATCACGCGCTCGTAGCCAATCACGGCGCCCTGAGTCGCATCCCAATGCGGTTCGCTATAGGTTCTGCGGCAGAGATCGCCGGCTAGCCGCTCGGCCCAAGCCGGATCAATCGCGGCGTTCATGCGGGCAAACAGGCGGCTCGTTTCGACGAGCTCGGCACTCATCATGGCCGCAGGGCCCTTCTTGGCGAGCGTCGAACCAGGAAAGATCACGAACTTTTTGCCGTTCGAGCCAAGGTATTCGGCCGAGACCTTGGCGGGCTTTTGCCCGCGTGCGGCGGCCGCATCGAGAGCCTTCTTTTCGGGCAGTTGGCGCAGACCAATCTGACTCAGCAGACCCGACAAAATGGCGCGATGGATGCCGTCTGGGTCGACCCGTGGCTCGCCCATCTCGAGCCCGAGTGGTTTGGCGACCGAACGCAACTGACGAATCAGGTCTTGCCACTCGCGAATGCGCAGGTAGTTCAAAAACTCGCCCTTGCAGAGGCGCCTAAACGCCGAAGACGACAGCGCACGCTGCTGTTCTTCGAGGTAGTTCCAGAGGTTCAACAAGGTCAAGAAGTCGCTGGTTGGATCGGCAAACCGCGCGTGCAGCTGGTCGGCCTGCGGGCGCTTTTCGAGTGGACGCTCTCGCGGATCCTGAATCGTTAGTGCGGCAACGATGATCATCACCTCGCGCACCAACCCCTCGGTTCGCGCCTCGAGCAGCATGCGAGCAAAGCGCGGCTCGATCGGAAGTTTTGCCAGCTCGCGACCCATTTTGGTCAGACGAATTCCGTCGCGTTCGTTAGCGCCTGCCCCCGGCGTCGCAATCGCGCCGAGCTCGGTCAACAGCCCAACGCCATCCTTGATGCCACGCGGGTCTGGTGCCTGAATGAACGGAAAGCTGGCGAGGTCGTGAATGCCGATTTGCGCGGCCTGCAAAATAACCGAGCCAAGGTTGGTGCGCAGGATCTCGGGGTCGGTGAACTCGGGGCGCGATTCGAAGTCGTCTTCGGCATAGAGGCGAATCACGATGCCCGGGCTCGTGCGGCCGGCACGACCGGCACGCTGATTTGCGCTGGCCTGACTGATGGCCTCGATTGGCAGGCGCTGCACCTTGGCCTTGACGCTGTAGCGCGAGATGCGCGCCGTGCCCGCATCGATCACGTACTTGATGTTCGGAATCGTGAGGCTGGTCTCGGCCACGTTCGTGGCCAGGATCACGCGACGCCTCAGGCCAGCCACCTTGGACGGCTCAAAAACCCGGTGCTGCTCGGCTGCGCTCAATCGGCCGTACAGCGGCAACACCTCGGTGGCCTTCAGCAGAACCCCCGACTTGATTGAACCCTCGATTGCGTCGAGCGCATCCCTGATTTCTGACTCACCAGAAAGAAACACGAGGGTGTCGCCATCGGCCTCGGTCTGCAGTTCTTTGAGCGCATCGACGATGCCATCGATGAAATCGGCGGCCGTGGCCTCGGCCTTGTCGCTCTCGGCATCGACATCGGTGTCGTCGACCTTGGTCACCGGGCGGTAGCGAACCTCGATCGGATAAGTGCGGCCCGAAACCTCGATGATCGGGGCCTCATTGAAGTGCCGACTAAACGACTCGGGGTCGATGGTTGCCGAGGTGACAACCAACTTCAAATCGGGCCGGCGCGGCAGGAGGCGCTTGAGGTAGCCAAGCAAAAAGTCGATATTCAGGCTGCGCTCGTGGGCCTCGTCGATGATGATCGTGTCATATGCATTGAGGTCGCGGTCGCGTTGCAGCGCGTTCAACAGAATGCCGTCGGTCATCACCTTGACGCGCGTCTCGGCCGCCGACTTATCGGTGAATCGCACCTGATAGCCGACCAAGCCACCCAGTTCGACCGCGAGTTCTTCGGCGATGCGCTCGGCCACGGCACGCGCCGCGATTCGGCGCGGCTGAGTGTGTGCGATGGCCGTTCGGCCAAGTTCGAGGCACATCTTGGGCAGCTGTGTGGTCTTGCCAGAACCCGTGGCACCCGCGATTACGACCACCTGATGGTCGCGAATCGCCGCCATGATCTCGTCGCGCATAGCGCTGACCGGAAGGTCGGCGGGGTACGTGATTTGCGGCTCAGACATAGCGCCTTCAAGCCTAGATGAGTGCCCGCGAAGCGCTAGACGAGCCTGAACTCGCCAACCACCTGGTCGCCGCCCAAAACCTTTGGTGCCAGCTCGTTCCAGAGCGAATCGTATGCGTCTGCGGCCAACAAATCGTTTCGGCGCAGCAACCCGATCGCAACCAGAGCCGCCGCATGCAGACCGCCATCGGCGATCTTGACCGCGACGCCGTGGCCATCGGCCGTGCCGACCAGCATCACGCCCTCGGCGCCGAGCTTTGCAATGAGCCCCGCGTCGCCCGATGTCGCGCCTGCGCCGCGCATCAGCACGGCGTCTGGAGTGTTTTTGTCGCCGACGACCCAGGCGTTTGAGCGCATGGCGGCCGCGATCTCGGGTTGCTCAAGAACTAGACGGCCACCGGCCCGAGCGAGCCCCTCGACCGTGGTTGCGTGTAGTGGCGCGCCGCAGCCGTCGATTGTGCTGAGAACAATGCGCTCGCCTGTGAATTGCTCGAGCACCTCGACAACCAGTTGCTGCAGCGGGTGTTCAAGATCCAGGTAGTCGCTGGTGCTCCAGCCAGCGGCGTTGGCCGCGGCCAGAAACCCTGCGTGTTTGCCAGAACAGTTGAACGCCAAGCGGCTTTCGCCAAGGCCGGCGGCCGCAACCTGTGCACGCGCTGCCGGATTGCCCGGCCACGCCAACGGGCACTGCAGGGCCGATTCGTCGAGCCCCGCCTGTTCGAGCACTGCGCGAACCAGAGCAATGTGCTCGGGCGTGCCCTGGTGACTAGCAACCGAAATCGCCAACTGCGCCCCCGCCAACGAAAGCCCTGCGCGACGCATGGCCACCGCCTGCAACGGCTTGAGCGCGCTGCGGGCAAATATCAAACGCTTGGTCGAACCGATGTGGTCAATCAGCTTGCCGTCGGGGCCGGTTAGCGCGGCGATTGCTCGATGACGCGATTCGACCATGCCGGCTCGAACCATTTCGACGGCCTCGACAA
>JBEEJX010000028.1:0-4442 GCA_041168965.1 Actinomycetota bacterium
CCGGGCTGGCTGGCACTCGTGGTTTGGTTCGCGCCTATCGATAGTTGGTGGCGAGCCCTTCTTGTCGGGTTCATCATCCTGGTTGGGCTGCTTGCTGCCTTAGGTGGTTCGGGTTTTCGGAGGTCGGGCGAACGCAATGGCCCCACTCGACACAACAGGCAGTCACGGCTCATCACCATGGCTGCTGCCCTCCTCGCCATCGCGTTTTCGCTGGGCATTCAGCAGGCGCTCGAGGCGCGGGCTATCCAGAGCGCGGGGTCATACTTCACAACCCACAGCGCGGTTGTCGAATTGAGCGAGCCACCAAAATATTCCCAACCTGGCAGTGCCGGCAGCGGCCACAGTCGTTCCTGGTCGGCCGAGGGCCGGGTTCAGTTGATCGACGGTCGTGAAATGGGTTGTCTCGGCGCAGCCGTGCACTGCACGCCCAGGGTGCGGCTACTGGTCAACTCAGCCGGGGCGGCCGGATTGCCAGACTCGGCCGACGCCCTTGCGCCTGGCGACAGGCTTCGGGTTGTCGGACTCTTTCGGCCGGCGCAGGCTTCACATCGTGAATCGGTGGTCGTTCGAGTAGCTGAGTTCTCGGTGATTAGGTCGACCTCGACGGCCGGCCGGGCGTTGGTTGACCTTAGAGCTGCGTTTGCGAGGCACGTGGCGGGCATCGATGGCGATGCCAGGTCTCTTGTGGCTGGTTTCGCGACCGGTCAAACCGCGGGGCAATCACTTGAGCTGAGAACCGCGATGAAGGTCACGGGGCTCACGCACCTGACGGCCGTATCCGGCGCAAACTGCGTAATCGTTTGCGGTGCCATCCTGTTTGTCATTGGTCGCACGAGGCTTAGCAGACGCACGCGGTTGGCGGTGGCCGCTGTCGGGCTCGTCGCCTATGTGGCCCTGGTCGGTCAGCAGCCTTCGGTCTTGCGTGCCGCCGTCATGGTCGGTTCGGTGTTTCTGGCCCACTGGCTCGGTCGTCGGATCAATCCAATCGATGCGCTCGCGGCGGCCGTCTTGGTTCTGTTGGTCGCCGACCCGTGGTTGGCCATCGACTTCGGCTTCGCTTTGTCGGCCCTGGCAACGCTTGGTCTTCTCGCGCTTAGTCGTCCGGTGAGTCGCCTGGCGCTCGGGTGGCTCCAGAGGGCTGCCATCGCGTTGCGCCTGCCAAATATCGCGACTTTGCCGGCGGTTGGCTGGTTGGTCGACGCAGGTGCCGTGGTGGTCGCGGCGTCACTGCTCTGCCTGCCGTTGACCATAGCGCTCAGCGGCGCAGTGCCCGCATACTCGATTCCCGCCAATCTGCTTGCCGAGCCGCTGGTTGCGCCGGCCACGATCCTGGGAATCCTTGGCGTGGCGGTGGTCTGGTTTGCGCCCTGGCTTACGGTCGCGCTGACCTGGTTGGCATCGCTGCTGACCGGGTTCGTGGCGGTCGAGGCCAAGTGGTTCGCAGGTTTGCCACTGGCCAGCCTGCCTTGGCCATCGGGTGGTTGGGGAGTGGCACTCGCGGTTGGACTAGCCCTAACCGCAGCCTGGCTCATGATTTCCAAGCGATATCGACGTGTGGCGGGTTTGCTTCTCGCCTTGTTTGCGGCAATTGGTGTTGCCTTTGGCTTAGCTAGACCAGTCGCGCAGCTCGGCTGGCCGGGCAAGAACTGGTTCGCGGTGGCCTGCGACGTGGGGCAGGGCGATGCGCTCGTGCTGCGGTCGCTTGGGCATGTAGCCGTGATCGACGTCGGGCGCGACGATAAGCCGATCGATGAGTGCCTAACGCGTCTAGGTGTCACCAAGATCGACCTTTTGGTGCTTACCCACTTCGATGCAGACCATGTAGCCGGTCTGGCCGGTGCTGCACGAGGGCGCCACATCGATGTGGTGCTCGAGACACCCTGGGTCGATACGCGCCCTCAGGTCGGTTTCACTCAGGCCGAGGTTGCCAAGACTGGCGCTCGTGTGGTGTTAGCGCAGCAGAACCTATCCGGCAAGCTAGGGCAGATGGCCTGGCGCGTGTTGACACCGTCCAAAACGGCCAGCGAGGCCGAAGATTCGAACGACGGCAGCATCGGAATGTATTGGCAGTTAGCCAGCCAGGCCGATCGACCCATCGCGATACTCACGCTCGCCGACCTAGGCGAGAAGGGTCAGATGCGAATCGTAGAAACCAACCCCTGGTTAGTGGCCACGGCCAGGCAGGCGCAATTGGTCATCAAGGTTGCCCATCACGGTTCGGCCGATTGCTATCCCGAACTGTATGAGCAGTTGCAGCCAAGCCTTGCCCTGGTGTCGGTGGGTGCAAACAACGGCTATGGCCACCCGACAACCAAGGCGTTGCATGCCCTCGAGCTCGGGGGAGCCCACGTCGAACGCACCGACAAGGTGGGTTCGATAGCCGTATCGAGCGACGGGCGGGGGCTCGAGGTCGATGTCACCGCTGGCGGGTAGGCTTTCAGCGTGGCAAAAGCAACCCAGATCGAATGGCGCAAAGCGCATCCGGCACCAGTGGTGCTGGTCTCTGGGCCCGAAACCTACACGGCCGACACGGCAATCCGTCGCATGCGCAATCAATTACGCGACAAATACCCGGTGCTCGAGGTGCACGACATCGATGCCGCTCAATACTCGGCGGGGCAACTCGACGACCTAGCTAGTCCGTCGCTGTTTGCCGAACCAAGGCTGATCATCATCCGTGGCGTTGAACGCTGTAGCGATGCACTCATTACCGACGGCATCGCCTATCTTGGGCGACCAGCCGAAGACACCTATGTGATCATTCGCCACAGCGGTTCAAGTGTCAGGGGCAAAAAGTTCCTCGATGCGCTGCGCAACGATGCCGCGGTAATCGAAATCACCAACCCAGAACACAAGTACGACAGCGATCGCACCAAGTTCGTTCAGGCCGAGTTCGCACTCGCCAAACGTCCCATTGCGCCAGCAGCGGTTCGCGACCTAGTCAATGCCTTCAGCGGAGACATCGGCGAACTCGCTGCCGCCTGCGATCAGTTGATGCTCGATGCCGAATCGACCATCACCGAAGAAACCGTCGAGCGCTACTACGGTGGCCGCATTCAGGCCACGGGTTTCAAGGTCGCCGACCAGGCGTTTGCCGGCCCTCCGGCGCAAGCGCTCGCCGTGTTGAGGCACTCCCTGGCCTCAGGCGTTGAAATCCAGCCGATTCTGGGTGCACTGGGCAGCAAGATTCGCGTCATCGCGAAGCTGTATTCCAATCGTTCGCTCGGCGCCCAAGAAATCGGCAT
Source organism: Actinomycetota bacterium (assembly GCA_041168965.1). Taxonomy (GTDB): domain Bacteria; phylum Actinomycetota; class Actinomycetes; order Actinomycetales; family Microbacteriaceae; genus Rhodoluna. The sequence goes on from JBEEJX010000028.1 coordinate 3,246, forward strand.
GCACCCATACGTGGTCGACCAAATTCGCAAGCTCGTGCCTGGCTGGAACGAAGAAGGCATCGCGAATGTGATTACGGCGCTCGCCGAGGCCGACAGCGCCTCGAAGGGCGCGGAACGCGACCCAGTATTTGCCGTCGAGCGCCTAGTAACGCTGATTGCATACCGAGGCGAATTGCCCCAAGACTCCAGACCAAAGACCCCAACCGGAAGCGCGGCCCAACGATGAGCAAGACGAACGAGGCCGCGAAACTGGCTCGCCTGAACCGCTTTATGGCCGTGACAGGCCTGCTCGCACTGATTTTCTCTGCGGTTTCGCTTCGGCCACCGGTAGCAGCCGTAGGGCCACTGCTCGACGAAATTGCCGCCGATTTGCACCTGGGCGCCGCACAGGTGAGCCTGTTGGCTGCTGCTCCCGTGTTCTGTTTCGGACTGGGAGCGTTCCTTGGGCCGTGGCTGGCACGCAACCTAGGCCTGCACGCGGCCATGCGTGCGGTCATCCTATTGCTGGCGTCGAGCATCATGTTCAGGGCGGCAACCGCATACAACTACTGGATGGTGTTGGCCTTCACTCTGGTCATTGGTCTCGCCATTGCCGTTGGCAATGTCTTGCTGCCGACCATCGTGCGCACCGACTACCCAAAGCGCATCGCGCTCATCACGGGCGTCTATACGACTCTGCTGGCGCTCTCGGCTAGCTTCGCGGCCAGTTTCGCTGTGCCGCTTTCGGCCACCCTCGGTGGTTGGCAGTGGTCGCTCCTGGTCTGGGCAGCGCCGGCAGCCCTTGCTGGTCTGTTCTGGACCACCCAGGCTCGTCGCCCCGAACCGGCGCCGGCCGCAGGCGTTGCGCATGGTGACCACAGCCACGACGCCGAGAAGGCGGCCGTGCGCACCTCGCCAATCACCTGGGCGCTGGTGGGGTTCTTCGGTTTGCAGTCGCTCGGGTTCTATGCGCTGCTTAACTGGATGCCCACGGCGCTGATCGCTGCAGGAGCAGCCCCGGCTGCCGCCGGCCAGGCCTTGGGGCTCACCACCGCAATCGGCATTCCATTTGGCCTGTTGCTGTCGGCCTTCGCCGGGCGATTCAAGTCGCTGGCCTGGTGGTCGGCGGCTGCGAGTGCGCTTACCGCAATCGGTTTCACCATCGTTCTCATCGAAATCACGGCCGGGGGAGCAGACGTAGCCTCGCGCATGCTGCTG
>JBEEJX010000029.1:0-3787 GCA_041168965.1 Actinomycetota bacterium
TCTCGGGCTTGGCGTTGGTTTCGTTGATCACGATCTCGATCGGTTCGTGGTTCTTAAGTCGCCTCGAACTAGACCTCGACATCAAGCAACGCGCACCTCGCAAGCGTGCGCCTAAGCGCACGGCGCCGAAGGATCGCCACGAGGCCAATTAGCCACGCCGAACCGGGTGGCAGTTAATTGCCCTCGCCCATGAAACCGCCGTTGAACACGCGCTCGATCAACGCCACAACAGCACGGGCATCGACGCTTGGCATCTTGAGCCAGTAGTTGGGTGATTCACCAGGTTCAGGCTCTGCAAAGCCGACGGCCAGGATTGCCCGCTTCTGGGCCTCGTTCAGCTTGGGATTATTGAATTCGTCGCTCGAGAATTCGACCCACCAGTTGGATTCATCGACGCGCAAAACCTGGCAGTAGCCAACCACCGCCTCGTCGAAAGCGGCATCGCCCCACTGAGCGAAGTTGAAGTTATTGAACCAGGCCTCATCAACCGGCAGCTTCATCAGGTAGTCGGCCAGCCACCCGAAACGCACCTCGTCGACAACCTCGCCGGCCTCGTTGCGTGGGCGATTGGCCTCTATGAACGCCAAGGCACGCTCTTCGCCGATTTCAGAAAGCGAGCCCTCGCCAATGAACCACCACGCCGAGACACGATCGGTGCGAATCCAGCGGTTGTAGCCGGCATCCCATCGGTATTCACCAAGCAGATAGTCGCGAACGTCGAATTCGCCGCGATAAACACGGTCGAAACTCGACTGGCCATCGGCCCCCACCGGCTCATTCAGATTGTCGGCTCCGAAATATCGAACCTTCATGTTGCCCTCCCTCTGCGTGAGTTGGGCGGCCGATCAGCCGCCTCGCGCCGAGAGGTCTTGTGAACCGCTCGGCACTATCAGGTTGCCGCAGGGGTGCGACATTTATTTAGGCGCAGGCCATCCGCAAAGGCCGGCGGAATAGCGCCAAACTACCGCTCGGCGAACGACCGCTTAACCGGGTATTCCAGATAGTCGGCGGCGAAGGCCAGATTGGGCTGTCGCCACGCAAAGTCGCGGGCCACCTGAGCCAACGCCGCCCAGAAAAACACGTTCAACAAGTCGACGGCAATGTGGGTCATCGAATCACCCGGAAAAGCCTTGCCGAGCATGCGGCGCAGGATCGTTGGCACGTCGCTGAGGCCATACCGATGCAGCGCGGCACGCACCTGAAACTCGAGTTCGCGCGCACGACGCGGGGTCCAGATCATGTTGCCGCCGGCGTCGTCGCCAAACCGACCATATGCATCTGACGGCAGGTGCAGCAGCCGGTGAGCAACAAAGCCGTGGCGGGTGTGCGCCTGGTCGAGCTGGTCAAAGAGCTCGCTGAAGTTGGCGATCTCATAGCCCGCCTTGCGCAGGTCGAGCACGTCGGGGTAATAGGCCAACTTATAAAAAGGGATGTGCACCGACGCGCCACTAAGGGCCTCGCCGGCGGGCCGCAATGCGTCGAGCGTGGCCGCCGTCCAGCCGGCAACCGCCTCGTCGGCTTCGAGGCTCGGGCCGTCTTCTTCGTGTTTCATCGCCATAAGAAAATAGCACGCGGCATCTGGAGCCCGAGAATCGCATACCCTTGTTCTCATGTCGAAAAAGCCAGCAATCAAGCCTGCCGCCGCAACCGAAACCGCTGCGGCCAAGCCAGCCAAAAAGAAGCGCAAGTTTGGTTGGGCCGACGCCGTCATCATCTTGTCGGTGGTGTGCCTCGGTTTCGTTGGTTGGACCGTCTATTACGGCACCAACATTGCGCCAAAGCTCGGCGCCGACATGGACAAAAAGGCCTGTGTGGCATTCAACGAGGGCCTTGGCAAGGCCCACGCCAAGTTCTTGGCCAACGACAACAAGGGCTACATCGACGAGTTCTTCAAGGGCAACGATGCGGCCATCACCGCGGCCGACCCAAACGGCAGCCTCATTTCGATGCTGACCCAGGTTGGCATGCAGCGACTGTCGGTCAACTACGACATGGATGCGGCAACCCTGATCTCATACATGGAGCCGCTGGCCACCCAGGTGCAGGGCGAGCAGTACTGCGCGGCGATCCTCGGCGTCAAGATCAACGCCCCAAGCGCAAGCCCAACCACCACGCCATAGGTTTTGAAACGAAAGAGCCCACTCGCATTGAGTGGGCTCTTTGGTTTAAGCGAGGCGCATACCGAGGATTATTTGCCCTCGAGCATGTCAAAGCGCTGGATGATGGCATCGCGAGCCGGGCCAACGCCGATAGCCGAGATGCGCGCGCCGCTGATGCGCTCGAGCATGAGCACGTAGTCTTGCGCGTTCTTTGGCAGCTCGTCGAAGGTGCGGCAGGTGCTGATGTCTTCGCTCCAGCCCGGGAAGTTCTCGTAAATCGGCTTGGCGTGGTGAAAGTCGCTCTGCGAGACAGGCATCTCGTCAAAGCGCTTGCCGTCGACCTCGTAGGCCACACAAACCGGGATCTCTTTGAGGCCGGTCAGCACGTCGAGCTTGGTGAGCACGAAGTCGGTCACGCCGTTGATGCGCGCGGTGTAGCGGGCGATCGGCGCGTCATACCAGCCGCAACGACGTGGGCGACCGGTGGTGGTGCCGTATTCGTGGCCGGTGGCGCGCAAGAACTCGCCGTTTTCGTCGAACAGCTCGGTAGGGAAAGGCCCAGAACCAACGCGGGTCGTGTAGGCCTTGACGATTGCGATCACGGTGGTGAACAGCCCTGGGCCGATGCCCGAACCGGTCGATGCACCGCCGGCGGTCGCGTTCGATGAGGTGACGAACGGGTATGTGCCGTGGTCGACATCGAGCATCGTTGCCTGACCGCCCTCGAACAGCACGGTTTTGCCGCCGTCGATTGCCTGGTGCAGTTCATATGCGGTGTCGGCCACCATTGGGCGCACACGTTCGGCATACGACAGCAGCTCGGCCACGGTCTCGTCGACCTTGATTGCGGCACGGTTGTAAACCTTGGTCAGCAAGTTGTTCTTGGCCACCAGTGCGGCCTCGACCTTCTGGCGCAGGATGCTCTCGTCGAAGAGGTCTTGAATGCGAATGCCGACGCGGTTGATCTTGTCGGCGTAGGTTGGGCCGATGCCGCGACCGGTGGTGCCGATTGCGCGCTTGCCAAGGAAGCGCTCAGACACCTTGTCGACGGTGACGTTGTATGGGGTGATGACGTGGGCGTTTGCCGAGATGCGCAGGCGGCTCGTGTCGATGCCGCGCGAGTTCAGCGCCTCGATCTCTTGGAACAGCACCGACAGGTCGATGACCACACCGTTCGAGATCACTGGGGTGACGCCAGGGGTCAGAATGCCCGATGGCAGCAGGTGCAGCGCATACTTTTCGTTGCCGATGACCACGGTGTGACCCGCGTTGTTGCCACCGTTGAACTTGACCACATAGTCGATGTGCTCGGCCAACAGGTCGGTTGCTTTGCCCTTGCCTTCGTCGCCCCATTGTGCGCCGATCAGTACTACTGCAGGCATAGTTTCACCCTCGTTTTCGTCATCGGGGATGTAAACGCGCGATTGCGCTATTACTGCTCATGTTTAGTCGGCTTGGGCGACAGAGATAAATGTCGGATGCGGTTTTAGCCAGCTGCTCGAAAGGTAGGTATAAAGTCACGGATAGATCGCATTCGCGATTCACTTAGATTTGGGGGAATCAAATGGACTACTCGTACGAATACCAACTTCAGTATCTGCTCGCTCACGCAGCCATGGCAGTGTTTCTGTTCTACTTCGGCCTCGCTGCCATCAACTTGGTCTTGATCAACATTGCCGCCAAGGCAG
>JBEEJX010000030.1:0-7456 GCA_041168965.1 Actinomycetota bacterium
CGAAAATGCGGCAAACGGCCATACAGAACCTGGCCTGGATTGTGCACTTCGCCATGACGAATCAGATGGATGCGGTCGGCGGGCATGGTTCAAGTTTACCCTCGGCTAAACTTGCTATTTAGAGCGTTCAGCGTCTTCACAGACTGCGAACGGCCACCCCAAAAACTAAGGATTTTCATGCGCGAGCGCACCCTCGTCAAAGACCTCGCAGCCCGCGAGGATGGCCCAGTCATTCTCGGCGGCTGGGTCGAGAAGCTTCGTGACCAGAAGCGCATCCAGTTCATCATTCTGCGCGACGAGTCGGGCGACGTTCAGGTCACCTACCCTCGCCCAGTGGTCGACGAGCAGCCGGTTGAAGACGACGCCCTCGCGGCCACCGTTTCGACCCTGACCGCCGGTTCATTCGTTTGGATCAAGGGTCGCCTGAAGCACGACGAGCGCGTCAAGCTCGGCGGCCTCGAGGTTCAGCTCGACGAGCTCGAGATCGTGAGCCTGGCCGACCCAGAGACCCCGATTGCCGACGACACCTCGATCGACAAGCGCATGGACTGGCGATTCCTTGACCTGCGCCGCCCAGAGATGAACTTGGTGTTCCGAATTCAAACCACCATCGAGAACACCTGGCGTCAGTACTGGGTCGAGAACGGCTTTGTTGAGATCCACTCGCCAAAGCTCATGGCATCGCCATCGGAGTCGAACGCCGAGTTGTTCAAGCTCGAATACTTCGAGGGTCACGCCTACCTCGCGCAGAGCCCACAGTTCTATAAGCAGATGGCCATGACCTCGGGTCTCGGTCGCGTGTTCGAGATCGGCCCTGTGTTCCGTGCCGACCCGTCGTTCACCTCGCGTCACGCAACCGAGTTCGTCTCGGTCGACATCGAGGTCTCGTGGATCGACTCGCACGAAGACGTGATGGCGATTCAGGAGCAGCTGCTTCAGCGCGCCATTCAGGCCGTCAAGGATGCCCACGGCGACGAGATCCTCGCGCGCTTCGGTGTTGAGGTTCAGGTGCCTAGCATTCCGTTCCCACGCATCGCGCTGGCCGACGCCGTCGACATCATCAAGTCGCGCGGTCACGAGATCGCTCGTGGCGGCGACCTCGACCCTGAGGGCGAGCGCCAGATTGCGGCACACGTCGCCGAGACCTTCGGCCACGAGTTCGTCTTCGTCACCGACTATCCAGCCAGCGTGCGCCCGTTCTATCACATGCGTCACGACGACGACCAGTCGCTGACCAAGTCGTATGACCTGATCTGGCGCGGCACCGAGATCACCACCGGTGCACAGCGCGAGCACCGCCTCGACAAGCTTGTCGAGCAGGTCAAGGCCAAGGGTCTTGAGCCTGAGGGTCTGCAGACCTACCTCGACTTCTTCAAGTACGGCGCCCCAGCACACGGTGGCTTCGGAATGGGTCTGTTGCGCGTGCTCATGCTGCTGTTGCACCAGCCAAACATTCGCGAGGTTGGCTTCTTGTTCCGCGGCCCAAACCGCCTCGAACCATAAGCGCAGGCTAGAAGCCCGAGACGCAAGAAAACCCCGACCAAACGGTCGGGGTTTTCTTTTTGCCGATGCGACTAGTGCTTGGTTGCTGAATCGCGCATCGGCTCGCCCTTGATGCCCCACGACAGGTATTTCTGCAGAGCGAAGAGACCAATCACGAAGATGAAGGCAAAGTTCCAGTTGGCGCTGGCGAGATCGAACGAATATTGAAAACCACTGCCAAGCGATGCCTTGAGATAGATGCCCTGCCAGGCGACCAATGCCAGCGCGGCGCCAATGATCAGGCCAATGCGCTTATATGCGCGACGATAGGCCCGATTGCGGCGCTTCATTTGATACTCGTCAATTTCGCTGTCATCGTCGAAAGCGAAACGCACCGAGAGCTTCTGCAGAACGATCACCACAAGCAAGGCACCAATGTATGTCCACTGCGACATATTGCGAGTGAAAAGCTGTGCCGCCGGAATGCCATACAGCACGCCAACCGAAACCAACGCGAGCAAGATGCGCGCAGGTGTGTTGCGCAGCCAATTGAAGACGCTGTCGTTGCGCACCCAGTCGCGCACACCTGCGTCGGCCTTGCGCCCCAGCGCGTCCATGCGCTCTTCAAAGCTTTTAGTTTCCATTAGTTTGATTCCCCTTCGAGTGAAAATACCTTTTCAACCGGCTGACCAAGCGCCTTGGCAATCTTGAGCGCGAGCACCAGGCTCGGGCTGTATTCACCGCGTTCGATGTAGCCGATGGTTTGGTAATGAACGTCGACCTTGTCGGCGAGCGCCTGACGACTAAGACCAGCGGCGTTGCGCAGTTCTTCGATGCGGTTGGCTACTCGCTCTTCTTCATGCTTTGGTTTGCGTCCCATGTTTGTAGCATAAATGCTATGTAGCAATAATGCAACATGGATGCGTTTTGGCGCGTCGCAGGCCGCTCAGCTGGCGCGCGTCGCCAGGCGCACTCGTCGACCCTGCCGACTGCGGAGGTTTAGCGCAGCTTGGTGATTACGCCGTGCGCCTTCTTGGCGGCCGGATACTTGCGGCCAAGCAAGCGCAGCGTGATGATCAAAATCGGCAACCAGAACTTCTTCAAAAGCTTCCAAATTAGACGCATCGTTCGTTCCTTTGAATCTGTGGTTGGGTCAGTTGCGCCTCGAGCGCGGCCCGCAGACGACCGGCATCGATGCGCCAATAGCCGTGCGTTTTGCCGTTGATCTGCAACACGGGAATCTCTTCGCTGTGCCGCAAGGCCAAGGCCTCGTCTTCGAGGATGTTCTTGTGCGCGAGCTCAACCCGAAGGGTTGGCGCGACAGTCGCATACGCGCTCTTGAATTCTTCGACGACACCGGCGACGACCGCCTCGGCGTCTTCACATAGGTGACAACCGGGCTTGCCGATCAGCGTCAATTCAATAAGCACGCCTCTAGCCTATGCCTCGCAACCTGCCCCAAACCCTAGACTTGACGGGTGCCTAAGGACCCGAATCAGCCAGTCAAAATCGAAGCAGCGTTCTTCGACGTCGACAACACTCTGATTCGCGGCTCGTCGACCTTCTTGTTTGGCAAGGCGGCCTTTCAGCGCGGTTTCTTTAGCCGACGCGACTTCTGGAACTTCGCCTGGCACCAGGCCCGTTTCATTGCTCGCGGCGAATCGGCCAAGACCATGACCGACATCAAGGATCGCGCCCTCGGCCTGATCGCCGGGCACCAGGTGGCCGAACTCGAGGTTCTGACCGAACTGGTCTATGCCGACTACATCAGCCCCAAACTCTGGCCCGAAACCGTGCGCCTGGCAAAGCAACACCTGGCCGAGGGGCGCGAGGTGTGGCTGGTCACGGCGACGCCATCCGAAATCGCCGAAATCATGGCGCAAAAGCTGGGGCTAACCGGCGGGCTTGGCACGGTTGTCGAACGCAAAAACGGCGTTTTCACCGGCAAACTCGTGGGCAAACCGCTGCACGGCAAGGCCAAGGCGAAGGCCATGCGCCAGCTGGCCAAGGAGCGCAACATCAGCCTGCGTCGCTCATACGCATATTCAGACAGCCACAACGACCTGCCGATGCTCACTCGCGTCGGCCACCCGGTGTGCGTCAACCCCGACAAGATTCTGACCAAGCACGCCAAGGCGGCCGGCTGGAAGATCCTCGACTTCAAAAAGCGCGAACTGCGCGCAAACCGCTAGCGCCCGGCGCCGCGAACCTCGCCACGCTCGATTCACACCCCTTAAAGCGCAAAACCCGCCGGCTCAGTGAGCACGACGGGTGAAGCGATGAAGATTTACTTCTTATTGCGACGCTGGTGACGAGTCTTTCGAAGCAACTTGCGGTGCTTCTTCTTCGACATACGCTTGCGGCGCTTCTTGATTACTGAACCCATAGGGACCTCACAGAGCTTGGGGTGTCGCAGGCGAACGCCGCGACAGACAACTTGTCCATTCTAGTCAGTATGCGCAATACCGACCAAACCTGCGCCGCACACCTAAACTTCCGAGTGAGTCGCACGCAGAAGTGTGGCCGACCAGAAAAGGATCGACATGAACGCATTGCTCAAGAAAGGTCTCGCCGAATTCCTTGGCGTCACCTTGTTTCTGACCTCAATTATTGGAACCTCGGGCGCCGAACTGCAGCGCCTGGCACTGGCCACCACGCTTGCCCTCGCAATCCTGCTAACCGCAAGCGTCAGCGGTGGTCACCTGAACCCGGCCGTCAGCCTCTACTTCTTTGCCAAGAAGCAGATCGGTGCCGGCGAGTTTGTCACCTATGTCGTGGCTCAGCTGCTCGGTGGCCTCGCCGGCGCACACCTCGGCGCATTCCTGATGGGCAAGAACCTGCCTGGCCTGGCCGCCACCGGCTCGGCCGTTAGCGCCAATGCATTCGTCGGCGAGCTAGTCGCCACCACCATTCTGGTCGGCATCGTCGGCACCCTCGCCGCAGCCGACAAGGGCAACCTGATTCCTTGGGCCGTTGGCCTGTGGGTCAGCGCAGCCGCTGCCTTCACCGCAACCGGAGCACAGGCAAACCCTGCCGTCAGCTTCGGCCTGATGTTCAACAGCGGCACCGTGGCCAACACCGCAATGCTGGTGCTCGCTCAGATCGCCGGCGTGCTCGTGACCATCGTGCTGATGATGGTCTTCAAGCCAGCCAAGAAGTAACGGAACCCCGACAACCGTCGGGCCCAAACGAGAGTGGGATGCGCGCGGCGCATCCCACTTTTGCTTTAACTCGGGTTGGGGGTTTGCCGCAAATGTGGCTGGCGGCGGAATAAAAGCGGTTCGGCCATTGCTTGAAAACCCATGACCACGTTTCAGTTGCCCCAGCCAAAGCAGTCGCGTGCGCGCCACACGGTTTCGCTTGTGGTCGAGGCGGCTCGACGCGCCCTGCAGGCCTCGGGCGAGGCTGCCGTGCGCGTTCAAGAAATCTCGGTGACAACCGGCGTTTCGATCGGTTCGATCTATCACCACTTTGGCGACCGCGAGGGCCTGATTCGCGCGGCATACCTCGACCAGTTCATTTCGAGTGTGACCGCCGACATCGAGCGACTCAAGTCATGGTCGGTGAGCGTGACCTCGACAGCCGAACTGCGCGAGCAATACGCATCGATGCTCGAGTTTTTGAACAATCACTACAGCGAACTGCCCCTGGCCGAGCGCGCAGCCATCGTCGGGAATGCCCTGGCTCGCCCCGAACTCAAAGAGGCAATCGCCGAGGCCCAGACGCGCCTGGTCGACGGGCTAACCGAGGTATTGGCCAACTTGCGCGAGGCGGGAATCCTGAAGGAACACCTCGTGCCACGCGCGGCCGCCCAGGTGATTCTGGGGTTGCTACATGGTCGTGTGATTGCCGAACTCGACGCCGACACGAGCGTCAGCGGCGAAGACTGGAATCGCGCCGCACTGAGCGCGTTTTCGGGGCTCGTGCGCGTTTAGCGCCGATTACCTATTTGGCTACTTGAGCTTGGCCGAAACCTCGGCGAAGCGCTTCTTTACCTCGGCGATGATCTCGTCGATATCGCGACCGGTCTTGGCCTCAACACTCTTGTCGGCACCCGCGCGGGCGTCGGCAAGCTTGCGACCCAGCTCTCGACCAAGGTCGTTCACATCGCGCGCTTTGACCTGCTCTGCGACCTTGTCGCCAAGCCATTCGGCACCGTTCGCCAGCCACGAACCAATCTTCTCGGCAACGTCGTCGGCGCGTTCGGCAGCCTCGGCCTCGGCCTTGGCGGCTGCGTGCTTCAGCACCCAGGCGGCAACTGGCTTTAGCGCGAGCGCGTCTAGCGCATACAGACGGTTCTGACCAACGGTCTTGACCGACACCAAGCCGGCATCACGCAGGGTCTTGAGGTGCTTCGAGACGGCCGGCTGACCGAGCCCGGTCAGTGCCACTAGCTCGCCGACCGAGAGGTGGTCGCGCTCGGCAAGGGCGTCAAGAATCTGGCGGCGGGTTGGGTCGGCAATCGCACTAAAGATGTCGCTCATGGTTTTAGCCTACTTTCCGGCGGCCAGCTCGCGAGCGCGAGCCAAGGCGGCGTCGGTCGCATCGACAAAGATTTGCTGCAGGTTGGCGGCCTCAAAAACGGCGATCGCGCGTTCGGTGGTGCCGTTCGGGCTGGTCACCTGACGACGCAACTCGGCCGGCGCCTTGCCGCTCGACGCCACGAGTTCTGCGGCACCAAGGAAGGTGTCGTTCACCAACATTGCCGCCTGTTCTGCGGTGAAACCGTGGTGCATTGCTGCCGAGGTCAACTGCTCGATGAAATAGAAAACGTATGCCGGCCCGCTGCCAGAAATGGTGCTCAGCTGATCGATCTGCAGCTCGTCGACCACAACAACGCGGCCGACGGTCTCAAACAGGTGCACCGCGGTGGCCAGATCGGCCTCGGTGGCGCGACTGCCGCGCGCGATGCCGGTCACGGCACGACCAACAATCGCTGGGGTGTTCGGCATCGAACGAATTACGCGCACCGAATTTGGCACGGCGGCCTCCATCGTCGCGTTAGTGATGCCCGCGGCCACACTGATGATCAGCGCGTTGGGGTTTAGGTGTTCGGCAACCTCGGCGAGGGTCGAGGCAACGTATGCGGGCTTGACCGCCACGAGCACCACGTCGGCGCCGGCGACAACTCGCTGGTTGGCGTCGGTCGCGTTCTCGAGCGAATGCGCCTGAATCGCATACTCATTGATGTATTTGCGTGCGCTCGCATCGCTCTTGGTGCTGAGGCTGACCTTGGCCGGGTCGAAGCCCGATGCGAGCAGGCCGTCGAGGATTGCCCCACCCATTGAGCCGGCGCCGAGGATTGCGATTCGTTCGATATTCACGGTTCAAGTTTAGGTTCGCAACGTTGTCGGTGGCTCAGGGTAGTTTTGAGGGCATGGCGACACCAAAGACCTCCTTCGTTTGTTCCGAGTGCGGCTGGACCACCGTTAAGTGGGTCGGTCGCTGCGGCGAATGCCAGCAGTGGGACACGATGCAAGAGGCATCGGCTGGTCGCGGATTGGGCACAGCGCGTCAGGTCGCTCCAGTGCGCCTGATTGCCTCGGCTGCGGCAAAGCCAATCACCGACGTTTCGACCAAACCCGTCGAGGTTTGGCCAACTCGGGTTGGCGAGTTCGATCGAGTCTTGGGCGGCGGCCTTGTGCCGGGTGCGGTGATCCTGCTCTCGGGCGAGCCGGGCGTTGGCAAGAGCACGCTGCTGCTCGAGGTCGCGGCTAACGCGGCGCGCTCCGGTTCGCGAGTGCTCTATGTCTCTGGCGAAGAGTCGGTGGGTCAGGTGCGCATGCGAGCCGAACGCACCAACGCGCTAGTCGACAATCTCTACCTGGCCGCCGAAACCGATCTGGCCACCGTGCTCGGTCAAATCGATGCCGTTGCGCCCGATCTGCTGGTGGTCGATTCGGTGCAGACCGTTGCCTCGCGCGATATCGATGGCGCCGCCGGCATGCCAAGCCAGGTGCGCGAGGTTGCCGCC
>JBEEJX010000031.1:0-9816 GCA_041168965.1 Actinomycetota bacterium
TTACAACCTTGGCGCCAACATGGGCGACCCGCTTGAGGCATTGCGCATCAGCCAGGACCCAAACGCCAAGCAGCAGATTCTCAATCTGACTCGCGAATTGCACCTCGATGTGCCTTCACCCATCCGCTACTTTTACTGGCTGCGCGGCGTGCTCGGTGTATTCACCGGTCACTTCGACCTTGGCCAGACCCGCGACGGCCTAAACGTCATCTCGCAGCTTGGCGATGCAATCCCGACCTCGATTCGCTTGGTCGCCGTCTCGACCCTGCTGGCCATCATCCTTGGCATCTCGATCGGTATCGTCACCGCACTTCGCCAGTACAGCCGCTTCGACTACGCAGTCACCTTCTATGCGTTCCTCTGCTTCTCGCTGCCGGTCTTCTGGTTCGCGGTGCTTCTGAAGCAGTACCTGGCCATCGGCTTCAACAACTTCCTCTCTGACCCTCAGGTCAGTGCACCTTGGGTGCTCGGCCTGTCGCTAATCAGCGGCGTCTTCTGGTCGGCCATCATCGGCGGCTCGCGCAAGCGAGTATGGATCATCTTCGGCTCGGCATTCGCCGTGACCGCAGCGATCATCGTGCTGATGGGCCTGACCAACTGGTTCACCAACCCTGGTCTGGGCATCTTCCTGGTCTCGATCTTTGCCGGTGGAGCGGCAGTGGGCGTCACCCAGCTATCGACCGGCATTTCGAACCGCAAGACGCTCTATTCGGCGCTGTCGGTGGCCGTCTTTGGTGCAATCGCGTACTTCCCGCTGCAGTGGGTCTTCGAGCAGAAGCACCACCTGGTCAACTTCATCCTCGTGGCATTGGTTTTCGCCGCGGTCGGCGTTGGTGCATCGTTCTTCTTCAACAAGATCGACCGCGGTCAAGCCGTGCGCACCTCGCTGATTACCGCTGTGCTCGTGCTGCTGTTGCTCGTGGTTGACAAACTCATGCAGACCTGGAACGGCTACATGTCGACCGACGCGGTCAACTATCGTCCGGTGCCGACCGTAGGTCAGGCCAATGACCTGCTCGAGACCGGCAACTTCTGGAACAGCACCCTCGACCTGCTCATGCACATCGCCCTGCCGACCATCGCCCTGGCGATCATCAGCTTCGCGGTCTATGTGCGTTACGCCCGAGGTTCGCTCCTCGAGGTGCTCAACCAGGACTACATTCGCACCGCGCGTGCCAAGGGTCTGACCGAGCGCACCGTGATCATGCGACACGCGTTCCGCAACACCATGATTCCTTTGACCACCATCATGGTGACCGACATCGTCGGCATCATCGGTGGCGCCGTTATCACCGAGTCGATCTTCGGCTGGATTGGTATGGGAAGCCTGTTCCGTGGCTCGCTGGTCGCGCTTGACCTGAATATGCTGATGGGCATCTCGTTGGTGACCGCGTTCATGGCCATGGTCGCAAACCTCATCGCCGACCTGCTTTATTCGGCACTTGACCCACGAATTCGAGCTGGAAAGTAACGGCTATGTTCAACAAGAAAAACAAAAACATCGACTCGGCCGCTTCGGCAACCGGTGGTGAGAACGCAATCGCCAACAAAGAGATCGAGGGCCTGAGCCAGGGTCAAATCGTTCGCCGTCGTTTTGTTCGCCACCGTGCGGCGATGATCGCGCTGTTCTCGCTGCTTGGGATCGCGCTATTCGTGTTCTCGGCCTCGGGAATCCACCTCGGCAGCGAGAAGCACCCAATCAGCATCCCTGGTTGGTGGCACTACTCAATCACCGACCTGCCTGAGCTTGCTGTCACCGGCTGCCCAGACGGCGCAGTCGGCTGCCCGACCCTCGACCTTCTGCCTAATTTCATCGACGGCACCGGCATGCAGATTGGCGATCACCCATTTGGTCAAGACGACATCGGTCGCGACTACTTTGCGCTGGTAATGCGCGGCGCTCAGCAGTCGATCATGGTTATGGTCATCATCGGTTTGGTCGGCGGCATGCTGGGCACCATCGTCGGTGCTATCTCGGGATTCTTCCGTGGTTGGGTCGACGCCGTGCTAATGCGCTTCACCGACTTCATCATCACGATTCCGTTCATCATGGTTGGCGCCGTAATCGGCTTCAAGTACGGCAATCTCGGTGTCGTCGTGCTCGCGCTCATGCTGGGTCTCTTCTCGTGGACCGGCCTTTCGCGCCTAGTTCGCGGCGAGTTCTTGACCCTGCGCACCCGCGAGTTCGTCGACGCGGCACGCGTGGCCGGTGCGAGCAACGCTCGAATCGTGTTCAAGCACATCCTGCCTAATGCCGTAGGTGTGATCATCGTGTCGGTGACCCTGCTTATGTCGGGTGCAATCCTGACCGAGTCGGCGCTTAGCTACCTTGGTTTCGGTGTGGTCGCGCCAGACGTTTCGCTCGGTCTGCTGATTAGCCAGTACCAGGACTCGTTCACGACGCGTCCTTGGTTGTTCTGGTGGCCTGGTCTGTTCATCATCGCGATTGCATTGTCGGTCAACTTCATTGGCGATGGCCTGCGCGATGCGTTTGACCCACGTCAGAAGCGCCGCATCACCAAGAAGGAGCGCGAGCAGGCTCGCGTTGCCAAGCGTGAGGCTAAGGCAGACGCCTAAAAAATGTGTTCAACCAAGGTAATTGACGGCCAGGCCGGCCACGACCAGCAGCACGAGTGCGCCTGCGCCAAGCAGATTCCACTCGGTGAGGTTGTCGCTGGTCGCCGGCTGTTGCCCGTTCTCGATGGCCTCGGCAAAGGCTCGCCAACGCAGTCGGCACAGCGCGATAGCCTGGCCGCTTGCTGTTCTGGGGGATTCGCCGGGGCGGATCACGCCGGCCTCGATGTCGCGTTTGTTGATTCCGATGCCGAGCAGCTCGGACTTGTGGATGCTGCGCCCGTGGTAGCGGCTGGGGGCTGTTGCCGACCAGCAGGTGACCTTGCGGCCGCCGACAATAAAGGTCAGGGCGTACTTCACATCGAGCGCATCAACCGTGGCCCAGCCAAGGGTGATGGTTTGCAGCGGGTTAACGACGACCACGCCCTCGTCGCCAATGACCAGCTTGGGGCGAACGAAAACCAACCAGGCGCCGGCGCAGGCTGCTGCACCCCAAAGCCAAATACCAATGTTCTGCAGGTCGCTCGCTACGAGCACGCCGCAAATCAAGAAAACAGTTGCTGCCAGAGCGATGCCGCTCAACGGCCTGAAAACCTGCGCGTTAGTCACGCGTCAATCATCGCAGGAGATAACAAATGAACCAGCCGATCCTCAAGGTAACCGACTACAACATCGACTTCTGGGTCGACGGTGTCTGGTATCCGGCCGCCATCAACATGAACTTTGCCGTTGAGCCTGGCAAGGTGCTCGCGATCGTGGGCGAGTCGGGTTCGGGCAAGTCGACCACGGCGATGGGCCTAATGAGCCTGCTCGCTTCGAACGCGCGCACCACGGGCAGCGTTGTCATCAACGGTCAAGAAATGGTTGGCGCAAAGCCGAGCCTGCTGCGCAATGCGCGCGGCAAAGAGGTCGCCTACATTTTCCAGGAGCCGATGACCGCATTGAACCCGGTCTATTCGATCGGTTTTCAGATCGTCGAGACCCTGCGCACGCACTTTGAGATGGGCCCTAAAGAGGCCAAGGCTCGTGCAATCGAACTGATCACCATGGTCGAGATTCCTAACCCAGAGGCATCGTTCGACAAATACCCGCACCAGCTTTCGGGTGGCCAGCGTCAGCGCGCCATGATCGCGCAGGCCTTGGCCTGTGACCCTGGTCTGCTGGTTGCCGACGAGCCAACTACGGCCCTCGATGTGACCGTTCAGGCCGAAATTCTTGACCTGATGCGTGGTTTGCGCGACCGCCTCAACTCGGCCATCGTGCTGATCACCCACGACATGGGAGTGGTCGCCGATCTGGCCGACGACATCCTGGTTATGAAAGACGGCAACACCGTCGAGTATGGCTCTGCCGACCAGATCTTCAATCGTCCGCAGCACCCATACACCCAGCAGCTGTTGGCCTCGGTGCCAAAGCTGGGTTCGGTTGCTGTGCGTGAGCTGGCTCCGGAACACAAGTCGGCTGCACCTGTGCTCAAGCTCGAAAACGTTGCGATCGAATACCCAAAGATGGGACGCGTTCCGGCGTTCCGCGCCGTTAGCGACTTCAACCTCGAGATCTTCCCCGGCGAGATCGTTGGTCTGGTCGGCGAGTCGGGCTCGGGCAAGACCACCGTTGGTCGCGCCGCGATCGGCCTGCTGCCAATCGTCGAGGGCAAGCTCGAGGTTGTCGGCAAGGACATCTCGAAGCCATCGGCCAAAGACCTGCGCGACATTCGCAAGCACACCGGCATCGTCTTTCAAGACCCAGCCAGCTCGCTCAACCCACGCCTGCCTATCGGCGAGAGCATCGGCGAGCCAATCCTGCTGGCTGGCGAGGCAAAGGGTGCCGAACTAAACCGCCGTGTCGAAGACCTGCTCGACAGCGTCGAACTGCCGCGTTCGTACCGCAACCGCTACCCGCACGAGCTCTCGGGTGGTCAGCGTCAGCGAGTTGGCATCGCCCGTGCACTGGCACTAACCCCGGATCTGCTCATCGCCGACGAGCCGACCTCGGCACTCGACGTTTCGGTTCAGGCCCGATTCCTTGAGCTGCTGCAGGATCTGCAGGAGCAGCTCAAGTTCGCGTGTCTCTTCGTGACTCACGACCTCGCCGTGGTCGACATTTTGTCGCACCGCATCGCGGTTATGCAGAAGGGTCGCCTGGTCGAGGTTGGCCCTCGCGACGAGATTCTGAAGCGCCCGAAGGACCCATACACCCAGCGTCTAATCGGCGCCGTGCCGGTTCCTGACCCAGCCGAACAGGCTCGTCGCCGCGAGGCCCGCCTGGCACTCAAGTAATTCACCCTCTGTTCTGACGGCAGGAAACCCCGTTTTGGGGTGCCTGCCGTTAGACTTTTAACTGAAGGTTTGCGCAGTCTCGCGAACCCGTTCCAATCAATCAACGACGCACCGCCCAATTCGGGTGTTCTGTGTTCGCGC
This sequence comes from Actinomycetota bacterium, assembly GCA_041168965.1. Taxonomy (GTDB): domain Bacteria; phylum Actinomycetota; class Actinomycetes; order Actinomycetales; family Microbacteriaceae; genus Rhodoluna. The sequence continues at coordinate 4,995 of JBEEJX010000031.1, forward strand.
TAAGAGGTGTTTTATGGCTGTCGTCTCAAGAGATGACCTTCGCAACGTTGCCATCGTTGCTCACGTTGACCACGGCAAGACCACGTTGGTCGACGCCATGCTCCGTCAGACCGGTTCGTTCAGCGACCACGGCGACGTGGGCGAGCGAGTCATGGACTCGGGTGACCTCGAGCGCGAGAAGGGCATCACGATCCTCGCCAAGAACACCGCGATCGCATACAAGGGCGCCTCGGCCGAGGGCAAAGAAATCACCATCAACGTGATTGACACCCCTGGTCACGCCGACTTCGGTGGCGAGGTCGAGCGCGGCCTTTCGATGGTTGACGGCGTTGTTCTGCTGGTCGACGCATCTGAGGGTCCGCTGCCGCAGACCCGCTTCGTGCTGCGCAAGTCGCTCGAGGCCAAGCTGCCGGTAATCCTTTTGGTCAACAAGACCGACCGCCCAGACGCTCGTATCGACGAGGTAGTCGAAGAGGCCCACGACCTGCTCCTCGGTCTTGCCAGCGACCTCGCCGACGACGTGCCTGACCTCGACATCGACGGCATCCTTGACCTCCCGGTCATCTATGCATCGGGTCGCGCCGGTCGCGCGAGTCTCAACAAGCCAGCCGACGGCACCCTGCCAGACACCGAAGACCTCGAGCCGCTGTTCGCCGCGATCCTCAAGCACATCCCGGCTCCGCAGTATGACGACGAGCACCCGCTGCAGGCGCACGTGACCAACCTCGACGCATCGCCGTTCTTGGGTCGTCTTGCACTGCTCCGCATCTTCAACGGCACCCTGCGCAAGGGTCAGCAGGTTGCCTGGGTTCGCCACGATGGCACCACCCAGAACGTCAAGATCACCGAGCTGCTTAAGACCAAGGCGCTCGACCGATTCCCAACCGAAGAGGCAAACCCTGGCGACATCGTCGCTGTTGCCGGCATCGAGCAGATCACCATTGGTGAAACCCTGGCCGACCCGAACGACGTTCGCCCGCTGCCAATGATCACCGTTGACGACCCTGCGATCTCGATGACCATCGGTATCAACACCTCGCCAATGGCCGGACGTGTCAAGGGCGCAAAGGTCACCGCACGTTTGGTCAAGGATCGCCTCGACCGCGAGCTGATCGGTAACGTCTCGATCAAGGTCCTGCCAACCGAGCGTCCAGACGCTTGGGAGGTTCAGGGTCGTGGCGAGCTCGCACTGGCGATCCTCGTCGAGCAGATGCGTCGCGAGGGCTACGAGCTCACCGTTGGCAAGCCACAGGTAGTCACCAAGAAGGTCGACGGCAAGCTCCACGAGCCAGTCGAAGACCTGACCATCGATGTTCCTGAGGAATTCCTCGGCGCCGTCACCCAGCTCATGGCCGCCCGCAAGGGTCGCATGAAGAACATGTCGAACCACGGCACCGGCTGGGTTCGCATGGAGTTCATGGTGCCAAGCCGTGGCCTCATCGGTTTCCGTACCGAGTTCCTGACCACCACCAAGGGCACCGGCATCGCCAACGCGATCTCGGCTGGCTACGAGCCATGGGCTGGCGAGATCGTCACCCGCAACAACGGCTCGATGGTCGCCGACCGTGCAGGTGCCGCAACCGCATACGCAATGATCGCTCTGCAGGAGCGCGGTGCGTTCTTCGTTGAGCCAACCGCAGAGGTCTACGCGGGCATGGTCGTGGGCGAGAACTCGCGTGCAGACGACATGGAAGTCAACATCACCAAAGAAAAGAAGCTCACCAACATGCGTGCTTCTTCGTCGGATGAGTTCCAGGCGCTTACCCCTCCTCGCAAGCTTTCGCTCGAGGAATGCCTCGAGTTTGCTCGCGAAGACGAGTGCGTCGAGGTGACCCCTGAGGCGATCCGTATTCGCAAGGTTGAGCTTGACCCAACCATTCGTGCGCGCCAGACCTCGGCTCGCAAGCGCGCCAACGAGAGCTAAGCCTCGGCGCAAAAATCTGGTCAAAAACCCGGCACGCGATTGTGTGTCGGGTTTTTGCGTTCCAGTCGCCGCGCCCCTGAGCCTGTCTGTCTAGCGGCGCAGGTATTCTGGGAGGCATGGCCAAGGCAACACTCAACGCAAAGCGCATCCTGTTGGTGCACGCCCACCCCGACGACGAGAGTCTGTTCACCGGGCACCTGATTGCCGAACGTCTAGCCGCCGGCGCCGAGGTGCTGGTGCTGACCCTCACTCGCGGCGAGCGTGGCCGCGTCAAGCTAGACGAAATCAAGTCGCTGGAGGGCCGCCTCGAATCGATGGGTCACTTCAGGTCAAACGAGCTGCTCAACGCGTTGAAAGAGTATGGCCCCGGCGTCAAGCACAAATTTGCGGGCACTCGCGCGTATCTCGACTCTGGCATGCGCGTCAACCTGTTTGGCCGCGCAGCTAAGCCTCGCGACCTCGACGAGATGTCGTTGACTGCCGCAGGCAGCCAGGTGATCGCCGACGACATCCTCGCCGAACTAAAGTCTTTCAAGCCCGACGCAGTTGTGACCTACAACGCCAAGGGTGGCTATGGGCACCCGGATCACGTGGTTGCGCATCGAGCCACTGCGTCGGCACTGCGCCAGTATGCCCGCGCTCGTCGCGGTCGGGCGCCACAGTTTTGGGTGATCGCCGAACCCGGCGAGCGTGCCGAGGTCAGTGTCGGCAACGCCGAGACCGCCAAGATCAAGCGCGCTGCGCTCGAGGCTCACGCCAGTCAGGTGTCGATTTCGGGTGAGGGCTACTCGCTGGTCGAGGGCAAAGAGACCCGCTTCGATGCTCCCGAGCGCTTCCGTCGCACGAACCCGAATCCACTCGTCATGCTCAGCCCGCTGGTAACCATTTTTTGGGCGATTCCGCTGGGTGTGCTCATGGGTCTCGCGGGCACCCTGATGCACCAGGTTCGAGCTCAGAATTCGGAACACACTCCTATCGGGCTGATTGTCGCTCTCATCTCAGTTGGCGCTCTGGCTCTGGCCCTGCGCCTGCTGCGCTCGAGTCGCGGCGCGCTCTATCTGACCTCGATCACCTTCGGCATCACGGTGTTCACCCTGGCGCAGCGTCAGGCCGGCGGCGAGGTGCTGATTCCGAGCAACGACGTGGGCACGATTTGGGCATACGGCTCGATCATTTTGTGTGCCGTCATCATTCTTTTCCCGCAGATTCGCCCGGCCATCTGGCGCAAGAGCGCTTCTGGTCACCAGTAATCCCGACGAAGGTTAAAATCGACTCATGACTTACGTAATCGCGCTTCCTTGCGTTGACGTCAAAGACCGCGCCTGCATCGAAGAATGCCCGGTTGACTGCATCTATGAGGGCGACCGCATGCTTTACATTCACCCTGACGAGTGCGTCGACTGTGGTGCTTGCGAGCCGGTGTGCCCTGTTGAGGCCATCTACTACGAAGACGACCTGCCTTCGCAGTGGGCCGATTACTACAAGGCGAACGTCGAGTTCTTCAGCGAAATTGGTTCGCCTGGTGGTGCCGCCAAGGTCGGCAAGATCGACCACGACCACGAACTGATCAAGGCCCTCGCGCCTCAGGCCGAATAGTCGCCGGCCTTGTTTGACCGCCTGCCCGAGTATCCCTGGGAACAGCTAAAGCCGTTCGCGGCAAAGGCTGCGACCCATCCTCTGGGCTCGGTCGACCTTTCGGTCGGTTCGCCGATAGACCCGACTCCGAGCATTATTCAGGATGCGCTAAACGCCGCATCCAACGCTCCCGGCTACCCATCGACCGGCGGTTCGCCCGAGTTCAAGGCCGCAGTCGTCGAATGGTATGCGCGGCGAAGGGGAGTACCAGGCCTGAACCCCGACCAGGTCATGCCGACCATCGGTTCGAAAGAGCTAATCAGCTGGTTGCCGCTTCTTATGGGCCTTGGCCCTGGCGATGTGGTGGTTCAGCCGACCAACGCATACACGGCATACGTGGTGGGCGCGGCCCTCTGCGGAGCTGAAATCGTTAGCGAAGACGACCCGACCAAGTGGCCAGCCAACACCAAGTTGGTCTGGATCAACTCGCCGGGCAACCCAGATGGCCGCGTCATGGATGTCGCCGAGATGAAGGCGGCGGTCGATCGTGCCCGCGAGCTTGGCGCGCTGCTCGCGTCAGATGAGTGCTATGCCGAACTCGGCTGGGGTCGCTGGGCCACCGAACTCATTCCCTCGGTGCTCGACCCGCGGGTTTGTGGCGACAGCCACGACGGCGTCTTGTCGGTCTATTCGCTCAGCAAGCAATCGAACCTCGCCGGCTATCGCGCGGCATTCGCCGTTGGTGCCGCACCGCTAATCAAGGGTCTGGTCAATCTGCGCATGCACTCCGGACTCAACACGCCAAACCCCGTTCAGCACGCCATGGCGGTTGCCCTGGGCGACGAAGAACACGTGGCCGTCGAACGCGAGCTGTATCGCGAACGCCGCGAGGTGCTGCTGGCCGCCGTGCGCGAGTATGGCTTTGAGCTCAGCGAGTCTGAGGCAGGGCTCTACCTTTGGGCGACCCTGGGTCAAGACTGCTGGCAGACCGTCGACGAAATGGCCGCGCTAGGCATCGTCGTGGTGCCCGGAATTTTCTATGGCGAAGCCGGCAAAAACTTCGTGCGTTTTTCGATCACGGCGACCGACGCAAAGGTGGCCGAGGCTGCCAAGCGATTGCGCGAAGCCGCTAAAGTTAAGCACGGCTAACCAAGCCCACAAACCCCGTCAAAAGCGACAACTAGAGCACTAGGAGCTTCGATGACCTCGAGCGACAAAGTCCAGCTGACCTACGGCGATATCAGCGCCGAATTTCCGGTCATCAAGGCCGTCGATGGCGCAAATGCCGTCGACATCTCGAAGCTGACAGCCGCCACCGGCCTG
>JBEEJX010000032.1:0-12565 GCA_041168965.1 Actinomycetota bacterium
GACCAAGCCTGACCGTTGCGTCGCAAGAAGCTTGCGCCGGCCGATTCCTCGCCGCCAAACCCGACTGAGCCGTCGATAAGGCCTGGCACGAACCACTTGAAGCCAACCGGCACCTCGATTAGTTTGCGGCCAAGGTCGGCCACGACGTGATCGATGATCGATGACGAGACCATGGTCTTGCCAACGGCTGCGTCGGCGGCCCAATCGCTGCGATTGCGATACAGGTAATCAATGGCAACCGCCAAGAAGTGGTTTGGGTTCATAAGGCCACCGTCGCGAGTGACGATACCGTGACGATCGGCATCGGCGTCGTTGCCGGTCGAAATGTCGAAGCGATCGCGGCCGGCAATCAGGCTCGCCATCGCAAACGGCGACGAGCAGTCCATGCGAATCTTTGCGTCCCAGTCGAGGGTCATAAAACCGAACTGAAAGTCGACGGCCGGATTGACCACGGTGAGGTTCAGGCCGTAGCGATCGGCGATGGCGCCCCAATAGTCGACCGAGGCGCCACCCATAGGGTCGGCACCAATGCTGACGCCCGAGTCGCGAATCGCATCCATATTGACCACGTCGCCAAGCTGCGAAACGTAGTTGTCGAGAAAATGAAAACGGATGGGCTTTGGGGTGGCCCGCTTTACCTCGCGCAGCCCGCCAAGGATGATCTCGTTAGCGCGGGCCGCGATCCAGTTGGTGGCGTCGCTGTCGGCAGGGCCGCCGTGGGGCGGGTTGTACTTGAAGCCGCCATCGGCCGGAGGGTTGTGGCTCGGAGTGATAACCAGGCCGTCGGCCAGGCTGGCATCGCCAGCGGCCTTGCCCTCGTTGTGATTGATGATCGCAACCGACACGGCAGGGGTTGGCACATAGCGGTCAGCCGCGTCGATCATTGTCAGCACGTCGTTGCCGGCAAGAACCTCGAGCGCGGTCTGTTCGGCCGGGCCGCTAAGCGCGTGGGTGTCTTTGCCAACATAGATCGGCCCGTGGATGTTCTGGGTGCGGCGATACTCGACGATTGCCTGGGTGATGGCCGCGATGTGGTCTTCGTTGAAGCTGGCATTCAGCGAGCTGCCGCGGTGACCGCTGGTGCCGAAGGCCACCTTCTGCTCGGGATTTGTAACGTCGGGGTGCAACTCGTAATACAGCCCGATCAGGCGCTCGACATTGATGAGGTCGGATTCTTGGGCCTTCTGGCCAGCACGTTCGGACATGAACCTATATTGCTGGCTAACCTTTATCTATGGCATCACAGCGCAATAACTCTTCGGCGAAAACGACCTACTCGTTCCTCGGGCCAGTCGGCACATTCACCGAACTCGCGCTCGCCCAAGTTGCCGAGGCCAAGGGTGCGACCCAAAAGCCAGTCGCACATGTGCAAGAGGCAATCGACGACGTTATGTCGGGTCGTGCCATTCGCGCCGTAATTCCGGTCGAAAACTCGGTCGAGGGTGGCGTTACTGCGACTCTGGATGCGCTCGCCGCAACCGAAGGCATTCGCATCTATGGCGAATACCTCGTGCCGGTGACCTTCAACCTCGTGGTGCGCCCAGGCGTCAAGCTCGAAGACATCCGCACCGTGGCTACGCATCCCGTTGCCTATGCGCAGACCCGACGCTGGTTGCTCGAGAAGCTGCCGCAGCATGTGCACATCCAGGCCTCATCGACAGCCGCAGCCGCAGCCGCGCTGCTTCATGAACAGCCGATTGCCGATGCCGCGGTTGCCGCCTCGACTATCACCGACCACTACAAGCTTCGTGTGCTGGCCAAAAACATTGGCGAAAACAAGAACGCTCAGACTCGATTCATTCAAATCGGTCTCGCCGGTTCGACGCCCGTGCGCACGGGCCGCGACAAGACCTCGGTAATCGTCGAATTGCCCACCGATGTGCCGGGTGCGCTGCTCGAGATGCTCGAGCAGTTCGCCGCGCGCGGGGTCAACCTCTCGCGCATCGAATCGCGACCAATCGGCGACCGCCTGGGTCGTTACCGCTTCAACCTCGATGTTCAAGGGCACGTGCACGACGCGGCCGTTGCCGAGGCCCTCAAGGGTCTGCACCGGTTCAGCCCAAAGGTGACGTTCCTCGGATCGTATCCGCGTGCCGACCGTGGCAAGAGCGAGCACGAGGGCAACAATTCGACCGCCGAATTCCAGGCCGCAGAGGCCTGGCTCGCGAGCCTTGGCTAAACGCGCACGCTGATTGCGCGCGGCAAAACCTCAAACTCAACCTCGAGCACCGCGCCATAGGCGTCGCCATCGAGTTGCAAATGCACCGGATGCGTTGGCGTAACTCGCACCTTGCGGCCGGTGAGGTTCTCGAGGGTCTTGACGTTTGCCGTCGCATCGAGCAGCTTGCGCCCGATTCGCGTTGGCCTGAGTCGCCGGTTTGCCCAGGTGACGCGACCCCAAAAGTCGATCCAGTGCCATAGCCTGCGCGGCCCAATAGCCGCGAGGTCGAGCTCGCCGTCGTCAAGGCTGGCATCGGGCATCAGGCCGATGTGCCCAGGCAACCAGCCGGCATTGCCAACCAGAAGCGTCAGCACACGCAGGTTGCGCGCCTCGCCCGAGTCAATCGAAACCGCGAGGCGCTCATACTTCAAGGGCATGCTCTTGAATCCGCCCTCGATGTAGGCGACCCAACCTAGGCGATGTTTGCGTTTCGAGTCGGTGGCCTGCATGATTTGGGCGTCGAGGCCGAGGCCGGCCATAACGACGAATCGGTGTTCACTGCGCTCGCCGCTGTCGTGAATGATTCTTGCCAATGCCAAATCGATCGGATGCCGATTGCCCAGCATGCCCTGACGCACACACGCGCCGATGTTTCCGAGGTTTAGGTTTAGGTTTCGCGCCAGAACATTGCCGGTGCCGCTGGGAATCAGACCCAGGGTCGCGCTCGAACCTGATTCGTGCAGGGCGCTGGCCACCTCGCGGATCGTGCCGTCGCCACCCGCAACCAAGAAGTGGGTCGCGTTTTGGGCGAGAGCGCGCAGCGTCTGTTCGCGCCCGTGCTCGTGTTCTTCGGTGGGCAAAAACAGGGTGGGTTCCCAATTGCCTTTTTCGACGATTGCCTGGATCTCGCGTTTGACCGCAGCCAGGTCGACTCGCCCCGGGTAATAAATGACTGCGGCCCTGTTCACGAGCATCAGACTACGTCAGCGCCGCCGCCTTTCCAATGGCTGGCAACCCCAGAAGGTAGGCTTAATGCCGTGATTGACCTCAACTTGCTTCGTGAAAACCCAGACGCCATCAAGGCATCGCAGCGCGCTCGTTTGGCCGACGAATCGATCGTCGACCAGGCCCAGGCTGCCGACGCCGCTTGGCGCAAGGCCCTTCAGGAATTCGAGTCACTGCGTGCCGAGCAAAATGCCTCGGCCAAGCTGGTTGGCGCCGCAAGCAAAGACGACCGTCCTGCGTTGATCGAGGCCGGCAAGGCCTTAGCCGAAAAGGTCAAAGAGGCAAACGAGGCAGCGAACGCAGCCCAGGCAGTGCTCGACGAGCTCATCTGGAAGATCGAGAATGTCGTCATCGAAGGCATTCCCGCGGGCGGCGAAGAAAACTTCGTGGTTATCAAAGAGGTCGGCACCAAGGCATCATTCGACTTCGAGCCGCGCGACCACGTGGCCCTTGGCGAGCTGCTCGACATCATCGACATCGAGCGCGGCGTCAAGGTTTCTGGTTCGCGTTTTTACTTTCTAAAGGGATGGGGCGCACGCCTCGAGCTTGCCATGATGAACATGGCACTCGACCTGGCCGCCAAGAATGACTTCACCGCTCTGGTTACCCCTACCCTGGTTCGCCCAGAGGTAATGGCCGGCACCGGATTCCTGGGTGCTCATTCAGACGAGATCTATTACCTGCCAGCCGACGAGCTTTACCTCACCGGCACCAGCGAGGTTGCGCTCGCCGGCTATCACCGCGACGAGATCATCGACCTCTCGAGCGGCCCGAAGCGCTACGCAGGCTGGAGCACCTGCTACCGCCGCGAGGCCGGCTCGGCTGGTCGCGACACCCGCGGCATTCTGCGCGTTCACCAGTTCAACAAGCTCGAGATGTTCAGCTACATCAAGCCTGAAGACAGCGAAAACGAGCACCTAAAGTTGCTTGCACTTGAAGAGCAGATGCTTCAGGCTTGCGAGCTCGCATACCGTGTCATCGACACAGCAGCCGGCGACCTTGGTTCGAGTGCGGCACGCAAATACGACAGCGAGGCTTGGGTGCCTTCGCAGCAGACCTATCGCGAACTCACCAGTTCGTCGAACTGCACCACCTTCCAGGCTCGACGCCTGAACGTGCGCTACCGCGACGAGAACGGCAAGACTCAGACCGCCGCAACTCTGAACGGCACTCTCGCCACGACCCGTTGGTTGGTAGCGATCCTCGAAACCCACCAGCAGGCCGATGGCTCGGTGCGGATCCCTGCCGCCCTTCGCCCATACCTCGGCGGCCAGGAATTCATTCCTGTCGTCAACAAGGCCTAGCCAGCATCCGATGACCTCTGCCCCAATCGCATCCGGCGACGACCGCTGGTTGATCGCAATCGACATCGACGGCACGCTCGTGCACGACGACGGCTTTTTGTCGCCCGCCGTGGTCGACCAGGTGCAGCGTGTTCGTGCGCTCGGCCACGAGGTAATCGTTGCTACCGGCCGTTCTGCGGCCAATGCCATTCCGGTCATTCGCGAGGTAGGCATCCACACCGGTTATTCGGTCGCCTCGAACGGTGCCGTGACCCTGTCGGTAAACCCCGAAGACACTCGCGGTTATGAGGTTCACGAGGTAATCACGTTCGACCCGCGTCAGGTGCTGACCGAGTTGATTGCGCACCTGCCAAATGCCCACTTCGCGGTCGAAAACCCCGACGGCAGCTACCACTTTCATCGCCCATTCCCCGCGTATGCGCTGGGCGACCGCAACATCGAGACCTCGCTCGACGACCTCATGGACTCGCCGGTGTCGCGCGTTGTGGTGTTGTCGCCCGAGCACGAGGTCGACGAGTTTCTGGGCATCGTCGAAAAGATCGGTCTGCACTCGGTTTCGTACGCGATCGGCTACACCGCCTGGCTCGACATCGCGCCGCAGGGAATCAGCAAGGCCTCGGCCCTCGAAAAACTGCGCTCCGAGCTTGGCATCAATCCGGCCCAGGTGATTGCAATGGGCGACGGTCGCAACGACATCGCGATGTTTGAGTGGGCTCAGTCGGGCGGAGGCCTAGCCTTCGCGATGGGTCAAGGCCCCGAAGAAGTGCGTGTCGCAGCCACCGCAGTGACGGCCTCGGTCGAGGATGACGGCGTCGCACAGGTGCTTGCCGGCTTCGAGGGCATTCTCTTCACGCGTAGCCTCTGATAAACTCGAAACCACGGAAGCGTGCCGGAGCGGCCGAACGGAACAGTCTTGAAAACTGTCGTGGTTAATAGCCACCGTGGGTTCAAATCCCACCGCTTCCTCCAGTTCAAAGTCGAAGCGCCCAATCGGGCGCTTTTTCTTTGACCTCTGCAGCCCAGCCACAATGCACCAGCCTGACTTTTCGCTGTGAATCGCCAGAACCCCTTTCGCAACAGCAACCAGGTTTTTAAACTAGAAATTCGCATGAGCAACAACGAATCCCCTTATCTAAACGACGACAACCAGTCGCGAGGCGCTCGTCGCGCCGCAAAAAAGCAGGCAAAGCAGTCGGCCAACAACACGGTCACCGCAGCCACTGAGGCCCCTAAGGGCCTTGCGCGTCACGGTCGTCTCAAGTTGCAGTCAAAAGGCAGCGCCATCGGCGGGCTCTTTGTTAAGGGTCTCGCGGTTGTGCTTGGCGCGACGCTGGCTATCGGTGGCTACACGATTTGGGATATCACCAACAGCCTGCACAACAACGGCATCAACCTTGCTAACGCCAAGCCGGTCACCGCGGCCGACCTCGAAGGCCCGATCAACATGCTGCTGGTTGGCTCCGATACCCGCAAGGGTCAGGGCAAGGGCTACGGCAACGAGACCAGCGAATTGGCCGACGTCATCATTCTTTTGCACGTCAGCAAAGACCGCAAAAATGCCGTTGCTATGAGTTTTCCTCGTGACCTGATGGTGCCTTGGCCTGCGTGCCCGAGCACCTCGGGCGGTTCTGGCTACCTGCCACAGAGCCTCGGTCAAATCAACGCGACCATCGCAAACGGCGGGCCAGGCTGCACTCTGTTGACCGTCGAAAAGCTCACCGGCCTCACGATTCCATACCTAGCGATGATCGATTTCAATGGCGTGATTGAAATGTCGAACGCTATCGGCGGTGTCGAGGTTTGTGTCGCAAAGAAGATCGAAGACAAATACACCCACACCTACCTGAACCCGGGCATGCACACTTTGCAGGGCAAGGCTGCCCTGCAGTTCTTGCGCACTCGCCACGGTGTTGGCGATGGCTCCGACCTGGGCCGCATCAGCAACCAGCAGGTGTTCTTGACCTCGTTGGTTCGCAAGGTCAAGTCGGCTGGCGTGCTGGCAAACCCGGTGCGTCTCTATTCGCTGGCCAACGCAGCGGCTCGCAACATGAAGCTCTCGACCAACCTCACCGATCTGAACGTCATGGTCGCGATCGCTAGTGCGCTAAAAAACGTGCAGCTCGACAAAATGACCTTCCTTCAGGTGCCAAGCCACGGTGGCCTTCCGGCTCCATACTCGGGCCGCGTCATGCCTAACTACGACCAGGCGACACTGCTATTTGAGAAGTTGCAAAAGGATGAACCTCTCGTAATCGCCAAGGCCAACACCGGTGCCGGCGCGGTTGTGGCAACCCCTGCCCCATCGGTTAGCGCCAGCCCGAGCGTTTCGGCCTCGGCCAGCGCAAGCACCTCGGCAACTCCGACACCGAGCGCAAGCCCGAGTGAGCTGCCAGATTGGGCTCGTGGCACAAATGCGTCGATCGAAACTTGCTCGGGTTAAGACAGTTTCGCGCTCTCGCGATTTCGACTAAACTAGTCGAGTTCGTGGAGACGTCGCATAGCCCGGTCGAGTGCGCCTCACTGCTAATGAGGTAAGGGTCTTAAAGCCCTTCGGAGGTTCAAATCCTCTCGTCTCCGCCACGGACCCCTGATTGGTTTGCACCAATCTGCGGTTGTCAACCACCTATCAGTCGGGTAGACTGGCAAGGTTGTCTGGTGGCTAGCCACCAAACCCAGCGCTTGTAGCTCAACGGATAGAGCATCTGACTACGGATCAGAAGGTTGGGGGTTCGAGTCCCTCCAAGCGCACGAAATACCCTCGGGCTTCTACCGAGGGTTTTTCTTTACCCGGAGGCGCTAATTGGCTCGCGATGCAAAAACCAAGAATGGGTTCGAACCCAAAATCTGCGCGCGCTGTGGCCTGCCGTTTGAGTGGCGCAAGAAATGGGCTAGAGACTGGCCCAACGTTAAGTTCTGCTCGCAGAAGTGCCGCGGGTAGCCTGAGAACATGGCTACCGAACACCGCATCTACGGCATTCCCTTCGCCGACGTTTATGAGCTCTACATCAAAAAGCTAGAGCGCAAAGGCCACGATGTGGCCGACCTGGATGTGGTCATCGAATGGCTAACCGGTTTTGACCGGCCGACTCTCGAATCGCATCTGGCAGCCAAAACAAACTTTCGCGACTTCTTTGCCGCCGCAAATATCAACGCGAATGCGCCACTAATCAAGGGAGTGATCTGCGGTGTGCGCATCGAAGAAATTGAAGACCCCTTGATGCGCGAAATTCGCTATCTAGACAAACTGGTCGATGAGTTAGGCAACGGCCGCCCGATGTCGAAAATCCTGCGAACTGCCTAACCAGCCGAACTAACCGCCCAGAATTGGGCGCAGCTCGACGCGGCGGTTGCATGCCTTTGAACCGGCCAACGCCAGCGCTCGAGCCTCATCGGCATCGGCGGCGTTCACCAACCAGAAGCCGCTCATGTGTTCGTCGGCGCTGAAGATCGAGGCATTCTCGACTAAGCCCGCGTCGGCGCGGTTATCAATCAGGAGCGACTTGCTCGGACCAGCGATGCCGCATGCCAATAGCAACTGCCCCTTCGCCTGCATTCCATCGTTGAACGCGTCGATGGCGGCCATCTCGTTGGCATCGGCAGGGCCATTCTCTTGGTCAATCACTGCAATCAAAAATCTCATGGCATCAGTATGCCCGTGGAAGTCAAGACCAATGCGACTGTCTAGGTAACATTCCGCGGACAGACCTGTAAGCGCTTTCTGTAAGCGGTTACAAAAGTTATTGGCTCGTGACCTAATCGCGTATCCCTGCGCGGAATCTAGGCGTAATCTTTTCTGTAAGCGCTTACGAAGATCCGCGTCGGCGTTTCCATGGAAAGGAAATACTCATATGAAGAAGGGCACTCGCTACGCAGCAGTGGCTGCAACCGCAGCACTCGCAGCAGCAAGCCTCGGTATGGGCGTCTCGGCACAGGCCGCAACCCGCACCGTCACCATCAACGTTGGCTACTCGGCCGGCGACACCCAGGCATTCCAGGACGAGCTGAACATTGCGTTCCCAGCTAGCTCGGGCATCAAGGTCAAGGTCACCTCGCTCGCATCGTTCGACACCGACATCACCACCAAGATCAAGGCTGGTCAGGCTCCTGACATCGCTCTTTGGCCTCAGCCAGGTGGCCTGCTCGCTCAGAAGAGCAAGCTTGTTCCACTTGACAAGGTTCTTGGCAAGGCAACCTTCACCAAGATCGTGAAGACCCTCGTTCCAGGCTTCGAGCTTCTCGGCAAGTCGGGCTCGACCACTTACGGTCTGCCAGTATCGGCAAACCTGAAGTCGATCGTGTTCTACAACCCAGCAGTCTTCAAGGCCAACGGCTGGTCGATCCCTACCACTCAGGCTCAGCTTGAGGCACTCCAGACCACCATCAAGGCTTCGGGCAAGGCATACCCATGGTGTGCAGGTACCGAGTCGGGTGGCGCAACTGGTTGGTCGCTGACCGACTGGATGGAAGAGCTCGTTCTGAAGACCGCTGGTGTTTCGGTTTACAACCAGTGGTGGCAGGGCAAGGTCAAGTGGACCGACCCACGCATCGTTGCAGCTGGTAAGCAGCTTGCAGCAACCCTTCTTGCCGATGGCAACACCCAGGGTGGCGGCCAGGGCGTAGCAAGCCGTTTCTTCGGTCTTGCATCGACCCAGGGTCTCTTCAAGTCGGCTAAGGCAGACGGCGCATGTGCAATGCTCAAGCAGGGCTCGTTCATCACCGGCTTCTTCCCAGACGACATCCAGGCAGAGCTCAAGGCTAAGAACTACGCACACGTTGGCGTATTCGCTTACCCAGGCAAGGCCAACCTCCTCGGTGGTGGCGACACTGCCGCTGTATTCCACAACAACCCAGCAGTTGCAAAGGTTGCTTCGTACATCATGAGCGACAGCTTCGCTACCAAGGGTTACGCAGCAAAGGCTTCGGGCTTCCTCTCGCCTCACAAGACCTTCAACCCTGCTTACTTCGCTGACCCACTATCGAAGAAGTACACCAGCATGTTTGCAAAGGCAACTGGCTTCGGCTTCGACGGTTCGGACCAGGCTCCACCACAGGTCAACAAGACCGAGTGGTCAGAGCTGACCAACTGGTTCGCTGGCAAGGAGAGCATGGACGCAGCGTTCAAGCTCATCGCAGACAGCTACAACCAGTAGTCAATAGCCCTAGGGTTATTCGATAACTAAGACGGTGCCGGAAGAGGCCTAGCTTCTTCCGGCACCGCACTTATCGGACCAGTTGCCTACCGCGGCTAAACTCGGTTCCACCGGCACCACGAGCTACACACAGCTTCAACTGCACCAAAGGATGCCCTCTCGGCACCTATCCGTTTCACACAAAGAGAGCCACATCATGACTGATCTCTTGAACAATGTCTTCCTGGCGATAAGCGATGTGATGCAGAACCCAGTTCTGTCTTCGGTTCTCGCCATCGTGTTCGGCCCACTGGCCACCTTCGGCCTCTACTGGCTGCTGAACAAACTCGTCTCCCTGATTCCAAATCAGAAGGTTCGCAACGCGATCGAGCCATACGCCTTCATCGGTGTGGTGCTCTTGCTTGTGGGCGGTCTGCTGGTTGGTCCAACCATTCAGACCACGGTCTTCAGCTTTATGAACGCTGACTCGACCGAGTTCGTTGGCTTCAAGAACTACTTCAAGCTCTTCGCCGACCCTAACTTCTTTATCACCATCCGCAACAACCTGCTGTGGATCGCCGTCGTTCCGCTGGTCACCATCGTGCTCGGCCTGCTGATTGCAACCCTCACCGACAAGCTCGGCAAGGCACGCGAGCAGATCTTCAAGTCGATCATCTTTATGCCGATGGCGATCTCGTTCGTTGCGGCCTCGTCGATCTGGCGCCTCAACTACATGTGGGACTCGGGCGACAAGCAGATCGGAACCCTAAACGCGCTCATCAAGGCTGTCGGTCTGACCCCGGTCAACTGGATCCAGAACGACACCTTTGCGCTGAACAGCCTGATGCTCATGGTCATCGTTATCTGGGCGAACGCCGGATTCGCTATGACCCTGCTCTCGGCAGCAGTCAAGGCAGTGCCTGAAGAGACCATCGAGGCCGCGGCTATCGACGGTGCCACCGGCGCGCAGGCATTCTTCCGCGTTGTTTTGCCTCAGATTTGGGGCACTGTTATCTCGGTGTTCATCACCGTCCTGATCAGCTCGATGAAGATCTTCGACGTGATCTGGGGTATGACCGGCGGAAACTTCCACACCAACGTGCTTGGTGTCGACTTCTTCCTGCAGTACTTCATCTATCTGAACACCGGTAAGGCCTCGGCAATCGTCGTGCTGCTGATGCTCGCGATTATTCCGATCATGATTTACCAGATTCGTAGCTACCGCAAGCAGGAGGAAATCCGATGAGCCCTAAGAAGTCGTTTTTGACTCGCCTGCGCGATTGGCGCGTAGGCACCACCCTTGTAATGCTCGTGGTCGTGGCCGTCTGGCTTATGCCGACCGCAGGCCTTTTGGTCACCGCATTCCGCACCAAGACCGCCTCGGTTGAGTCGGGCTGGTGGACGGCGCTTGCCGACCCATTCCACACCGTCTGGTCGATCGACGCATTCAAGAGCGTGCTGTTCTCGGAGCAGTGGAACCTAGCCGACGCGTTCATGAACACCCTCGGCATCGCTGTGCCGGCAACGATCTTGCCTATTACGTTTGCTGCGTTTGCTGCCTACGGCTTCACCTTCTTGAACTTCAAGTTCAAGGAAGCCTGGTTCGGTCTGATCATCGCGCTCATGATCGTGCCTCTGCAGGCCGTCATCGTTGCCGTGCTGCAGATGTTCGGCGCGGTTGACGCATGGCTCATGACCATTCCTGGCAACGAGTATGGCGACCTGAAACTAAGCGGCAACTACCCTGCCGGTTGGATTGTTCACGCCGCCTTCGCAATGCCGTTGGCTGTTTACATTCTGCGCAACTACATGATGACCCTGCCATCGGCTCTGATCGAGGCTGCCCGCATCGACGGCGCCAGCCACTTCCAGATCTTCTGGCGCTTGATCATTCCGATGTCGGTGCCGGCGCTGGCGTCGTTCGCCATCTTCCAGTTTCTCTGGGTTTGGAACGACTACTTCATCGCGTATCTATTCGTTGGCGACAAGCCAGTTATGACCTACCAGATTCTGAGCATGCTCGGTCAGCACGGCGAAGGCTGGCAGATCGTTATGGCTGGCTCGCTGATCTCGGTGCTGGTTCCGTTGACTGTGTTCTTCTCGCTGCAGCGCTACTTTGTTCGCGGCCTCACCGCCGGTTCGGTCAAGTAACCAACACGACGAAATCCTCAAGAAATCCCCTCGGTCTAGGCCGGGGGGATTTCGCTTTGGGCTAGTGTTGGCCAATGGGGGCGCATTGCCTCGCATTTTCAGGAGGACATCATGACACCACTTTTGAACAACGACGGCGGCAACCTCTTTGTCACAATCATGGGCTTGCTCTACGTCTTGGCGCTTGGCATGGGCATCGCCGGCTTCGTCTTTTCGATGCTGACCATGCTGGCAACCCGACGCACGGCCAAAGCAACCGAGGCTCTCCTAGCCGAGGTCGCTCAAATCAAGGCCGAGCTCAACAAGAGCGAATAGCCGCAAGCGCATCCCGATGGTTTAACCTTGAGGGATGGCTGAATACACGTTCCTCAAGGGTTCCGCAGACTGGTGGCGTCAGGCCGTCGTCTATCAGATTTATCCGCGAAGCTATGCCGACCAGAACGGCGACGGCATCGGTGACCTCAAGGGCATCACCGCGCGCGTGCCATACCTAAAGGAACTCGGCGTTGATGCCGTGTGGCTGAGCCCGTTTTATCCGTCGGAGCTTGCCGACGGTGGCTACGACGTGGCCGACTATCGCAACATCGACCCCCGCATCGGCACGCTCGAAGAGTTTGATGTCATGCTCGAAACCCTGCACAAGGCCGGCATTCGAATCTTTGTCGACATCGTGCCAAACCACTCGAGCGATCAGCACGTCTGGTTCCAGCAGGCGCTCAAGGCAGCCCCTGGATCGCCAGAGCGCGACCGCTACATCTTCCGTGACGGCAAGGGCGAGCACGGCGAGATTCGCCCATCAGAGCTAGTGAGCCACT
>JBEEJX010000033.1:0-21566 GCA_041168965.1 Actinomycetota bacterium
CCCGAACTATCGGGGCTGAATCTAGTCGATGCCACGGCCTCGCTAATCAAGTCGGGGCTGCCACTGGGCGCAGTCAGTTCATGGTTCGATGCGGCACCGCTCGGCACGGTCTACGACTACACCGGCCTGGATGGCCAGCCGATTCTCGATGGCACCAAGATCGACATCAAGCTTTCGCTCGGGCCAATTCCGCTCGTGTCCGGCATGGATGCGAGCCTCGCCAACAATGCACTCGGAGCGGTGGGCCTCGTGGTCACCAGCACTAAGACCGAATACAGCGAGACGGTAGCCAAGGGCAAGGTGATCAGCCTCGAGACCGCGCAGGGGCAGCCGATTGGCAAAGGCTCATCGGTCACGCTCGTTGTTTCTAAGGGGTCGAGCATGGTGATTGTGCCAAAGGTCGTGGGCGAAACCATTCTCGCGGCCAGGAGCCTGCTCGAATCGCTCGGCATCAACGTGGTTGTAAATACCAACCAACTTCAGGCCAACTGGGGCGTTGCCAAGGTCAAGTCGAGCAGCGTGCCTGCCGGCACAAAAATCGACCTAACCAAGACCACGGTCACAATCAGCAGCAAATAGCGGCTAAATCCGCTGGATAGCGACCTAGCGCGATGCGAGCGACTCGGCCACCAGGAAGGCAAGCTCGAGCGACTGCATGTGGTTCAGGCGTGGGTCGCACAGCGACTCGTAGCGCTCTTCGAGCGAAGCCTAGTCGATGTTGCTCGAACCACCAAGGCACTCGGCAACGTCGTCGCCGGTCAGCTCGACGTGAACGCCACCAGGGAACGTGCCAGCGGCCTTGTGCACCTCAAAGAAGCCACGAACCTCGTCCATGACATCGTCGAAACGACGCGACTTGTAGCCATTCTTGGTGGTGATGCCATTGCCGTGCATCGGGTCGGTGATCCAAAGCGGCTTGGCGTCGCTATCGCGAACGGCCTCGACTAGCTTTGGCAGTTCCTCACGAATCTTGCCGGCACCCATACGAGTGATAAAGGTCAGGCGACCCGGCTCGCGGTTCGGGTCGAGGCGCTCGATGAGCTCGAGGGTCTCTTCGACCGACGTGGTTGGGCCAAGCTTGACGCCAATCGGGTTGCGAACGCGCGATAGGTAATCAACGTGAGCGTGGTCTAGCTGACGGGTGCGCTCACCGATCCAAATAAAGTGCCCCGACGTGATGTATGGCGTGCCCGTGCGCGAGTCGATGCGAGTCAGTGGGCGCTCGTAGTCGAGCAGCAGGCCCTCGTGGCTAACGTAAAACTCGGTGGTCTTGAGCTGGTTGAAGTCGGCGCCACACGCGTCCATGAATCGCACCGCACGGTCGATCTCGTCGGCGAGGGTCTTGTAGCGGTTGTTCGCCGGGTTGTCGGCGAAGCCCTTGTTCCATTCGTGCACCGAACGCAGGTCGGCAAAACCGCCCTGGGTGAACGCGCGAATCAGGTTCAGGGTCGAGGCCGAGGTGTTGTAGGCCTTGAGCATGCGCTCCGGGTCGGTGGCGCGCGATTCAGGCGTGAAGTCATAGCCGTTCACGATGTCGCCACGGTATGCCGGCAGCGTCACATCGCCGCGGGTTTCGGTGTCGCTCGAACGCGGCTTGGCAAACTGGCCCGCCATGCGACCCATCTTGATTACCGGCAGCGAGGCACCGTATTGCAGCACAACCGCCATCTGCAACAGGGTCTTAACGCGATTGCGAATGCGGTCAGCGGTGGCATCGGCAAAGGTCTCGGCGCAGTCGCCACCCTGAAGCAGGAAGGCCTCTCCGTTGGCAGCCTGTGCCAGGCGCGCACGCAGAATGTCGACCTCGCCCGCAAAGACCAGCGGCGGCAACACGGCAAGCTGCTCGCGAACCGAGGCCACCTTGGCCGCGTCGGTCCAGGTTGGTTGCTGCTTAATCGGCAGCGACTGATAGTGGTCAAGGCCTGCCAATACGGCTGGATCTGCTACCACTACTGGTTCATTGCGTGCTGCCATGGTCTCCCCTGGTTTCCTTTACTGACGCGCGAGCTTGGCGCGCTTTTCTTTGACTGATGATGCGTAGAGGTCAACGTATTCCTGACCACTGAGCCGCTTCAACTCGTACATGATCTCGTCGGTGACGGCACGCAGCACGACTCGGTCGCCCTCCATGCCATCAAAGCGCGAGAAATCTAGCTGTTCGCCAACGACGATGCCGACGCGGCGAATTCGAGGCAGGCGCTTGCCAATCGGCTGTACCTTTTCGGTGTCGATCATGGCAACCGGAATAACCGGAACCTTGGCCTCTAGCACCATGCGGGCGATGCCGGTGCGGCCACGGTACAGGCGACCATCCGGCGAGCGCGTGCCCTCCGGATAGATTCCGAGCAGCAGCCCTTGCGCCAAAACGCCAAGACCGGTGTTGAGCGACGCCTCAGATGCTTTTCCGCCGGAGCGGTCGATTGGCAATTGGCCGGTCGACTTAAAGAACCAGCGCACCAGAGCGCCTTTGACGCCCTTTCCGGTGAAGTACTCGCTCTTCGCCAAGAAGACCACAGGGCGACGCACCTGCAGCGGCAAAAAGATCGAGTCAGAAAACGACAGGTGGTTCGAGGCCAAGATGGCTGCACCGTTGGTCGGAATGTTCTCCATTCCGCGCACCCAAGGGCGGAACAAGAGCTTGAGCAGTGGGCCCAGCACAAACGTCTTAAGAATGAAATAAGCCATTTCACTCCTTCGACTCGATTTCGAAACGGTATGCGTTGCACGCCACCTAGTGGCTGGGCAACTTGACCGCCGCGCGGGCGACGGGTTGGTGCTCTAGTTTATCGCTTGCTGTCGCGCACGAGGTCGGCCGCACCAACCACGCCGGCGTCGTTCACGAACTCGGCCGCAACGATTTTGAGTTCGGGGCGGAATCCGCGAGCGGGCAAATGCGCCAGGTATGCCTCGCGAATCGGGTCAAGCAGCAAATCACCAGCGGCACTAACACCGCCACCGATGACGACGATTTCTGGGTCGAGCACTGCGACCAGGCTGCCGATGGCTTGACCGATCCACGAACCTAGTTCTCGCAGAATCTTGAGCGCTCCTGGGTCGTGGTCGACGATTGCCGAGTACACCTCGACTCCGGTTAGTTGCCCCTTCTCGGCCTCAAGCTCACGCAGGCGCTTGCCAAGCGGGTCGCCAGAGTCGGCCAACTCGCGTGCGGCGCGCAACAGCGCGGTGCCCGAGCCATACGATTCGAGGCAGCCGTGCTGACCACAGCCACAAAGACGACCATCAGGCACGACACGAATGTGACCTAGCTCGCCGGCGATGCCGAAACCTCCGCGCAGCATGTGCGAGTCGGCGATAATCGCGCCACCCACCCCGGTGCCGATGGTCAACATGACCATGTGCTTGTAGCCCTTGCCTGCGCCGAAGCGGTACTCGGCCCAGCCGGCAGCGTTGGCATCGTTTTCAAGAATGACTGGCACGTTCACGAGAGCTTCGACGTTGGCCTTGAATGGCTCGTTGCGCCAGCTCAGATTTGGCGCGTAGACGATGTTGGCCTGTTCGGCGTCGATGAAACCGGCCGCGGCGATGCCGGCGCCGACCACCTTGTGCCCGTCGCCCAGCTCGTTGATGAGCCCAGCGACGGCCTTGGTCAGTTCTTCTGGGTTATCGGCCGGAGTCGGCACCCGAAGCTCGCGCAAAATGTTGCCCGATTGATCAACGAGGGCACCGGCAATTTTGGTGCCACCGATGTCGATTCCGATTGCGTGCATGCGACTTCCAATTTCGTTACGGCGCGCGGCGCCCAGCGTGGTTAAGCCTCAAGTTTACCCGCGCGGCAGGCCCTAAACGCTAAAGTAAACGCAGGCCAGCAGGCCAGTGGTTTTAGGTTCGGAAACTCCGAAAAACAGAACGGGACACCCAGCGTTGATTAAGTCGTACGACGTTCCACCACACGTGATCTCAGACCCGAACGAAAACATCACTGATCTGTTGCTGCACCGCGTTCGCTCGACTCCAGAGTTGGCACTCTTTGCCATCGACGAGGGCAACGGAATTTGGCGCGACGTAACCGCACAGGCTTTCTGCGACGAGGTCGTCGCGCTCGCCAAGGGATTCGTGGCCACTGGCATTCAGCCGGGTCAGGCCGTCGCAATCATGAGCCGCACTCGCTACGAGTGGGCATTGATCGACTTTGCCCTCTGGTGGGTCGGAGCGGTCAGCGTGCCGATTTACGAAACCAGTGCACCAGCGCAGATGGAATGGATTCTGACCGACAGCGAGTCGATCGCCCTCTTCGCCGAAACCGAGGAACACCTTGCTCGGTTTGACGAGATCCGCGCAAACGCACCTCTGGTGCGCCAAACCTGGCAGATTGACGGTGGTTCAATCGCAAAACTCATCGAGATGGGCCACGGCGTCGGCGCCGACATTCTCGAGCAACGCCGCACCAGCGCCAAACTAAACGACCTCGCCACCATCATCTATACCTCGGGCACCACCGGCCGCCCTAAGGGCTGCGAACTGCTCCACCGTGGCTTCATCGACCTCACCAAAAACGCCTGCATCGAGCTACCAGACGTGATCCAGGTCGGGTCGTCAACCCTGTTGTTCCTGCCAATGGCACACGTCTTTGCACGCTTCATCTCGGTCTTGGCCGCATACGCCGGAGTCAAAGTTGGCCACCAGGGCGACAGCAAAAACGTTGGTCCGGCGATGCTCTCCTTCCGTCCGACATTCCTGCTCGCGGTGCCACGCGTGTTCGAGAAGGTTTATAACTCGGCCGAGCAAAAGGCCGAGGCGTCGGGCAAGGGCAAGATCTTCCGCAAGGCGGCATACACCGCAATCGCATACTCGAAGGCGCTCGATGCCGGTCGCGTTCCGCTCGGCCTGTCGATTCAACACAAGATCTTCGACGTGCTCGTCTACAAGAAGCTGCGTGCCGCCATGGGTGGTCGAGTCAAGTTTGCGATTTCGGGCGGCGGCCCCCTCGGCGCACGCCTCGGACACTTTTATCGCGCCATCGGCCTGGTGATGCTCGAGGGCTATGGCCTCACCGAGGTGACTGCCCCGGCCATGATTGGTCGCCCAGATTCGCTCAAAATTGGCAAGGTGGGCCGCATCCTGCCTGGTTGCGGAATCCAAATTGCCGACGACGGCGAGATTTGGTTGCGCGGCTCGAACGTCATGCGTGGCTACTGGCACAACCCAACGGCGACCGCCGAAGCGATGTCTGGCGATTGGTTTAAGACTGGCGATATCGGCGAACTCGACGACGAGGGCTTTTTGAGCATCACCGGTCGCAAAAAAGAGATTCTCGTGACCGCCGGCGGAAAGAATGTTGCACCGGCACCAATGGAAGACCCGCTGCGGGCCAACCCGTTGATTGGCCAGGCCGTCGTGGTCGGCGACAACCGCCCATTCGTCGCGGCTTTGATTAGCCTCGATGCCGAGATGCTGCCACTTTGGTTGGCCAACCGTGGCCTCGACAAGAACCTAACGATTGCCGAGGCGGCCAAGCTGCCGGCGGTAATCGCCGAGATTCAGCACTCTATTGATCGAGTCAACAAAAACTTTTCTAAGGCCGAGTCGATTCGCAAGTTTGTGGTGATCGATCGCGAGCTAACCGAAGACAGCGGCCACCTGACGCCATCGCTAAAGATCAAGCGCGACGTGATTGCCCGCGAGTTTGCTGGCGCCATCGACGAACTGTATGCGTCTGCGCCAATGACAGGCAGCGAATAACCAGTTGCGCGATTAGCGCATGAACCAATCGGTTGCGCGCAGGTTTTTCATCGCTGCTCGGCGCTCTTCGCCCTCTAGGCGATCGATGTAGACAAAGCCGTCCAGGTGATCGCACTCGTGCTGCAGCATCTGAGCCATCAGGCCAGTGCCCGACAACTCAATCTGATCGCCGGCCAGGTTTTGACCACGAACGCGTGCGAATGCATAGCGAGGGGTCTTGTGCCACAGCCCAGGCACCGAGAGGCAACCCTCGTCGAGCAGCTGCAACTCACCTGATTTTTCGACCAGTTCGGGATTGATGATGTAGCCGACTTCGCCGTTGACGTTGTAGCTAAATGCACGAAGGTTCACGCCGATTTGAGGCGCCGCGACTCCGGCACGGCCAGGCAACTTGGTCGTGTCGACTAGGTCGTCGACCAGTGCCTTGAGCTTGCCGTCAAAGGCACGCACGGGATCGCTGACCGATTTCAGAACGGGGTCGCCGAAGAGCCGAATCTCGCGAACAGCCATAGTTCTTTCGCTTAGGCCTAGACCGGGGCGTTTAGGCAGTCAACTACGAGTGCGGCCAATTCGCGTGCCGCATTCTGGGTGTCTTGCTTCAACTCGTTGAACTTGATGACCGAACCAGCAGAAAGCGATGGGTCGTAAGGAATGCGAACCACGTGGCGCACGCGAGTCTTGAAGTGCTGTTCGATTTCGTCGAGCTTCACGATGTTGGTGCCCTGGGTGGCGGTGTTCAGTGCCACGATCGAGTTGCGCACCAGGTTGCCATAGCCGTTGGCCTCGAGCCAGGTCAGGGTCTCAGAAGCGAGGCGAGCCTCGTCGACCGAGCCACCAGAAACGATCACGAGTCCGTTGGCGCGCTGGAGGGTTGGGCGCATTACCGAGTGCACGATACCCGTGCCGCAGTCGGTCAAAATGATCGAGTAGTAACGAGCGGCCATATCGGCAACCACGTTGTAGTCGCCCTCGTCGAAGGCCTCAGAGAGCATTGGGTCTGAGTCAGACGCAAGCACATCCAGGCGGGTCACGTCGCGCGAAACCATGGTCGAGAAATCGGTGAAGCCATCGATAGCGGCAGCACGGTTCACGACGTCGCGAACGGTGAAGCGGGTCGACTTGCTGACGCGCTCGGCTAGGGTGCCTCGGTCAGGGTTTGCATCGATTGCGATGATGCGGTCTTCGCGAGCCAGCGCGAGAGCCATGCCAAGCAGGGTGCTGACGGTGGTCTTGCCAACGCCACCCTTGCGGGTCAATACCGGCACAAACTTGGCGCCACCTTCGAGTGCGGCACCGATGCGTGCGTCGATGGCCTTGCGCTCGCGAACCTTGAGCGAATCGCCGAGGTTGATGGTCTTGAGGCTCAAGAAATAGATGAAACGACGGAAGCCAGCCTCTGGTGCCGGGCGGTTGCGGGCCGATGAGTCAAGGAGTCGGTCGGCGGTCAACATTGCCGCAGGTTCTGGCTGGTCGAAGACCTCGCCACGCAGGCTGTCGCGGCGGCTGTAGTTGCTGCGGCGAGTGGTGGCAATGGCGCCGGTATCGGTCGACTGCAGGTCGCGGTTCAGCAACTGTTGTTCGGTAACAACCTGGATTGACGATGTCGATGGCGTCACGTCGATGATTCCAGCATCGACAGCCACCTCGGCGAGCGCGTAGTCCTTTTCAGGTTCGGCCTTTGCCTCTGGGCTAGTGACGATCGGAACGCCTGCGGTGTAGGTCGAGACCGGCGGCAACGATGGCACCACCGGACGAGGCGCGAGGAAGTCCTGTGACTCTTCTTCTGGCTGATCCCAAATACCCACAGGGTCTCCTTTTGACGACTTTGTAGCGACTCCTCAGTCTAGCCGAGCGGTCGATTTTTATCGCCCTCGGCTAAAAGCGGATGGGGCCGCCGATTGGCAACCCCATCCCCCAAAACGCAACCGATTAGGCCGGCTCGACGACCAAAAGCAGGTCGCCGGCATCGACCGGAGAGGTCTTGCCGATAGCCAGTCGACGAACCACGCCCGCGGTGTTCGCGGTGATGGTCGCCTCCATCTTCATGGCCTCGATTGTTGCCACCGCTTGACCAACCTCGACATGAGCGCCTTCGACGGTCTGCAGCGTTACAACGCCGCTGAATGGCGCCGCGACGTGACCGAGGTTGTTCGCGTCGGCCTTCTCGGCCTGCGGAATGTCGGCCGCGATCTTGCGGTCGCGGATGTTGATCGGGCGCAGCTGACCGTTGAGCGTGGCCATTACGGTTCTGAAGCCCTTGGCGTCTGGCGAACCAATCGCTTCGAGGCCTACGAACAGGCGAACACCCTTGGCGATTTCGACCACGTGTTCGTGACCCTGCTCGAGTCCATAGAGATAGTCGAGGGTGTCGACCGCGTCAAGGTTGCCATAGGTCTCGCGAGCCTTGACGAAGTCGTTGGTTGGACCAGGAAAGAGCAGGCGGTTCAACAGCATGCGGCGTCGATCCTTGTCGTCACCGGCGAGGATCGCCAAGTCTTCTTCCGAAACTGGCGTCAGACCAAACTTCGGGTTCTTGCCGGCAAGCACCTTGCTGCGGAATGGCTCCGGCCAGCCACCAGGCAAATCGCCCAGTTCGCCAGCCATGAAGCCGATTACCGAATCCGGAATGTCGTAGTTCTGTGGGTTTTCGGCAAAGTCCTTAGGGTCTGCGTTCACAGCAACCAGGTGCAGCGCCAGGTCGCCAACCACCTTCGATGATGGCGTGACCTTGGTCGGGCGACCGAGCAGCGAGCTTGCCGCCGCATACATGTCTTCGACCTTTTCGAACTGGTCGCCAAGGCCAAGCGCGATTGCCTGCTGGCGCAGGTTCGACAACTGGCCGCCAGGAATCTCGTGCTTGTAGACGCGACCGGTCGGGCCAGGCAGACCTGACTCAAACGGGCGATAGACGTTACGAACGGCCTCCCAGTATGGCTCGAGCGCACAAACGTCGTCGAGGCTGATGCCGGTGTCGCGCGGGGTGTGTGCGAGCGCGGCCACGAGGGCCGAAGCGCTCGGCTGACTGGTGGTGCCGGCCATCGGTGCACTAGCCACATCGACCGCGTCGACGCCTGCGTTGACAGCCGCCATGAGCGTCGCCAACTGGCCGCCAGCGGTGTCGTGGGTGTGCAGGTGCACCGGCAGGTCGAAACGCTCACGCAGGGCGCTCACGAGCTTCTCTGCGGCCGCAGGGCGCAATAGTCCGGCCATGTCCTTAATGGCGATGATGTGTGCACCGGCGTCGACAATCTGCTGAGCCAGGTCGAGGTAATAGTCGAGGGTGTACAGGGTCTCGTTCGGGTCGAGCAGGTCGGCCGTGTAGCACAGTGCGACCTCGGCGATCGCGGTCTTGGTCGCCAATACCGCCTGAATCGCAGGACGCATCTGATCGATGTCGTTTAGGGCATCAAAGATACGGAAGATGTCGATGCCGGCAGCCGCGGCCTCCTTGACGAAGGCTTCGGTGACCTCGGTCGGATACGGCGTGTAGCCAACGGTGTTGCGACCGCGCAGGAGCATCTGGATGCAGATGTTCGGCATTGCGACACGCAGAGCCTCGAGTCGCTGCCACGGGTCCTCACCCAAGAATCGCAGGGCCACGTCGTAGGTCGCGCCACCCCAAGCCTCGACCGACAGCAGCTGCGGCGTCAGGCGAGCAACATGCGGAGCAACCTGAACCAGGTCGCGCCCGCGAACACGGGTCGCCAGCAGCGACTGGTGCGCGTCGCGGAACGTGGTTTCGGTCACGGCAACGGCAACCTGATTGCGCAGTTCACGAGCGAACGCCTCGGGCCCTAGCTCCAGTAGGCGCTGACGCGATCCGGCAGGTGCCGGCAGAGTCAGGTCGGCGTGTGGCAACTTGGCGGTGGGGCTGAGGTGCCCCGCGCGCGAACCGTTCGGCTGGTTGACTGTCACATCGGCCAACCAGGTGATGATCTTGGTGCCACGGTCGGCCGAAGGCTTGGCGTGGAACAGGTACGGACGCTCGTCGATAAACGAGGTGCTCAAGTCGCCACTGGCAAAGGTGTCGTCGGCGAGCACGGCCTGCAAAAAGCCAATGTTGGTCGAGACACCACGGATGCGGAATTCGGCGAGCGCACGCTTCGCACGAATGACGGCCGACTGAAAGTCGCGTCCGCGCGAAATGAGCTTGACCAGCATCGAGTCGAAGTGCGGGCTCACCTCGGCACCGGTAGAAACGGTGCCGCCGTCTAGACGAATACCAGCGCCACCAGGCGAGCGGTATGTGGTGATCTTGCCCGTGTCCGGGCGAAAGTTCTGGGCTGGGTCTTCGGTGGTGATGCGGCACTGCACCGCAAAACCGTGCATGGTGACCTTGTCTTGAGTCAGGCCGAGCTCGGCCAGGGTCGCGCCGGCGGCAATGCGCATCTGGCTCTGCACTAGGTCGACATCGGTGATCTCTTCGGTCACGGTGTGCTCAACCTGAATTCGCGGGTTCATCTCGATGAAGACGTGCTTGCCAGCGTTGTCGCCAATCGTGTCGATCAAGAACTCGACAGTTCCCGCGTTCTGATACCCAATCGCCTTCGCGAAGGCCACCGCATCGCGATACAAGGTTTGACGCAGATCCTCGTCGATGAGCGGCGCGGGAGCAATCTCAACGACCTTCTGGTTGCGGCGCTGAATCGAGCAGTCGCGCTCGAACAGGTGAACGACGTTGCCGTGGTTGTCGGCCAGAATCTGCACCTCGATGTGTCGAGGTCGTAGAACCGCCTGCTCCAAGAAGACGCGTGGATCGCCGAATGCGCTTTCGGCCTCGCGCGACGCCTCTACGAGTGCGGCACGCAGGTCTTCGGCCTTTGCCACGCGACGCATGCCGCGGCCACCGCCACCCGCAACCGCCTTAACAAAGATTGGGAAGCCGATTGCGGCGGCCTGACCAACCAGTGAGTCGACGTCTGCCGAAGACTGGGTCGACTTCAACACCGGCACGCCGGCACGAATTGCGGCGTCCTTCGCGGTGACCTTGTTCCCGGCCATCTCTAGAACGTCGTTGGTCGGTCCAATGAATGTGATGCCGTTGGCAGCCGCAGCCGCAGCCAGCTCAGGGTTCTCGCTCAAAAAGCCGTAGCCCGGATAGATTGCGTCGGCGCCCGACTCTTTGGCAACGCGAATGATCTCGGCCACATCGAGGTAGGCGCGAACAGGATGCCCTTCGACGCCAATCTGATAGGCCTCGTCGGCCTTTAGGCGGTGAGTCGAATTGCGATCCTCATAAGGAAAAACTGCGACGGTTTTGGCGCCAAGTTCGTAGGCGGCGCGCATTGCGCGAACGGCGATTTCACCACGGTTTGCAACCAGGATTTTTTTGAACATTGAGTCCTCAGCGTCGATGAAAGAACAAGGATTAGTTAGCGCTGGTGAACTCTTCGAACCGGGGTTTTGGATTCACCAAACCACGCCGTCGTGTTGCAATCAATCGTAGCCATTACTTGGCCAAAAATGCGGGGTTGTGGCTACTAGCCTGCGGCCTTGCTGTGACGACGAGCTGCGAGCTCATCGACCTCGTCAATGTGGTTCGAGATCATGTTGACCAGCGAGGCCTCGACCTCGCGCAGCACACGACCCACAGCGATGCCGAAGACACCCTGGCCGCGACCCAGTAGGTCGATGACCTCATCCTCGGTGGTGCACAGATACACGCGCGCGCCATCCGACATGAGGGTGATACGACCGAGGTCGCTGATGCCAGCGGCGTGCAACTGGTCAACTGCGATGCGAATCTGCTGCAGCGAGACTCCGGTGTCGAGCAGGCGCTTAACCAATTTCAAAACCAGAATGTCGCGGAACGCATACAAACGCTGCGAGCCCGAACCGCCGGCAGGGCGAACGCTCGGCTGAACCAGACCGGTGCGGTCCCAGTAGTCAAGCTGACGGTATGTGATTCCCGCTGCCGCAGCAGCCGAGGTGCCTCGGTAGCCGGTTCGTGGGTCAACCGAAGGCAGACCATCGGTGAAGAGCATGTCCGACGAATATTCTTCGGTGATGCCCGAAGTCGCGGCCGGGGTGGTCGCGTTCAAATCGGTGTTTACCATCGCGCCACCTCCTGTTTGCTCTGCCAATGTCTAAACGTTCAAGTACAGGTTTAATTGTTGCCCGCATCTTTAACGATGATTGGTTAATTTTTAATCGCGGCGTGTCGCGCCGTCTAGAGCGATTTTTGGTGGATTTCGAGAATCCGAAATGGTCGACTTACTGGTCGATTTTGCCGATTACGTTGCGAATCAGCTCTGAGCGGATGTTCGCGAACTGGCTCTCGATCTCGGCGGCGTAGTGTGCCGCGCGACCTCGGGCACCCGTGTCGTTTTTGTGCAGCACCGGGGCGATGACACCTTCGATGATTCCGATTTCGCGCTCGGCAGCGGCCTTCAAACCCTTCAGGTGGCGAGGGGCAATTCCAAAACGCTGCAGTTGCACGAGCGAACGAGCGATCTCGAGGTCGGCGTGCTCAAAAGGCTCCTGCCCCATGAGGTTTGCGTCTTGAGCCTGAGCGATCAGTTCTGGAGTGACCGCGGTTTCGGCAATCAGGTCTAGTTGCGAGAACTTGCGGTTGCGAATCTGGCGAACGTGAGCCGCGTTGACCTGGCTTTCGCCCGGCAGGGTCGGCTGCTGACCGGCATCCAGGTCGGCCAAATATTGACGGATTACCTTGAGCGGCAGGTACTTGTCGCGCTGAAGTTCAAGCACGATGCGAAGGCGCTCGACATCGGCCTCGGTGAACTTGCGATAGCCCGACTCGGTGCGCTGTGGAGTAACCAGACCCTGCTCTTCAAGAAAGCGAAGCTTTGAAGGGGTCAGATCGCTGAATTCAGCGGTGAGCAGGGCAAGAACCTTGCCAATCGTCAAGAGCTTCTTGGCGCGGGCGCCACTGAGCGAAGTTGCTACTGCTGCCGACATTTAGGCCACACCACCAAGGTCGGCAGGCGAAGCAAAAAAAGTCAGCTTGTATTTGCCGATTTGAACCTCGTCGCCATCGGCCAACTGAATCACGTCGATCGTGCGGCCTTCGCGGTATGTGCCGTTCAACGAACCAAGGTCACGAACGATGAATCGGCCGTCCTTGCGCTCGAATTCGGCGTGACGACGGCTCACGGTTACATCGTCGAGAAAAATGTCTGCGTTTGGGTGACGGCCAACGGTGGTCACGTCCTGGTCGAGCAGAAAACGGGCTCCGTCGTTTGGCCCCTTGACGACCACAAGAAGCGCCGATCCAGCCGGCAACGCGGCGATTGCGGCCGCTTCGTCCTCGGTGAGTTCGGCGGTGCGGTCAGCGATCAAATCCGATGAAAAAGTAAGGGTAGTTTCGACCTCTGAGGCCACTCCCCGCAACTCTTTTTCCCCGGCTGACATTCGCTGATTCCCTTTCGTAGAGCCTCTAGCCTAGTGGTTTTTCGAGGTGCCAAATTTCACGATTTGACGCACCTGCAGCACATAGACACAGCCGGCCCACCAATACAAACCAACACCCCAGAGAGCGAACGCCCAGGCAACCGGCAGGATCAAAATCGATGCCGACTGCCACACATTCGAGAGCATCAAAAGCGGGAAGGCATAGAGCAAAGCAAACGTGCCGGCCTTGCCCAGATAGTGCACCGGAAGCGGCCCGTAGCCGTGGGTCGCGAGCACCGGATAGACAATCAACAACATGAGGTCGCGCGCGATGATCACGGCTGCCAACCACAGCGGAATCTGCTGGGTTACCGCAAGACCAATGAGGGTCGAGAAAATGTAAAGACGGTCGGCGGCCGGATCCAGCAACTGCCCCAGGCGAGTCACTTGGTTCAGCCGACGCGCAAAATATCCGTCGAGGTAATCGGTAATGCCCGCGAAGGCCAACACAATCAACGCCAATGCGAAGTTGCCAACCAGAAGCAAGACTAGAAAGACCGGCACGAGCGCGAGCCTGATGCTCGACAGCACGTTCGGAAGCGTGCCCCACTGTCGCCAGAGACTCATCTGCGACCTCGTATCCATGTGCCGATTCTATTCGTTTGGTCGGGCTGACCGGATTCGAACCGGCGACCCCTTGTCCCCCAGACAAGTGCGCTACCAAGCTGCGCTACAGCCCGTCTGCCTTGCGGCAACGCTAGCAGTCTAGGTGACCGCTAGCGTTTGAAATCTTGCTAGACGCGCTTGCGCTTTTCACGAACGCGCATGCTGACCTCGATCGGGGTTCCCTCGAAACCATAGGTTTCGCGCAGGCGACGCTGAATAAAGCGACGGTAACCCTGCTCCAAGAAGCCGGTGGTGAACAAGACAAACTTTGGTGGACGCGAACTGACCTGAGCGGCGAACAGGATTCGCGGCTGCTTTCCGCTGCGAACAGGGTGCGGGGTCTCCATCGCAAGCTCCTGCACGAACGCGTTGAGCTTTCCGGTTGGAATTCGCTTGTCCCACGAGTCAAGCGCTACCTCGAGAGCCGGAACCAGCTTCTCTAGGTGACGGCCGGTCTTAGCCGAGATGTTCACACGAGGAGCCCAGTCAACGTGAGCGAGGTCCTGTTCGATCTCGCGCTCCAGGTAACGACGGCGTTCGTCGTCGAGCTCATCCCACTTGTTGAAGGCCAGCACGAGTGCGCGACCCGACTCGAGTGCCATGTCAACGATTCGGATGTCGGCCTCAGACATCGGCTGGGTGACATCGAAAAGCACAACTGCAACTTCGGCGCGCTCGAGGGCAGCCGCGGTGCGCAACGACGCATAGAAGTCGGCGCCTTGCTGCAGGTGAACACGACGACGGATGCCGGCGGTGTCGACGAATCGCCAAATTTTGCCGCCGAGTTCGACCTGTTCGTCGATTGGGTCGCGGGTGGTGCCGGCCAGGTCGTTCACGACTGCACGCTCAGAGCCAACAGCCTTGTTAAGAAGCGACGACTTGCCAACGTTCGGACGACCGATCAGGGCCACGCGACGCGGACCACCAACCTCATTCTTTGCGACGCTCGAAACCTCTGGCAAAACAGCCATCGCGGCATCGAGCATGTCTGCTACGCCTCGACCGTGAAGTGCCGAAACCGGGTACGGCTCGCCCAAACCGAGGCTCCACAAGGCTGCGGCCTCAGGCTCTAGACGGGCATCGTCGATCTTGTTAGCAACAACGATCACAGGCTTTTTGCTGGCGCGCAGCAGCTTGACGACTCGCTCGTCGGTCGCCGTAGGGCCAACGTGTGCGTCGACTACAAAAAGAACGGCATCCGAAAGCTCGATTGCGATCTCGGACTGCAGTGCCACCGACTTGTCGATGCCCTTTGCGTCTGGTTCCCAACCGCCGGTATCAACCAGGGTGAACTTTCGACCATTCCATTCGGCCTTGTACGAGACGCGGTCACGGGTTACGCCCGGCTTGTCTTCGACTACTGCCTCGCGTCGGCCAAGGATTCGGTTGACCAGCGCCGACTTGCCCACGTTTGGGCGACCAACGATTGCCAAAACCGGCAGCGCAGGCAGAAGACGGTACTCACCGTTTGGCCCAAACTCACCCGAGAGCATCTCGAGGTCTTCGTCGTCGAGGTCATACTCGTCAAGGCCTACGCGAAGTGCGTTCGCGCGCTGCTCTTCTTCGTCGGGAGTCAACGATTCCAGACGGGTCTGAAACTCTTCGCTGTCAAAGTCGTAGTCGGTGTCGTCCTCGACTAGTTCACCCAGCGCGCCCTCGGCGTCGTCGCCCTCTTCGAAGTCTTCATCGACGAAGTCTTCCTCTGGGTTGCCGTAGGTGTAGGTCACCTCAACTTCATCGAAGTCGTCGTGCTTCTTAGCCATGTCAAATCCTTAAATTGCGTTCAGGCCGCGCTCAATCAATTCGCGCACGGCGGCGACCGTCTGAACAAAGTTGAGTTCGGTTGTGTCGACCAAAACCACGCCTGGTGCTGGAGTCATAAAGTCGACAACCTTTGAGTCGCTCTGATCGCGCTGCGAAACCTGGCGGTGAACCTCTTTCGCGGCCTCCGGATCAAGTTCCGCAGAGCGTCTCTTAAGTCTAACCTCTTCGCTTGCGGTTAGCAGTAGTCGAATTTTCGCCTCTGGCGCAACGACCGTGGTGATATCTCGCCCCTCTACCACGACCCCTGCCTTGCCCGACTCGGCCACAAGCCGATGCGTGAGGCGCTTCATGAAGTCTCGGACGGGTTGAATTCGTGCAACGTTGCTCACAAACTCGGCCACGTTCTGCTCGCGAATAGCGGTGGTCAAATCGGTTCCTGCAACCGCAACCCAGAAATCATCTGGGTCTAGCGAGATTGAATAGTCGAACATCGCATCCAGGTCGATTTCGGCCAATGATTCAAGACTGAAACGCCCATCCAGAACCGCCCAAGCCAAGGCGCGGTATGCGGCTCCGGTGTCGAGATAGCCAAGACCAAGCTCGCGGGCAACCTGCTTACTCACGCTAGATTTGCCAGAGCCGGCAGGCCCGTCAATAGCAATAATTTCGCTCATCCGGCAATCCTCCATCCACGTGCACTCAGTTCTGCGCCAAGGCGATCGGCAACACCTGGCAAGACATAGAGTTCGACCAAACCGACCTGTGCGCTCGGTGAGTGCTCAAGCTTCAGCTCTTCGATGTTCACTCCGATTTCGCCAACCTCATTGAACAGGCGGCCGAGTTCACCCGGCTTGTCTTCAATAATCACCACGAGCTGCGCATAGGCGGTGTGCTTGGTTCCATGCTTTCCGGGGATGCGCTCGACACCGCGGTTGCCTGCCTCAAGCACGCGGCCGATCGTGGCCAACGAACCAGGCGCGTCTACGTCATCCATGGCCACAACGACCTTGCTTAGGTCGTCGGCAAGTTCATGAAGAACGCGGGCAATCGGCGCTGAATTTGCACCAAGAATTTGCATCCACAACTTTGGGTCACTGGCCGCGATTCGCGTGGTGTCGCGCAGGCCCTGGCCGGCAAGCGCGACATCGCCCGCCTCGGCTTCGACCAAGCGCGCTGCCAGCAAACTCGAGACCAATTGCGGAACGTGCGAGACAAGCGCAACTGCTCGGTCGTGATCTTCAGCAGGAACGCGAACCGGCGCAGCACCCAAATCGAGTGCAAGGTTTTCGACCAACTGCACCGATGCCGCCGAATTAGAACTCGAGGCTGAAATCACCCAGGGGCGACTAACGAATAGGTCTGCTCGACCCGAGATTGCGCCACCGCGCTCGCGACCGGCCATCGGGTGCGAGCCAACATAACGAGAAAGGTCGACACCGCGTGCGCGCAGGTCGGCCAAAACAGAAGCCTTGACGCTCGCCACATCGGTTACGACAGCATGCGGATTAGCCGCAAGTTCGGCGGCGACTACCTTGCCGGTCACATCTGGCGGCACACAAACCACAATCAGGTTCGGCGAATCCTCGGCACTCGCAGCGCGACCGGCACCGTAGTCGATTGCAAGTTTTTCGTTGGCCGGCGATGAGTCTTCGATAACGACATCGACTCCAAGGGCGCGCAGTGCAAGACCCACCGACGTTCCCAGCAGACCCGCGCCTACGATACGTACGGTGCCGCTCAAGCGCCCAGTGGTCACTGCGCTAGGTCCAGGCGAAGCGCAGCCGCGCCGCGCAGGTACACGTGCTGAATCTCAGCGCGCTGCTTGTCAGTCTCGACGTTGATCATCACGCGAATCACTCGCGGCAGAGCGTGCCCGACGTTCATTTCTACGAAACACATGAGCGGCACATCGCCGAGGCCTAGCTCGCGTGCGGCGAGCGCCGGAAATTCGCTGGTCACATCCGGAGTCGCGGTGAACAGGATGGAAATCAGCTGGTCGGCCGAGATGTCGTTGGCGTGCAGGGTCTTCGACAGCAGCTCGGCCGTCGACTTCAACAGGTGCTCGCGCTCGTCTACCTCAAGCTGGATTGCACCGCGAATGGCTCGTACTGCCATGGTTATCTCTTCTTCGACTTCGAGTTCGACTTGGTGTTTGACTTCGGGTTTGACTTGGCCGGAGTCGGGCGCCCCTTGCCTGGTCGCACCTGCTCAGGGCGAGGGGTTCGTGCCCGTCGACCGTCTGCCACCTTCAGCAGAGCGCCAATCTCAAGTTTATTCAACTGGCGAATATCTCCTGGGCGCAGTGTGCCCAGGTGAATGGGCCCGAACTGCTTACGCACGAGTCCGCGAACAGGGTGCCCTACCTCTTCAAACATGCGGCGCACGACTCGGTTGCGTCCCGAGTGCAACACAATCTCAACCAAGGTTTCGTCGCCGCGCTGATCGACAATGTGCGCCTTGTCGGCCGCAATCTCGCCATCTTCAAGAGTGATGCCGTCAAGCAACTGCTGAATCGTCGCGAGCGAAACGATTCCAGCCACACGGGCAACATAGGTCTTAGTGACCCCGAATTTCGGGTGCATCAACTTGTGAGCCAGGTCGCCATCGTTTGTCATCAAAAGCAGGCCGGTGGTCTCTGCGTCGAGACGCCCAACGTTAAAGACGCGATCAAAATCGAGCACGAATTGGGCAAGGTCAGGTCGGCCTTCCTCATCGCTCATCGAGCTGACAACGCCGAGCGGCTTGTTCAGAGCAAGATAAACACGCGAAGTGTCGAACTGAATCGGCGTGCCGTTGACCGTCACCTTGTCGATGGCGGTATCAATGCGGCTGCCAAGCTCGGTCACCGTCTTGCCGTTGACCTTGACTCGACCCTTGGTAATCAGGTCCTCGCAAACTCGCCGCGAGGCGACGCCCGCGTGAGCCATGGCCTTCTGCAGGCGCATCTCGGTGCTTGGCGACTCCTCGTCGTCAGTTGAAGTCTCGATCTCGTAATCACTCATCAAAGTTGTCCAATGCATTCGGTAGGTATGGGCTGATCGCCGGCAGCTCTTCGAGCGAGTTAATCCCAAGAAGTTCCAGCATCAGCGGGGTGGTTCCGTAGTTGATTGCGCCGGTTTCGGCATCCGTATAAAGCTCGGTGATCAGGCCACGGCTTACGAGGGTGCGCACAACAGAGTCGACATTCACACCACGAATCGAAGCTACCTGACCACGCGCGATTGGTTGCTTGTATGCGATTACCGCAAGAGTCTCCAGCGCCGCTTGTGAGAGCTTGGTTGGGTTCTCGTTGGCGACGAAGAGCTTCACAGCCCAGTCGAATTCCTGGCGCACAAAGATTCTCCAACCGCCGCCCACCTCGCGCAGTTCGAAGCCTCTTGGCGCACCACCATTCACGCCGTCATAGTCGTCGCGAAGCGAGTGAATTGCCTCGCGAATCTCGGCGACCGGCAGTTCTAACGAACCGGCCAGCACAACCAGCGAGAGAGGCGAATCAGCGACCATCAACACCGCTTCGATCGCCGAACGCAGGCTGTCGCTGTGGGTGGCAAGAATCTCAGATCCAGGCGCACCGTTCAAATCAGGCGTCATATTCGGCTCCTAGGTTGGCAAGTTGATTGTCATCGAAATTCTCGGCGCGCCAGACCAGCTTCAGGTCACTCAATGGGGCGTCCTGCTCGAAAGAAATCGCCATGAGGCGATAAAGCTCAAGAATCGAAAGAAATCGAGCCACTACGACAGCCTTGTCTTTCACGGCCGCAATGATCTCTCTAAAGGTCAGCGATCCTGATGCGCGCAACAACGACGCCACTTCAACCGCTTGTTCCCGAATGCTCACGCGAGGCGCATGAAGGTGTGTCAAGCCGACGGCAGGAATCTCGCGGGGGGTCATGGTGTCCTCGGCGAGCTTCGCAAACTCGGCCAAGTTCAGGGTCCAGATCAACTCCGGCTTCGACTCGCGGAACCGCTCCTCCATCAGCACATCGCGAGGCACACGTCCAGCTTCTAGCGACAGGGCCGTCGAGAACCAAGTCGAGATTTCCTTGAAGGCCTTGTACTGCAAGAGTTTGGCAAACAACAGGTCTCGCGCTTCGAGCAGGGCAACGTCCTCGGCGTCCACGACCTCGCCGCGCGGCAAGAGTCCTGCGATTTTTAGGTCAAGCAGAGTCGCCGCGATTACCAAGAATTCGCTGGCTTGATCGAGCTCTTCGTCCTCGTCGAGGCCCTTCAGATAGGCGATGAATTCGTCAGTTACGCGCGAAAGCGAAATCTGCGTGATGTCAAGCTCGTGTTTGGCAATCAACGACAGCAATAGGTCGAATGGACCTTCAAAATTCGAGAGGCTGAGTTCGAATCCCAAACTCTTCTCAGGGGCTTCGACTAGCTCGTGGTTATGGGGCACAACCACGCGAGACCAACTCTCTCGCTACGGTGCGATATGCCTCTGCCGCGGCCGATGTCGGAGCAAAACCGGTGATCGGCAGACCTGCCGCAGTCGCATCCGGAAACTTGACGGTTCGGTTGATGACGCTCTTGAACAGCTTGTCGCCGTAGCGCTCGCGAACACGCTCCAGCACTTCGTGCGAGTGCAGGGTGCGCGGGTCATACATGGTCGCCAGGATGCCATCCAGGTTCAAAGTTGGGTTTAGCAACGCACGGACCTTGCCAATAATGCCCTCGAGAATCGCGACACCGCGCAGAGCAAAGAACTCGGTGGCCAGCGGAATGATCACGCCGTGTGCAGCGGTTAGGGCATTCACAGTGAGCAATCCAAGCGACGGCTGGCAGTCGATGATTACCACGTCGTAGTCGTCAGCGACCTGGCGAATCAGGCCAGCGAGGATGCGCTCGCGAGAGATGGCATTCACCAATTCCATTTCGGCTGCCGACAGGTCAATGTTCGCTGGAATCAGGTCTAGGTTTTTCACCTGAGTCTGCAGAATCGTTGAGCGGGTATCGGTGATCGAACCCTTCATCAACTCATAAATCGTGTTGCCCTCGTGGGTGTGAAAACCCATTCCAGCGGTGAGAGCACCCTGCGGGTCGAAGTCGATTAGGAGGACCTTGCGGCCATACTCAGCCAACGCTGCGGCCAGGTTGATGGTGGTCGTGGTCTTACCGACTCCACCCTTCTGGTTACACATCGCAATCACACGTGCAGGGCCGTGCTTTACCAGCGGTTTTGGAGTCGGGAAGCGAGTATCTTTTTCGGTTTTAGCCATTCTTGCTCCCCTGTCCTAGGTGCTAATAGCCTACCTATTTGCGGGCACGCGGATGAGCAGTGGCATACATTTCACGCAAGGCATCCACCGTCACCAGCGTGTAAATCTGGGTTGTTGAGACCGACGAATGTCCTAGTAGCTCCTGCACCACACGCACGTCGGCGCCTCCCTCAAGCAGGTGGGTTGCAAACGAGTGCCGCAGCGTGTGCGGCGAGACATGTGCCTCCAACCCAGCGATACGGGCCGCCTCTGTCAGAATGCTCCATGCCGACTGTCGACTCAGTCGGCCGCCACGTTGATTCAGAAAAACGGCAGGCGTGCCTCGACCTTGGATTGCAAGGTTTGGTCGCACCCTACTCAAATAGGCGGTGAGCGCCGCTTGTGCATAGCGACCGACAGGAACGATACGCTCCTTAGAACCCTTGCCGAACAACCTGACCATGGTCGGGTCGACCAAATCATCTAGGTCTAACGCGGTGATTTCGCTGATTCGAGCCCCGGTGGCATAGAGCAGCTCTAGCAAAGCTCGATCGCGCAGTCGAATCACCGTGGCCGCGTCGTGCTCTGATTCCGGCGCGGGGCCGGCTGCTTCTAGCAGGGCAACGACCGAGTCAATCGAGATGGCCTTAGGAAGACGCTTTCCCGCTTTTAGTGGCTTGACGACATGAGCGGGGTCGTTTTCGGCCAGCCCCTCGAGCAACCAAAACTTGTGGAGTCCCCTTACCGCTGCCATAACCCGAGCAACAGAACTTGCCGCTAGGCCAGCCTTCGAAACCAATTGCTCGGCAAAATCGCCAACCACAAGTTCCGAAATTGCGTCGATCGAGTCGATGCCACGGTTGTTGAGATAGTCCAGGTAACGTT
>JBEEJX010000034.1:0-3126 GCA_041168965.1 Actinomycetota bacterium
GTCACGGCGGCCGAGCTCGAACCCGAGGTCACGAACTCGATGAGTCACCGCGCGTGGGCACTCGAGCAGCTGGCCAGCTATCTGACCGCCGTCGCCGCCTCGCGGGTGACTGCGTGCTCGCGCGATCCTCGCGCTTGGCGCGCAGGGCCTCCAGCGCGATTGGGATTGTCGACAACACAACAAATCCGAGCGTGAAATATTCGACGTGGTCGCGCACCAACGGAATCGCACCCAAGAAATAGCCCATCAGGGTCACGCCCGAGCCCCAACCGACAACGCCCCAAATGTTGTATTTCAAGAAGTGGCGGTAGTCCATCTCGCCAACGCCAGCGGCTACAGGCACGAAGGTGCGCATCACCGGCACAAAGTGAGCAAGGATGATCGCGCGTGCGCCATACCGTTCAAAGAACGTATGAGCCTTCTCGACGTTTTTGTGGCTGAAAAAGCGGCTGTTTTCGCGCTTGAAGACGGCCGGGCCAATCTTTCGGCCTATCCAATAGCCGGTCTGATCGCCCAACCAGGCGGCCACCGAAACCAGCAGACAGACAACAAAAATCGGCCAGTCGATCACGTGACCGGCCGTCAGCAGGCCGGTGATGAACAGCAACGAGTCACCGGGCAAGAAGAAGCCCACGAGCAAACCGGTCTCGATGAACACGATTAGGCAGACGCCGAGAATGGCGAACCCGCCCATCGAACTGATGAGCTGTTCTGGCTGAAGCCAACTGATTCCAAACACGCGCCCCTAGCAGGATTCGAACCTGCGCATCCGCCTCCGGAGAGCGGCGCTCTATCCCCTGAGCTATAGGGGCTAGGGTTCGATAAGTCTACCCGCGCCAGCTTTAGGCTTAGTCGTCTAAGACTTGCGGATAGGAGGCCACGTGGCTCTCAAATTGCCCGGCCAATGGGTTTGGGATTCTTGGTATGCCTTCGACGGGCAGAACCATCACGCGTTTTACCTGCAGGCCAGCCGAGCTCTTGGCGACCCGAACCGCCGACACCGAAACACCTCGGTGGGGCACGCAATCTCATCCGACCTAACCAACTGGACGGTGGTTGCCGACGCGATCGCCACCTCGGAGTCGCCGGCCTTCGACAGCTGGACCACCTGGACGGGCTCGGTGCTCAGGCACGAGGGCAAGTGGTTCATGTTTTACACCGGCACCTCGCGCGAAGACGCGGGCCAACGGCAAACCGTCGGCCTAGCCACGAGCGACGACCTGTTGACCTGGGCAAAGTATGAGCCCGAGACGGGTGCGGGCACGCCCTTGGTGGCAGCCGACCCGCGCTGGTATCAAACGCTCGCGGGTGGTTTCGACCTCGAGCCTTTTCGCGACCCATGGGTGTTTCGTTTTAGCGATGACGCCGGTCAGCCGCATGGCGATTGGCACATGCTCACCACGGCCAACTCGGTCGAGAGTCGAACCGGTCATCAGGATGGCGTCATGGCACACGCCACCAGTAGCGACCTGCTGCACTGGACGGTTCAGCCGCCGTTGAGCGCGCCGCAGCAGGGCTTCGGCGAGACGGAAGTGTTTCAGTTTGAGATGGTCGATGGCGTGCCCATCGTGCTCTTTTGCTGTGGCCCGGTCTGGTTGCACCAGTCGCGCCTAGACCGCGGCGAACGCGGCGGCGTTTATAGCCTTTCGGTGGCGCCTGACTTGAGCGATGTCGACTTCAATCGGGCCGTGCTGTTCGATGCTCCGGGGTTGTATGCCTCGAGGCTGGTCAAGGGTTCCGAAGGCTGGAACCTCATCGGCTTCTGGGATGCCCCGAACGGCAGTTTCGTTGGCGAGTTGAGCGATCCGATTCCGGTGACGGCAGACCCGGTACTTGGCCTGATTCGCCGCTAGCCGCGGTAATATTGAGCCTAGCTTTTGCTTTCTAGGCACTGAGTTGTGCCAATGGTTGGTTCGCGGTTCGAGGCTTCACCGCGATCGCGTATCGATCACTCATTCGGTTAGGAACTCCCGTGACTCCAGCAGACCTTTCTGCGGCTATCGTTCGAATCCTCGGCGCGCTCGTTGCCGAGGGCAAGCTCGCTGCCGCCGAGTTGCCTGACCAGGTCGTCATCGAGCGCCCCAAGAACCGCGACCACGGCGACTGGGCCACAAATGTGGCCATGCAGTTGGCCGGCAAGTTTGGCATAAATCCACGCGCCTTCGCCGAGCTAGTTGCCGCCGCATTGAGCAACGTGACCGGCATCGCCAAGGTCGATATCGCCGGCCCTGGCTTCATCAACATCTCGCTAGACGCTGCCGCCGCGGGCGAGATCGCGCACGTGATTGTCGAGGCGGGCGATGCATTCGGCCGTGGCACCGACCTGGCCGGCGTCAAGATGAACCTCGAGTTTGTGTCGGCGAATCCGACCGGCCCGATCCACATCGGTGGCACCCGCTGGGCGGCAGTCGGCGACTCGTTGGCTCGCGTATTCGAGGCCCAGGGCGCACAGGTCACTCGCGAGTATTACTTCAACGACCACGGCGCTCAGATCGATCGCTTTGCGCGTTCTCTACTTGCCGCAGCGCGCGGCCTTGCCGCGCCTGAGGACGGCTACGGCGGCGCATACATCCAAGACATCGCCGACCGGGTGTTGGCCGAGACCGCCGAAGACATCCTTGCGCTCGCCGATGACGCCGCCCAGGAGGCCTTCCGTGCCGCCGGCGTCGAACTGATGTTCCAAGAGATCCGCGAATCGCTGCACGACTTTGGTGTCGACTTCGACGTTTACTTCCACGAGAACTCGCTCTACGAGTCGGGTGCCGTCGACCGCGCAATCGAACGCCTGCGCGAACTGGGCCACATGTTTGAGGCCGATGGCGCTCTCTGGCTGCGCACCACTACCTTTGGCGACGACCGCGACCGCGTTGTGCTCAAGAGCGATGGCGAGGCCGCCTACATCGCGGGCGACCTGGCCTATTACCTCGACAAGCGCTCACGCGGATTCGACCGCTGTGTCTACATGCTCGGCGCCGACCACCACGGTTATGTGCCACGCATGATGGCTATGTGCGCCGCATTTGGCGACGAGCCAGGCACCAACCTCGAAATTCTGATTGGCCAGTTGGTCAACCTAATGAAAGACGGCGCACCTGTGCGCATGTCAAAGCGCGCCGGCACCGTTGT
>JBEEJX010000035.1:0-9414 GCA_041168965.1 Actinomycetota bacterium
GTGCAGCGGGGTGCAGCGCAAAACGTCGAAAATTCGCCGATTGCCGAAGCGAACGGGGATGCTCGCCCGAACGACTATGCACCTAGTGCAAAATTCGCCGATTTTTCATCGCAAATTGGCCAAATTGGCGGCAAATATGCCGATATTTCAGCACCTCCTGCCGTGGTGTTTGCGCCGCACCACAGTTACTCGCCACACTGGCTCAACTTCGGCACCTTTGCCGCGACCAAAGATTTGATGCTCGAGGTCGCCCAACGAAATCCAGGCACGCGCTTTGCGCTCCGGGCGCATCCGTTCATGTGGGGCACTCTCGTAGATCGCGAGGTGTTGACGCCCACCGAAGTTGCGTCTTGGCGCGCATCCTGGGATTCACTGCCGAATACCGAAGACGCGTCGGCTTGGCCGCTCGCTCGAGTCTTCGGCTGCGATGTGCTGGTTTCGGATGGCATCAGCTTTTTGGCCGAGTACCCGTTGGCGACTGGCAAGACCGGCATCTTCTTGGAGCGACCCGATCACTGGCCATTCACTGCCCTGGGCGAGCTGGCGGCCGAGGCAAATTATCGGTTGAGGACACCCGTAAATATCGCGATATTTGAGGCGAAATTGGCCGAAATTCGACAAGAAAACGTCGAAAATTCAACACGATGCAGAACGACTTCACACCCAATCGATCCGCCGACTGCAAAAGGTCGAAAAATCGACGACTTGCGACGCGCCGCGATGCCCTATGCGGGGCAGGCCGCGAACCGAATCGTCGAGGCCGTCTTGAGCCACTGGTCGATGAAGCCAGGACTCGTTGACCCAAGCGAAATCACCGAGATTCCCTGGGAGCTACAGGCAGGGCGCGAACCCCAACCGAACGACTAGCGGCCGGCAGGAAGCAACCCAACTGCCGAACGTTACTTAGTTGCCGATGGCGAAGGGCTGGCCGAGCCGCCGCCCACCGACTTGGTCACCATTGCGAGTGACCCCTCGGGTGCCGCCGGCTTGAGTTCGACCCAGGTGTTGCCTGGCGCCAATGTGATCGCCGCGCCAGCCGAATCGGTCAGCAGGATGCGCCCGGTCTGCGACGTTTTTTGCCAGCGGGCCTTGACCATGCCACCGCCGGTGAACACCCAGGCGTCACCGCTCGCGATCATGACGGTCTTAGGAATGTGGCCATACTTGTGATCTGCATATGAGCGGTCAATCTTTACGTCGAGCACAACAACGTTGGTTGCCCGAACCTGGGCGCCCGTCAGCTTGTCGATGTGCGGCTTGCCGTCTTGAGTGCGAACCCAAGCGCCATCAACTCCGGTCGACGACTTTGCACTAGCCGACCAGTCCCA
This sequence comes from Actinomycetota bacterium, assembly GCA_041168965.1. Classification (GTDB taxonomy): domain Bacteria; phylum Actinomycetota; class Actinomycetes; order Actinomycetales; family Microbacteriaceae; genus Rhodoluna. Next base: position 1,329 of record JBEEJX010000035.1, read on the forward strand.
CTTGGCGGTGGCAGAAGGATATTTGACCGTAAGCGAAGTCACCGAAGCGGCCGAGGCAGCCGAGCCCGCAGAAGATCCTGCAACCTCGGCCGAGAAGTCCCACATTTGCTGAGGTGCAGCGATGTCACTGTGTGCCGCAGCGAGCTTCGACACATTCACGATTACGTTGTGCGGCGCCTCGCGGTCATGCGTGCGGCTGAACGTGCCCTTGCCCTGTTCACTCGTCTCAGATGCGTTGAACACCGCGGTATTGCGCATCAGGTTCACGAAAATCTGCTGACCGCCCGAATAACAGACGATCCCGCCGAACGGGCTGATGATGTCAGGGTCCATCGGGCGAATCGAACGCACCGGTCCAATCGCAGTCGGCTTGTTGCTCTGCCAAATCGCGACGAGGCGGGTCAGGCCACCCTCGACCATTTCGTCGAAAACCACATCGGTCGAGTTGAGGCCCTGCTGCGGGCGGGCCGCCTCTGAGTTGTCGATCTTGCAAGCAACCGATGGGCTTGCCAGCGCCGCGGCCTCTGCCGTTCCATCAACAAACTTGACGCCGGTGAGCGGTGCCGTGACGTAGTTGACGGTTGGGGTCGGGCTCTGAGAATCGCCGCCACCAGGCAGAATCGAGCCGCCAGCCGAGCAACCCGCGAGCGCAAGACTCAACAGCGTCGCCGCGGCGCCACCAGCCATCACGCGCATAAAGGGAGTCTTGTTGCTGATGTGGTTGGCACGCTGAATCATGCCCAAAGTTTAGACTCGCAACCTGCGAAACCCCGTTAAACAAAGATGCCCGCCGCGAGGCGAGCATCGATGCCACTAAGGAGAGTGGAGGTTTCTGAAGATCCGATTCAGAAGTTTTTTGCTGGCAGCCCCAGACTATGGGGTTGCGGTTGGCGCTGGAGTCGGTGCAAGCGTTGGCTTGACCGGCTTCTCAGGCTTGGTCGGCTTGGCCGATGGGTTTGGCTTGACCATGTCTGGCTTCACTGGCTTGGTTGGCAGTGGGCCAATGGCTGCGAGGTTCGCATCCATGGTGGTCTTTGCCGAGTCAACGGCGGCCTTGCGTGCATCGAGAGCGGCAGTCTTTTCTGCCGCGGTGGTGGCCGCAGCCAACGCAACCTTGTATGCATCGTTAGCAGCCTTGACCGCAGTCTGGAAGGTTTCGCGCACTGCCTTGATGGCCGCAATCTGAGTGGCATTTGCAGTTGCCCACTGCTTCATTGCTGCCTGGTATGCGCTCATCGCAGCCTGGTAGTCCTTCTTGGCGGCCACATAGGCAGCCTTGTCGGCCTGGAACTTTTGCATCGCAGTCTTGTAGGTGGCGACCGCATCACGGTATGCCTTGAGGGCAACGCGCTCGGTCTTGCTGAGCTTGAGCGTTGGGCCCTGCACGAAGGTGGTTGCAGTTGGTTCTGGAGTCGGAGTGGTGTCGGCCGCGAAACCGGTCGAGACGCCACCAAAGACGAGGCCAGCTGCGACCAGCACTGCTGCCGCACTCTTGTTTGCCTTCTTGAACATTTGTTCTTCTTTCCGAATCTGAGGATTCGATTCCGATTTGCCGCCATCCAGTTTTCGAGGGGGACGAAACCTCGTGGCTGCACAACTATTGAACGTCTTATGTTTTGTGATTTATCTGTGAAATCCTCAGGGCAATCTTTGGAGCCAGCGACGATGTCGGTGGCATGAATAGGCTTTAGGCATGGCTCCCAAGATCCTCGTCGTCGATGATGAACCGGGCATGCGCGACATGCTCGTTGATGCCCTCACGCTCGCTGGCCACCAGGCCCGAGCGGCGATCGACGGATTCGACGCCCTCAAGACCATTCGCGCCGAGCGATTCGACCTAATCATTAGCGACGTCAACATGCCGCGCATGAACGGCTTCGACCTGCTGCAAGACCTGCGCGAACACGGCGACAACACCCCGGTGATTCTTTTGACCGCACGCGCCGACCGCGGCGATGTGACCACGGGCCTAAAGTATGGCGCCGACGACTACGTGACCAAGCCCTTCGGCCTCGAAGAGCTGACCCTGCGCGTTGCCGCGATCTTGCGACGCACCTCGGCCGAGGTTCCAGACACCGGAATGCACGAGTGCGGCCCGATCCGAGTCGATGAAGATCGACACCTGGTGACCATGAACGGTGCCGCGGTCGACCTATCGCCCACCGAGTTCCGACTGCTGCTCGAACTGATCGAGCGCAAGGGCAAGGTTGTGACCAAGGCGCACCTGCTCGACCGGGTGTGGGGCATGGGCTTTGCCACCGGCGCGACCGTGGTCGACACATACATTTCTTATTTGCGCCGCAAGCTGCACACCGACGACTGGGCGGGCATCAAGACCGTGCGCGGCATCGGTTTTCAGATTGAGCCATAGACCTAAAGAAGGCAACGGCTGACCTAATGAGACTGCAGACCAAACTCACCCTGGCTTCGGCCGGTGTGATTGCTGCGCTCGGCCTAGCCGTTGGCACGGTGGCGGTCATCGCCAACGAGTCGGCCGGTGTTGCCTCGATCGACAAGGTGCTCGAGTCAGGCGCCGACACGATCATCAACGAGAAGTCAGACAAGCTTGCGGCCGCGTTTTTGGTTTCGAGCGAAGCCGGCGATTCGCTCGAGGTTGGCTATTTGGCGGCCACCGGCGAACTGAGCAACTTGAGCGCTGGGGGCGATGTAATCGCCGAGGCACCAACCGCCGCCGAGTTGACGGCCGCCAGCAAATCGGCCGTGTCGGTTGCGACCAACGAGGCATACCGGTTGCGGGCGATCAAGCTCGACAGCGGCGATTGGGTGCTGCTGGCTATGTCGCTAACCGATGTCACAGCACAGCGCACTGCCGCGATGCTCGGATTGGGTGGCGTCACGGGCCTGGCGATCTTGCTTGGTGCGGCGGCAATCGCGCTAATCACCCGGCGCGAAACACGAAAGATCGCGCGCCTAACCAGCGAGGCCGAACGCATCGCTGCAGGCGACCTTGAACACGATCTGGCCGCCGAGGCTGGCTCGAGCGAGGTCGACCGGTTGAGTCGCGCGCTCGACGAAATGGTTTCGGCGCTGCAACAAGCCGTGACTGTTGAACGTGCCGCTCAGGAGCGCATGCAGGAGTTCTTGGGCGACGCATCGCACGAACTGCGCACACCGTTGACCGTGGTGCGCGGATACCTAGAGATGATCTCTAAGCAGGAATTGCCGGTCGAACAACGCGCTCGGGCACACGACCGCATGGCCGCCGAAATTCAGCGCATGGAGCGCCTGATCAAAGACCTGTTGCAAATTGCAGAGTTGTCTGAGGCCACCTCGTCGGTTGCCCTAATCGACGCAGTTGACCTGAGCGAGGTTGTGCAGACTGCGGCCGACGACCTGGCCGCGATTCAACCAGGGCGCAGTGTTGAGGTGCGCATCGAGCCAGGTTTGAGCGTGCTCGGCCGCGACGACCTGCTGCGCCAGCTGCTTGCGAACCTAACAGGCAACATTGCTCGCCACACGAGCGTGAACGATCGCGTGCTTGTGCGCCTTGCCGCCGACGGAGCGTGGGTTCAGCTAGACATCGAAGACGCAGGCCCTGGTTTGCCCGAGGCCGCATACGGTCACGGAGTCGACGCCTTCAAGCGATTCGACCCTGCTCGTTCGCGGGTGAATGGCGGGTCTGGCCTCGGCATGAGCATCATCACTGGAATCGTGAAGACGCTCAGTGGCACGATCGAACTAAGCCGAAGCGCGGATCTAGGCGGGTTGCACACCAGCATCCGTCTGCCGCTTGCCGGCTAGCGCACTAGCTAATAGTTGGCCGCAGGATAGCTGGCGAGATAAAGCGCAGTACGCCCACCAAAGCAGATCAGCGTCAGCACAAGGCTGCCCAAAAAACCTATGCGCAGAGCTGGGCGATTGTGATCGTCTTGCCCTGCAGAATCTTGCCAAGTTCGGCTAGCAGTGGGCCATCGGCCGTGGCCGAAAGTAGCTGCCAATTTCCGCCGGCAACTATCGGCGTGCGAGCCTGGGTGCCGGTCACGGCCTTGCAAGACTGGCTGGTCACGAGCTCGAGCTCATTCTGGTTTGCGGCGAGCGTCAAAACCACATCCGGTTCGCTACCGCGTCGGCACGCAATCGTCGAAAATTCGACGGCACTACCCATCACGTCGATCGCCTTGACAACGCTGGCGTCACACGCAAAACCCAACGGCTTTAGAGCGCCGGTGAATGCACGCTCATCGAGCAGTGAGACCTGCATGTTTGGGTCGCTGGTTTGAGCGGTGGTCGGGGCGACTCCGGTTGGCGCAACCGAGCTTGGCAGCTCGCTGGCCGCAGTCGATGGGCCTGCGGCAACATCGGTTGCCGAGGCGCATCCGGTCAATGCCACCGAGGCAATCGCAAGCGAACCCAGAACAATCGCAGTCGTTGAAAAACGCATGGATTTAGCCTAAGCCGACACAGCGGCGAGCGCTCCCTCGAGCCGGCCAGCCTCGATGCGGGCCTCGGCGAGCAATTCGCGAACGCGCGGCGCAACCTGCGTGGCATACAGCTCAATGTTGTTCATGGCCTGCAGCTGGGTCATTGGCCCCGCGCTGTATTTGAAATCGAAGCGATTGATGCCGAGGCCGTGAATCGTGCGCGCAATCTTGCGGGCCACGGTTTCGACCGAACCGACATAAAGCGCACCAGAACGAACCTCATCGATGAAGTGCCGTTTGTCGGTTGCAGGGCGCCCACGTTCGCGCGAAATCTTGCCGTAGCTGGCGTCATAAAGCGGCCAGAATTCTTCGATGGCCTGCTCATCGGTCTTGGCGATAAAGCCGGGGCCGTGAACCGAGGTCGGTAGTGGGTCGCGGCCGAAGTCAACCAGCGAATCGCGATAGCTCTGCACATAGTCGACAAACCGGAGCGGGTCGCCGCTAATCACCGAGAGCGACAGGCTGGCTCCCAATCGAGCGGCACGAATCGCCGACTCTGGCGCACCACCAACGGCCGCTCTGAACCGCAGCGGGCTAGAGAGTTTTGGCCACACCTCTTGGTTGTGCAGCGGCGAGCGCGTCTCGCCCAACCAGGTGACCGGGCGTTGCTCGAGCAGTTGCGCAAACAACTCCACACGCTCGTCGAACAGCCGAAACGAGTCGTCCCATTTGAATCCAAAAAGATCGAAAGACTCGGTGTATGAGCCTCGGCCCACCGTGATTTCGGCCCGGCCATCGCTGAGCGCCTGAAGGGTCGAGAATCGTTCGAACACGCGAACCGGGTCGTCGGTCGAAAGGATTGTGACGGCCGTGCCCAAACGAATGCGGTCGGTGACCGACGCAATGCCGGCCAAAACGGTGTCGGGGGCGCTAATCGCAAAGTCGTCGCGGTGGTGTTCACCAATGCTGAAGGCAGCCAGGCCAAGCTCGTCGGCCAGGCGTGCCTGTGCCACCACATCGCGAATGGTTTGGGCATCCGACTGGCGCATGCCTGAGGAATCGAATTGGGAATCGCCGAAGGTGTCGAGCGCGAACTCTGGGCAGGTCGGCACTAGCCCCAGACCTCGGCGTCTGACTCGGCCAGCAGCTCGCGAACGCGAGGCACCACCTTGGTGGCATAAAGCTCGATCGACCTCATGAGTTTCGAGTGCGGCATGGTCCCAGTGGCGTATTTGAGGTCGAAGCGACCGGCACCGACCGACGTTACGGCGTGCACTATCTTGCGGGCAACGGTCTCGGGCGAGCCGACATACATCGAACCGGCACTCACCTCGGCGAGGTAGTGATCCTTTGACATTGGCCCCCAGCCGCGTTCGCGGCCGAGGCGGCCATACATGGTTTGGTAGTGCGGCCACTGATCTTCGATTGCCTGCTCGTCGGTTTCGGCAATGTGCCCGGGCGAGTGAATCGACACCTCGAGCTCAGGGCGCTCGAACTGCGCGAGGGCATCGCGATAGAGCTTCGAGAACGGAGCGAAGCGGGCCGGGTCGCCGCCAATGATGGCAAGAGCCATAGGGATGCCTAAGCGCGCGGCACGCACCACCGACTCTGGGCTGCCGCCAACGCCCACACGCAACGAGATGTCTTGTTCGGTCTTTGGCCATACCTCTTGATTTTCGAGCGGAGCTCGGGTTTTGCCCGACCAGGTCACCGGCTGATCGCCGAGCAGCTGAACCAGCAACTCGAGCTTTTCTTCGAATAGCGCGTTGTAGTCGCCCAGGCTAAAGCCAAACAGCGGGAAGGATTCGGTGAACGAGCCGCGGCCGGCAGTGATCTCGGCACGTCCATTCGACAGCGCCTGCAGGGTCGCGAAGCGCTCATAAACGCGCACCGGGTCGTCGCTCGAGAGCACGGTCACCCCGGTGCCGAGCATGATCTGGTTGGTGACGGTAGCCGCTCCAGCCAGCACGGTGTCAGGCGCGCTGACCGCAAAGTCGTCGCGGTGGTGTTCGCCAACGTTGATCGAATAGATGCCGAGTTGATCGGCCAGCTTGATTTGCTCGATCACGTTTCGAATCACCTTGGCGTCGCTCTCGCGGTTGCCCTGGTCGTCAACAGTGACGTCGCCAAAGGTGTCTAGGCCAAACTTCAGGTTCGAAAAATCGCGAGCGCTCATGGGTTCAGAATATTGGCCAAATGGTCGATTTGTCAAGAGGGGCTTTACTTACATCGCCGCCTTTAGTCTTAGCCCATGAGACTCTTTGCAGCAACACTGCGTTTTGCCCTCGGTGCCGCCCTGCTCGGCAGCGTCGCCTGGCAAATCATCGACCGCACGGCACACAACGTCTTTCGCCCGAACGAATACTTCACCTACTTCACGGTCGACACCAGCATCGCAACCGGAATCCTGATGCTGATTGCAGGCGCGTATGCGCTGCGCGCCACCCCTGTCGAGCGTGAACCGCGGTGGCTCAGCCTCGCGAGGCTCGGCCTAGTCACCTCGTCGGTCATCGTGGCCGTCGTCTACAACCTGTTGCTGCGAAACCTGCCGCCGCTCGCCGCCGATGCCGGCTACCAATGGCCAACCGTGCCAAACGATGTTCTGCACGTTTGGGCACCGATTCTGCTGGTGATCGAGTGGCTGCTGTTTGCGCCGCACAAGCCCCTGAGCTGGAAGACCGCGTTTGCTACCTGGGTGTATCCATTTGCCTGGTTGTTGTTCACGATTGTGCGCGGTTCGATCGATGGTTGGTGGCCCTATTTCTTCATCAATCCAAACGATGATGGCGGCGTGACCGGCATGCTCACCTACATTTTCGGCATCATGGCGTTTCTGTTTGTGGTGGCCAGCCTGGTGCTCCCCGGCCAACGTGTCGCCCGCTCGGCACTAACTCGCAACACCACTGATTGAAAACATGGGGTTAACCCCCCATTGACCCGTTTAGTGTCGGACCATCGGGAATACTTAAAAGAGTTTTTGTTCGCATTCGCGAACGGGGGCTTGGCTTAAGAATTCGAGGTTGCCAAATGAAGAAACTGATTGCCGCCGCATCGGCCGCACTTCTATTCACCGCCGGACTGGTCGGCATCGCCGCCGCACCGGCACACGCACTTACCGCGATTGATATGACAGGTCAGGCGCTCAAGTTCCCTGGCGGCACCATCGCTGGCGCTAACAACGTGCCTACGATCTATCGCAACTCGGCTACCGTCAACGGCGTTGTGATTGACGTGGTCGTCACCCCAACCCTGGTCAACGCAACCATGACCAACCTTGACAAAGATTCGGACGCTGTAACCACCCCGCCTCCTAGCCAGCCGGCTGGTGCGCTAACCGCGGCCGAGTTGCTGCAGAGCACCATCACTCCAACGACGGCCAATGGATATGTCGAATTGAACTTCAAGTTCTACGAGGGTGGCACCTACACCACCGCCGGCACCGGCATTCAGCTGCAGCTCAACAACGTTCAGGTGAACTCATACGACCTCGACTACGTATCAGGCAACCAGTTCTCTGAGTTCAAGGGTTTCCAGACCTACAACGTTTCAAGCAACACCACTCTGAACGTGACCAGCCAGGCCAACGGCTGGACTCGCTTCATTGACAACCAGCCTTCAAGTGGCTCCAACTATGCCGATGCCACTGGTTCGTACACCAAGGGTCGCGTCAAGGTCAACTACGCCTTCGTAACCGACCTGGCCGT